>JAAYJT010000097.1 GCA_012522795.1 Bacteroidales bacterium | reverse complement strand
GCTGTTTTGTAAATTACAATCGTTAATGCCGGTGGTTAAAACATTAAGAACAATTGAGCGGAGCGATAATTGGTCTGTTATATTTTGCCATCCGGTAAAATTGGTCTATTATATTTTTCCAATCGGTATTAAATGCTATTATGTGAAATATCAGTTCGAACTTTCGTTGTTTTGCTCTGTATTTCTTTTTCTGAAAAGTTTTCCCCATGCATCAGAATCCATTAACGGAGAATCGGTAACGGCTTTGAAACTAAGCCATATACCAAGAGGAAGAAATAGCGCTGACGACAACCACATACCCATAAATGGGGTTAAAACTCCGGTTCTTACATATTTATCGCCTGTAGTCGATGCAATATGAAACAATATAAACAAAATAGTAGCAACTACCAGTGGCAAACCCAGCCCACCTTTCCGTATAATGGCTCCAAGCGGCGCACCAACGAAGAAAAGTATGATGCAGGCAACTGATAATGTGTATTTACGGTGCCATTCAATATCATGACGACGTATAAGACGTAGCTCGTTTTCATAAAAATCTGAACGAGCCTCAATTGATGATTTTACATTTCGTGATGTATTCAGGGCATTATCAATTATTTTCGAGTGTTCATCATAATTAATTCCTTTCAGAAAGTCGCCCATGAAAACAAGGATAGAATCCATCTGAATAGGCTTTGACAGTTGATGCTGTGAATAATGATAATAATTGCGATACATTGAAAGTGAAAAATTATTTTTCTCCTGAATGTGTTTTTGGTAAAGTGAATCACGGGAATATTCCAGTTGCTTTAGATTAAACATCTGGAAATTGTTTTTAAAAAGATCTTCGTCTGTTCTGTTAAATTCAAATCCTGACAAATCAAACCGCCTAACTTCTTTTTCAAAACGCATTCTCATAAAAGGAGAAGCTGAAGCTGAGCTTTGATTTGGGTTTTCATCATAATTTGCTCCGTTATATAATGTTAATATCAGAAACCTGCCATCTGGTGTTTGATCCATTGTGCCCCATTCTGCGAGTGTCAGGGTTGTTTTTCCCTGTCCTGAGGTGTGGTCGTATATCATTACATCACGGATTAGACTCCCGTCTTTTTCTTTGTCACCTATTTTTATCACATAGCCGTCAAGTCCATAGTAATATATACCTTCCTGAAGATTGAAAGACAGTTTTTGTTGTCGTATATCAAAAAGTATTGAATGAAATTTAAGGTTGGCAATAGGTAAAACTACATTTGAAAAATAAAAGGCTCCTATTCCTATAAGAATTGATAGTATAATCAATGGTGTCATTATCCTTCGAAGTGAAACACCCGAAGCTTTTATTGCCACCAGCTCATAGTGTTCACCCAAGTTGCCGAAAGTCATAAGTGATGAAAGTAAAATGGCGAGAGGTAACGCTAATGGAACAAAAGTAGAAGAAGCATAAAACATAAGCTCAGCTATCATATTCCACGGCAAGCCCTTGCCTACAAGATCGTCAACATATTTCCACAGAAATTGCATGAGTAATACAAAAATGGCTATGAAGAAAGTCAGTGCCAGTGGTCCTAAATATGATCGTAGGACAAGCATGTCAATTTTTTTTATCAAAGTTGTTTTCTTCATATGTTGCCTTGGAAGATCAAAGATTCATAGTGCGAAACCTTGCCCTAAACTATTTCATAAGGTGCAAATTCTGTTTTTCGGCTGTATTGACAAAACTGACACAATACCTTGTATTAAGAACATTTAATGAGTTTTTATTTGTGATTTGAGCTCAAATGTTCGTTTGTTAATCAGTATAACAGGTCAGCATTAAAAAAACTGCCGCAAAATTAGCCTTTAAATATATTATTGATTTTTTTAGCAAAATAAATATAAAATTCATTGAAATAACGAGAAAGTTTTACATTTGCGTATTATTAAAGGGTGTAATATGAATTTATTAAACCATTTAGCTCTATGAAAATAATACAAGTAACTGATCGTAAGACGGTTAGGCAGTTTCATGATGCTATAAGGGTTATTTATAAAGATGACCCTAATTTTGTTTGTCCTTTAGATAAGGATATAGAAGCTATTTTTGATCCTTTAAAAAACACTTTTTTTAATAATGGCGATGCTTCCCGATGGATTTTAATAAATGATAATGGTGAATTAATAGGGAGGGTGGCTGCTTTTTATAATTGGGAGAAAGCCCGTAAATATGAGCAACCAACCGGTGGTATGGGCTTTTTTGAATGTATTGACAATCAGGAAGCAGCTTTTCTCTTGTTTGATACTTGCAGGGATTGGCTTGAAAAAGCCGGTTTGCAGGCTATGGATGGGCCTGTAAACTTTGGTGAGAACGAAAGTTACTGGGGTTTGCTGGTTGAAGGTTTCAACAACCCCAGCTATGGTATGAACTATCATCATTCTTATTATCAGAATTTTTTTGAAAATTATGGATTCTATAATTTTTTTGAACAAATTACCAATAAACTGGATCTTACCAGAGAATTTCCTGAACGTTTCTGGAAAATAGCCGACTGGATAAGACAAAAGCCCGGATTTGCATACGAGCACTTTAAAAAAAAGAATTCTGAAAAATATCTGAGAGATATTAAAGAGGTATATGATCAGGCATGGGTGCATCACGAGCATTTTACCCCTATTGATTTGGACATACTGAGAAAAGAATTTCAGAAAGCAAAACATATTCTTAATGAGGAGTTTATATGGTTTGCCTATCATGATAAAAAGCCGGTGGCGTTTCTCGTAATGTTGCCTGATGCAAATCAGATACTTAAATACTTTAATGGCAGACTGAATTTATTGGATAAAATAAGATTTTTGCTGTTAAAAAGAAAAGACCTTTATACAAAGGCACGCATTACCGTAATGGGTGTAATTCCCCGGTTTCAGCGCTATGGAATTGAATCTGCAATATTCTGGCATATGGACAAAATTATGCGTAAGAAACCAAATTACACTGAAATTGAGCTTGCATGGGTAGGCGATTTTAATCCCAAAATGCAAAAGCTTCATGATGCGGTACAAAGTACATTTTCAAAACGACATATAACTTATCGAAAACTTTTTAAGAAAGGAACTGAAAAACGGGCAAACATAATTGTTTGATGTAAATGAAATGCTAATATCAATTTCAATGATAACAGGGTTTATTAGTAAACAGGGGAGAATTTTGTAAATCAAATAATAACAATAATTCGTGAATTTCTTAACTATGATTACTATTGCCAGAGCCAATCTTAGTGTTGAGAACCTTATTAAAATTGCAAGGTTTCATGAGAAAGTGGAACTGCTCCCTGATACAGAAAAACGTATTAATTCATGTCGTGCAGTGCTTGAAAAGAAAATTGTTGCCAAAGAAATAATGTACGGTGTAAATACCTGTTTTGGCGAATTTTCAGAAGTCGTACTTAATGACGATCAGGTAAAGGATTTTCAAAAATACCTAATCTATAATCATGCTGCAGACCAGGAAGACTTTGTTTTAATGGGAATGAATACTGCTTTAAAGAATTTTAAGACTCTTGATAATGCTCTTGATATTCTTGATTCTTGGCATTGAGTTTATGGCGTCAGTCCGGGATCTGAGAGAAAAATATGAAACTCCTTAATATATTATATATAGTGTCGGAACAAATAAGGTACGTGAAGTGTTAAGAAAATAATTTGAATTTCTGGATGTTGACCATATTTTGTATCTGGATCATAATAAAATGAAAAATCTGGTTAAGTCATATGAGGTTTTTATTGAGGTTGAAAATGTAATTGGAAGTATTGGGTAACAGTATGTTAAAGATGATTAATTGAATTGCTTTTTCTTAGGTTCTATCATCATATTGCCATTTTTTAAAATAATTTGTTAAGTTTTGTTAAAATCAAATATTATTTTATATCTTAGCGCAAATTTTCTCGAGGCGGTAATTTCTTAGTATGGTGGCTATGTTAAATTCAATATATATGCTTGAGTAATTTATTTATTAATTAAACTAGTGTTAAACAATTTCTAATCAAAATCAATGAGATTATGAGAAAATTTACTTTTTTGCTGGCCTGTATGCTGCTGGTAGCACAGGCTATATTCGCACAGCGAACTATCACTGGTGTTGTCACCAGTTCAGAAGACAACCAAGGAATACCAGGTGTTTCTGTTGTTGTTAAGGGCGCACCTACCACTGGCGCTGTTACTGATGCCAATGGTAAGTATGTTCTTACTGTTCCTGCCGATGCTGTCAGCCTGATGTTTAGTTTTATTGGTTTTCAAACCGTAGAGATTCAGATTTTAGGGCGCTCGGTTATTGATGTTGTTTTACAACCTGAAGCAACCACTCTTGAAGAATTGGTTGTTATTGGTTATGGAACTCAAAGAAAAAGAGAGGTTACTGGTTCGATTACATCAATTCGTGGAGATGAACTTGCTAAAATAGCAACTCCCAGCTTTGAATCCCAATTGCTGGGTCGTTCTACCGGAGTTCAGATCACATCGCAGACCGGTGTACTTGGTGAGGTACCAAGAATTCGTATCAGGGGTGTTGGATCAATAACATCCGGTACCTACCCTCTTATTGTTGTTGATGGTATTCCAATCCTTACCGGAGATGTTGGAGGATACGCTTCTACTAACGCTCTTGGAGATATAAATCCGGCAGACATTGAATCAATTGAAGTATTAAAAGATGGTTCAGCAACTGCTATTTATGGTTCAAGAGCTGCTAATGGTGTAATTCTTATTACAACCAAGAGAGGGACAGCCGGAAAATTCCAGTTGAATTATAGTAATTATTTTGGTATTGCACAACCCGTCAGACTGTTTGATTTGACTAATGAAACAGAATTTCTTGAATTGACTGCTGAAATGTTTGAAAATGCAGGTAGAACAAGCCCTGCTATAGCAACCGGACTTAATACCGACTGGCAGAAAGAGGTTCTTAGGAGCAATGCATTCCAGCAAGACCATATAATTTCTTTGTCAGGTTCAACACCACAAACCGGATATTATTTCTCAGTGGGTTATTCTGATCAGGAAGGCGTTACAATACCTAACGATATGAGCCGGTTTACATTCCGTGCTAACCTTGACCAGAAAGTTACGAAAGCCATCACATTTGGTGCAGGTGCAAATCTTGCCCGTACTCAGTATAATGGCCAAAATACTGGAGAAAACTCATTGTCGGGTAATGTTTTCTCAGCAATAAGACAACTTCCTAATACTCCTATTTATAATCCTGATCATCCTACCGGCTATAATATTGACCTTGTAAATCCACAATTGGTAGGTCGCGGGGAGAATCTTCAGACTATTGATGATAACCTTCCCAATATTATGTATACATTGAAGAACAATGTTTATGGTTCAAAAGTAAACAGAGGTACAATGAGCGTTTATGGTGCAGCGGATTTATTGCCATTTCTTAATTTCCGCTCACAGATAGGTGTTGACCTTTCAATGACCGAAGGTCTTTTGTACTGGAACCCTATCCATGGTGATGGTGCATCAGTAAAAGGAAGAATATATAATACCCAAACCAATTTTCTGATATGGAATATTCAGAACATTTTGTCATTTAACAAATCTTTTGCTGATATTCATAATCTCAGTGCAACATTGGTTCAGGAAGCTCAAAAGCAAAACTACAACTATTTCTTTGCCGGTGGAACCAATATTTCCGATCCTCATTTCAGGTATGGTGTTATTGGTGGTTCATATTCAACACAACTTTCATCGGGTAGTATGACCGGTAATGGGATTCTTTCCTATGCCGGACGTTTGAGCTATAATTATGATAGTAAATATTTTATTCAGTTATCATCACGTTACGATGGCTTGTCAGCTTTACCAAAAGACAACAGATGGGGTTTCTTCCCGGGAGTTTCAGTTGGATGGACTGTTTCACGCGAAGGTTTTATGGAGAATGTGAATTTTATTTCCGATCTGAAGATACGAGCTTCTTATGCTGAGGTTGGTAACTCTTTCATTGGAAATTATCCATATCTGGGTTTGTACTCGGGTGTCAGATATGCTGATTATACAGGTATTGCCTTTGCTCAAATGGGTAATGATCAGTTATTATGGGAAACAAGTAATAAATATGATATTGGTCTGGATGCTTCAATTCTTGATGGGAAATTCACTTTAACCTACGATTATTTCCTTAATGATCTTGACGGTCTTATCCTTCAGGCACCTACTCCTCCTTCGTTTGGTGTTCCCGGGAACTATGTGTACAGAAATATAGGAACTATGAGAAACTCAGGTCATGAGTTCTCAGTTGATGCCAGAGTATTAAGCACTCGTGATCTATCCTGGAATGTTGGTGTTAATCTCACATTGACAAAGAATGAAGTAACTTCACTTGTTGATGACAAGCCAATTATTCTTACCTATACCATAATTGATGTAGGAGAATCCATACGTTCAGTTTATGGTTATGATTATGTAGGTGTAAATAAAGCCAATGGCAATCCGATATACCGCAAGGCTGACGGAACTATGGTTCAGGGTAATATTGCAAATCAAACTTACAGAGTATATGATCCCAACGATCCTGAAGATGTTTCACAAGCAGCCACACTTGCTGCATCCGACAGAAAGGTTTTTGGTTCATCACTTCCAACATATTTTGGCGCTATAACTTCAGATTTGAAATACAAAAACTTTGATTTCTCAATGCTCTTCCGTTTTTCAGGTGGTAATTATATAATGAATCGTACCAGAGCCGATCTACTTTCAAATACATTTACAAACTTTGGTTCTGAAATGCTTGAAAGATGGCAAAGCCCTGATAAACCCGGTGATGGCTGGACACCAAAACTTTGGTATGGACAGACCAATTTCATTAATCGCCAGAATGAAACCAGCGGACGTTTTGTTGAAAAGGCTGATTTCCTGAAACTGCAGAACCTTGTTTTAGGTTATACCTTTCCTAAACATTTGCTAAGTCGTGTTGGCATTAATGGATTAAGAGTATTTGTTTCAGGCTCTGAATTATTCATGATTACTGATTATACCGGTGTAGACCCTGAAATGGAAAGAGAAGATGGATATGATTATAATGGAACTCCAAGACAAAGAACTTTTGTTTTTGGTATTAATTTCAGTTTATAAACCTTAAAAAATGTTGAAAAATGAAAAAGAATAAATATAATAAAAGCTTGCTATTACTTTTCGCATCATTTTTTGCTTTTGGAATTTTCTTTACTTCATGCGAAAAAGATGTACTAGATCTGGTGCCTTATAATCAGATCTCCGAAAATGTTGCCTTTGATACACCTGAAAAGATTGCTCTTGCTGTTAATGGTATGTACGAAGCCGCTCAGGTTGGACAGTACAGATTGCCTACAGGCGATGGACTTCGCGGATATCCGTTTGGAGCAGCTTTTGTTCAGCAGGGCGATAATCGTGGCGAGGATGTTGTGAATACTCAGGCGTTTTATCAAATTACCTATATGGGTACATATAATTCAACTACCGCCAATAATGTATTCTACTGGAACGATACCTATCGTCTTATTAATCGGATAAATATAGTTGCCGAAGGAGTTCAGAAAGCTGGTGAAGAAGGCATTATATCCGTAGAACAGGCTAATGAATATCTGGGTGAAGCCTTATTGCTCAGAGCGGCATCTTACCATGAACTGCTAATTCATTTTGCCAGACCCTATAAGCACACAGCAGATGCTTCTCACTTGGGAGTGCCTTATCATAAAAAACCATTTACTACTCTTGGAACCATTGATGAAGGTTTTGTAACAGGCAGACATTCTGTTGGTGAGTGTTATCAGTGGATCATCGAAGATCTTGATCTGGCTGAGCAATACCTTCCATTAAAGTCAGCCCGGTCAGGTAATCAAAAGGTTTCAAAAGGAACAAAAGGAGCTGCTGCTGCTTTAAAAGCACGCGTATATCAGCATGTGTGGGATCACGCTAAAGTTATTCAGGAAGCAAGCAAATTTGTTGCCGGTGGAGTATATGCCGGTCATTATGCACTTGGAGCTGAGCCATGGACTGTGTTTACTAATAACTACGGTTCAGATGAATATATTTTTGGCATGGAAAATTCGGAAACAAATTATCCAAGTGTTAACGGAGCTTTGGCTTCACAATATAAGCGCAGACTTTTAATAAGCCATAGCCCTATATTATGGAGAAATCCGTCATGGTTGCCCGATGATAAAAGGCGTGATGAACCTAATATGGTTTTTAAAGAAGCAAATGGAGTTATTTACACTCATAAATACAAAGATGATGTAGGTTATACTGATTTATCTCCCATGATGAGATATGCTGAAGTAATACTTAACCTTGCAGAAGCTTATGCAAGAGAAAATCAGGTTGGCGATGCATTGACCTATCTGAACGTGGTTCGCGATCGCTCATTGGCTGATCCTACAACACAAAGCTATAAAGCTTCAGATTTTGCTGATAATAAGGAATTACTTAATGCTGTTTTAATTGAAAGACGTATTGAACTGGCTATGGAAGGACGTCGTTTTCCTGATATTCATAGATTACAACACTGTCCGTATTTCCCTATAGCCGGTGTACCAGGAAAAGTTCAGACTGGTTTTGCACCAGCAGAAGAGTTTGAATTATTTGATGCTTCCGGTAATTTGAAAGGACCATACAGTGGTGAATTATTATATGCTATTCCTTATGATAGCCACCTGTTTTTATGGCCAATTCCGCAAGATGAAATAAATGCAAATCCAAAGCTTGCTGAACAGCAGAATCCTGGGTATTAATGCATCAACACAACAAATGATTAATTATTTATCTAATCCCTGCTGAATAACAGTGGTTTACCAGTATAGAACTAGCCGTCTCATCATCTTAATTTTTGAGGCGGCTAGTTTTTTTATATTTATAGAGACTTTTACAGGATAGTGTAATTTTAAATACTCTTATTGCTTGAAATCACAGGAGAGGTTATTAGTTGTTTTTCCTAAGAAAGACTAATCAGATCAGAAATTATCTTATAATTTTGAGTTAACTCTGAAATTATTTTTTCTTTTTATATTGACTATAATAGTCTCTTTAGTTCTAACATATCATTAAATAACCTTATGGTGCTGTGATAGTTAGTAATTTTAAATATAATGGAACTTTACCGGGGTTTTACTTGTGAATGAACCAGAGCACAGTATTTGTAGGAAAAAAAACTGTTAAGTTTTGTTACAGGTTAATAATTTTGTTATACCTTAGCCAAAATTTTCTGCAAAGTCTTAATCTATACGCATATTGAAAATGTCAAACTAAATATATATGCATGATTAAAGAATCTGTCTTTTTTCAAATTAAACTAATGTTCAATCATTTCTAACTAAAAATTTTTAATTATGAGAAAATTTACCTTTCTACTAGTCTGCATGCTATTTACGGTGCAGGCTATGTTCGCACAGCGAACAATTACAGGTATTGTTACGAATGCCGATGATGGTAGTGATATTCCTGGGGTTTCTGTTAGAGTTAAAGGAACTGCCATTGGAACGGTAACAGATTTAAACGGGAAATATGCCTTATCAGTGCCAGATGATGCACTAACTTTGGTATTTAGTTTCGTTGGTATGGTTACTCAGGAAGTCGCAATTTCAGGACGCACAGTTATTAATGTAGTTATGCAGCCTGAAGTTTTGGACATCGAAGGTGTTGTTGTTACAGCGTTGGGGATCAGCCGTGAAAGTAAATCTCTCGGTTATGCAGTTCAGTCAGTTGATAATCAGGATATTGCCCGTACCGGAAACGTAAGCTTATTAGGCTCACTACAAGGTAAAGTTGCCGGTATTGATATTAAGCCTTCAAGCGGTATGCCCGGAGCATCTTCACAGTTTCAGATCAGAGGTGCACGTTCCTTTACCGGAAACAATGCTCCTTTGTATGTTGTTGATGGAATGCCAATTGCTTCAAATCCAATATATTCAACCGGAAATAGTGTAACTGGCGCTGACATTTCGAACAGAGCAATTGACATCAATCCGGCTGATATTGAAAGCATTGAAGTTCTTAAAGGACAAGCAGCGGCAGCGCTATATGGAATCCGTGCTTCCAATGGTGTTATAATTATTACAACAAAGAGCGGTAAGAATCTTCAAGTGGGTAGACCTGTTGTTACCATTGGTCATAACAGTAGCTTTGATGTAGTTTCCAGAACCCCTGATTATCAAACAATATATTCGCAGGGTACCAATGGAAATTATGCTTACAATGCTTCTACATCATGGGGTACAAAAATTATTGATCTGCCTAAGGATCCTACATTTGGCGGAGATAATAATGGCAAACCCGGCATGTACAGAGTATTTCAGCTTGAACAGGCTGGTCTTGATCCATGGGTATATCCTGCTGTTTACAATAATTGGGATGACTATTTCAGAACTGGTTATACTATGACCAATACTATTAATGTATCTCAAGCCACAAGCGGAGGCAATTTCTCTCTTGGTTTCAGCAACACAGATCAAACAGGGATTGCTTTAAACACAGGTATGACGCGTTACAATGTTAGAGCTAATGCCGAAAGAAAGCTGAACAGCTATTTCGATGTTGGTTTTTCGGCAAATTATTCCGATATTAATATTGATAAGTTATCAGGTGCTAATGATGGTTCGCTTGCTGGAGTTTTGTCAGCACCTTCAAGTTACAATTTGAAAGAGATCCCTTACCATTGGCCGGGTGAACCTACTCGACAAATTTATTATCGTGGCGGTTCTTTTGATAATGCATATTGGGTAGAACATAATAATACATTTAACGAAAAAACCGGACGTTTTTTTGGAAATGCATTTGTTAGTTTCAAAACCGACATTGCAAATAACATGAACTTAAAGCTTCGCTATCAGCTTGGTGCTGATAATTATACAACACACTTACAGGATATATTTGGTTATGGTAGCAGGAATAATTCACAGGGTGAAATTGATAATTATGGAACCACAAGCACAATATTCAATTCATTATTCACAGCTTCATTTGATTGGTTAATAAATGAAGATTTTGATTTCAACTTTTTAGTAGGTAATGAGTTAAATCATTCTAATTCAAAAGGTTATTCAGATAATGGTCAAAACTTTATTTTCCCGGGATGGAACCATATAAATAATGCCAGTGTAGTTTCTGCCGATGAGTTTCAATGGGCTAACAGGACAGTTGGAGTTTTTGGAAGTTTATCACTTTCATGGAAATCAATGATTTATCTTAATGCTACCGGCAGAAATGACGTTGTTTCAACAATGCCAAGAGGAAACAGAACCTTTTTCTATCCTTCGGCGTCCCTTTCATTTGTAGCATCTGAGCTTGAACCTTTGAAAAATCTTGGTTGGTTATCATTTGCAAAATTAAGGACTTCGTATGCTGAAGTCGGACAGGCAGGAAACTATTATGAAAATTACTTTGTCACCCCCACATACAGTGGAGGGTTTTGGCTGGGTGAGCCAATAAAGTATCCAATTGGAGGAGTAAGAGCTTATATTCCAAGTTATTCACTTTACGACCCCAATTTGAAACCTCAGAATACTTCTTCATATGAATTTGGATTTGATCTTAAATTCCTGAACAACAGATTAGGAATTGATTATACATATTCAAAACAAAATATTACTGATCAAATCTTCCCAGTGCCACTTGCAGGTTCAACCGGATCTGGACAACTTATAATGAATGGTGGTGCCGTTACTACAGATGTTCATGAAATTATTCTTTATACAGCACCTGTAAGAACAAGCGATTTTCAATGGGATTTAAACTTTAACTTTACAAAGATTACAAATATGGTTGACAAGCTTGCTTCCGGAGTTGAGAGTATATTTTTGGGTGGATTCGTAACTCCTCAGGTTCGTGCTGGTATTGGTAATACTTTTCCTGTTATATACGGTACTTCATTTGTGCGTGACGATAATGGAAATATTGTTGTTATAGATAATCCCGGTGCATGGGATCATGGTTTCCCGATGCCTGGTGAACCAGCTGTAATTGGTGAAGTTTCACCCGATTTTATTTTAGGCGGTACAACAGCTTTTTCATATAAATCAGTTTCATTAAGTGCTGTTTTTGAATGGAAACAAGGGGGGCATATGTATTCAGGATCAAATGGATTGCTTGATCTTTATGGCATGTCGAAAGTTACTGAAGACAGAGAATCAACTTTTATTTTTAAAGGTGTAAAAGATGATGGTACTCCCAATGATATTGTTAGAGGTGGTCCTACAGATCCTCTTGCTATTCAGAAGTTATATTCTGATAGGCTTGGAGATATTGATGAATTTTATGTTCATGAAAATTCCTTTGTTAAATTACGTGAAATTGCGCTAAAATATAAACTTCCTAAAAACATATATAAAACTGCCACTGCCGGCATTTCTGTATTTGCCAGAAATATTCTCATCTGGTCTGCTTTACGCAACCTTGATCCGGAAACTTCGCAGGGTAATACTAACATGGGAGGCGCATTTGAGAGATTCTCACTTCCTCAAACCACCAGTTATGGATTTAGTTTAGATATTACATTTTAATTTTAAAAATATAAATTATGAGAAAAATACTAAATATATTATTGTCTGGACTTCTGGTATTTGCATTCTGGTCATGTTCAGAAGATATCATGGATGATATCAATAAAAACGTAAACGATCCAACTGATGTAGCATCAAGGTTAATAATTACTGATGTAATTACAAGTACTGCATTTAATATTACCGGAAGTGATCTTGCCTTTTATGCATCAGTTTATATGGAGCATAACGTTGGTAGTTATGGTCAAAGCTATAGTGCTGAAATTAGATCAGGCGAACCTATTAGCGCAACAACTTACAATAATTCATGGAACTCAATGTACAGAAATCTTGCAGATCTTAAAGTGATCATAAACAAATGTTCGCCGGAAGGCTCTGAGGAAGGAAATTACCACACATTGGGTATTGCACAGATTTTAAATGCGTATATTCTTGCTATGCTTACTGACCTGATGGGTGATGTGCCATGGACAGAAGCATTACAACCAGGTGAAATATTTACTCCAAAGATTGATAAGCAGGAAGATATCTATAAAGTTGTATTTCAGCTTCTTGATGATGCAATTGAAAATTTAGGAAAAGAAACTACGTTTCCATCATTAGGATCCCAGGATTTTATTTATGGAGGAAATGCTAAACTTTGGCTACAGACTGCCTATGGATTAAAAGCTCGCTATACAATGCGCTTATCATTTAAAAATCCTAATTATGATGAAGTTATAGCTTTGGCTGACCAATCGTATAAATCTGCTGCTGATCAGTGTCAGTTCAAATATAATGCTAGTACAACTTTTAGCCCTTTCTATCGCTTCTTTACTGATCGCGATTATTTTGCCCCTAGTCAGAGTTTATCTGATAAGCTTACCAACAGAAATGATCCGAGAGTCAATATTTTCTGGAAAGAACATCCAGATACAGGTTCATCTGAATTTGCTCCAAATGGGAGCCCTGAAAACATTCAAGGAAAATATGGTGTTTCAGCAATCTCAATCCCAACAGCACCAACCTATTTGTTAAGTTATCATGAAATTGAATTTTTGAAAGCGGAAGCCTATGTGAGATCTGGAAATAATGATGCTGCTAAAACTGCTTTGAAAAAAGCTATTACTGCTGCTTTTCAGAAAGTAAATATTGGTTTGACTGCTGATGATGCTGATGCATATTTCGATAGCGAAGTTCTTCCTAAGTTTACAGCCGACCCGCTTTCAGAAGTAATGAACCAGAAATATATTGCTTTCTTTGAGGAAGAAGCTGTTGAAGCATATAACGATTATCGTCGCTTAATTGCAATGGGTAATAATGTAATTGTACTTGCTAATCCATTAAATGCAAATCAGTTTGTTCAACGCTATACTTATGGAGCAAGCGATGTAACTACAAATTATAACGTTCATGAAGCATATGGTGACGGAACTTATGTTTACACAGAAAAAGTATGGTGGGCCGGTGGCACACGTTAAGTTTTATTTTTAAAACCTTAATTTATAATGATATGAAAACAAATAAAATAATAGCCCTTTTATTCTTAATGGTTTTTGCTTTTTCTGCTTGCGAAACCGAAGTTGAGGATCCAGCAGGCTTAAGAGGTGTAGGTGTTATTCCTTCAATTACGAATTTTAATCCTGCTGTTTTTGATGTAAAAGATTTGGCAAATACCTTTATTCAATTTGACCTTGATGTTAATACATCTACCGTGAGTGAAGTTAAAATTGTGGTTTCTTTTAATGGCGACAAAAAAAGAGTGGAGATTAAAAACTTCACAACTTTCCCTTCGACTGTGCAGATTTTTGCTCATGAGGCGGCTTCGCTATTAGGAATTCAAATTAGTGATATTGATCCTGGTGATGTGTTTAATTTTGAATTGTTAACTGTTCAAGGATCAGATGTTTACAGGTCAAGTGCAGCTTTCAACGCTGCAGCAGTTTGTAAATATGATCCTGATTTTGTATCCGGTGCTTATTATGTTGTAAGTGACGATTGGGACTCTGAAGGAAATGTTACCCTTACTGTTGATCCCGATGATCCATACATAATCTATGTTTCCGGTTTGGCTGCAATGGATGGGGTAAATGAAGACCAAGGTCCCCTGAAGATGGAAGTAAATAAGTTGAATTTTGAAGTTATTGCAGAAAAAACGGTACTTGCATCAAATGCATTTGGTTATACAAACTTCTCGTATCAAGGATTTGGTATTCTTAATACCTGTAATGGAGTCTACGATATGAACTTTACTATCACTGTTGATCAGGGTTCATTCGGACAGTTTTCATTTAAGTTTACTAAGCTTTAATAACTCATTTTAACATTATAAGAGAGAGAGACTGTTTTTTTGGAACAGCCTCTCTCTTTTAATAAATTTTATTTTATATTAGTTCAGATTGAAGCTATATACTTACCATATAAAATTCTTTATTCTCAAATTTCTACGATTTCCTGTAAGAGATGTTTTAACGAATCGGCATGATTCAGATAATCATCCTTATATTCGGGTTTAATTGGTTCAGCCGGAGGCGATTTTACTGTCAGCGGATTTACAGGCTTGCCATTTTCATAAACTCTGAAATCTAAATGTGGTCCGGTAGAGGTGCCCGTACTTCCTACATAGCCAATTACCTGCCCTTGTTTAACTCTCACACCTTCACGAATTCCCTTACCATACTTTGACAAGTGCAGATACTGTGTTTTGTAAACGCTGTTATGTACAATTTCAACCATGTTTCCGGCAGCCCCCTTATATCTTGCAAAAGTTACTTTGCCATCACCTATGGCCATAACCGGGGTTCCTGTAGGAGCTGCATAATCTACACCATGATGCGGACGATAAACGCGATGTACAGGATGCAAACGGCGATGTGAAAAATGCGACGATATACGTGAGTATTGCAAAGGAGCTTTTAAAAAAGATTTTCTCAGACTATTAGCCTGTTCATCAAAATAATCTCCATCATCATCCTGCTCATAGTAAAAAGCATAATAGTCATTGTTCAAATGTCTGAACACCGAAGTAAATATTTTTCCAATACCAATACGTTGCCCTTCAACATAGAGCTCTTCGAACATTACTTTATAGCTGTCACCACGTTGAATTCCAAAAAAATCAATAGTCCAGGCGTAGATATTTGATAATTCCAGAGCAAGTTGAGGATCGTCACCATTTGAGATCATGGCATTCCAAAGCGATGATTCTATTGTTCCGTCTGATATTTTAATACGTCGTTCAATTTCGCGCTCTGCAGTGTAAACATTAATTGTATCACCAAGATTAAAGACCACGAATGATGTTGGTGATTCTTCATAAATGAAATATTTAACGGTTTGCATTGAATCGTTCAAACACAGAACCGAAAAATTCTGACCTGCCTTTATTCTGCGAAGATTGAATACTCCATCAGCTTTTTCTGCGAGTTTATATATATCGGCGGAACTTACATTATATCTACCCAAAATATCCGATAATGTTTCGCGGGGTAGTACTACTCCTTCATACAAAATAAGGGAATCAACCGGAATGCCGTATTTTGTGAGCGGCTCGGGAGTGTATGTTTCGTCATCATCTTGGATGATGCAAGGTGTCTGCAAAAAATATCTTATGATAAAAAAAATAACAACAAGACAAGCAGCTCCCAGAATGGTTAAAACAGTTCGTTTCTTACTCATTTCTGTTAGAGAAAGTTAACAAAATATTAATAATTAGAGGTCGAAGTACTTTATACCTCTCAGCTGTTATTTTCTGAAACCTCTCTTCCGGCTCGGAAACACTTAATGTTAACATCAACCACCTCTTCGCCCTTGGGGGTGAATAATTTTGTGATAGCCTTCTCAAGATTTTCAACCGGAATATCAAGGAATGGCGATGCTGCTCCAAGTATTACCATATTTGCTGAGCGACCCGATCCAAGGTCTTTGGCAATCTTATCAGCATCGAGAGCAACCTGATGTGGTAGTTTTTCTATTTCTTCCATTACCTTTTCCATTGGCGGATAATTGGGGATATTTATATAGGGCGTTGTATTTGTGATCAGCCACCCCTCTGGTGATAGCATTGGAAGATAACGAAGTGACTCCATGGGTTCAACTGAAATAATAATATCAGCCTTACCTTTTGGAATAAGGTCGCTGGCTATTTCTTTATCTGAAATACGAAGATTGGATTGAACATCACCTCCACGCTGGCTCATACCATGAACTTCAGCCTGTTTTAAATGCAAACCCATATCCACGGCAGCCAGACCAATAGTGGCGGCAATTGAGAGAATTCCCTGTCCGCCCACGCCTGCAAGAATAATATCTTTTTTCATTGTTTTAGTGTTTAAATGATTTTTAATTGAGATTCTGTGAAAATGATAAATGACTTAAACAGTTACTAATGTAGAAAATACTGATAATTGTCATTTAACTTTTCTTTTCTCCTTCAATCTTTTGGTTGCTGTAACAATACATTCACGGCGGGGAATTATAACAGAAACACCTTTGTACAACAATTCTTTTTTCATGATATTCATATTCTCCTCATGATTTTTGGGTATGGGATTAATGACATGAATATGTTCTTTTTCAACTCCCAGTGCCAGGCACACATCTTCAATCTTACCCGAAGCTGATGATGGCTGACCACCGGTCATTGCTGTGGTAGCATTGTCGAGAACCAAAACGGTGATAGGCGAATTGTCAATAACGGCATCAAGCAGCCCTGTCATTCCCGAATGGGTAAAAGTAGAGTCGCCGATAACAGCTACAGCCGGTACTAAGCCTGCATCGGCCGCACCTTTTGCCATAGTTATTGAAGCACCCATGTCAACACAGGAACTAATTGCATCATAAGGTTGTAGAGCACCTAAGGCGTAGCATCCGATATCAGCAAATACCCTGCCTTTGCCAAATTCTGCAATAGCTTCATTTAAAGCATTGTATGAGAAAATGTGAGGACATCCTTTGCAAAGTGACGGGGGACGCGGTGCAACTATTTCAGGAATGGGATTGCCCCATTCATCTTTCATTCCAAGAGCCACTGCCACAATGTTCGGATTTAACTCACCATCGCGGGGAACAGTGCCATCCATGCGCCCGTTGATTTGCTTGCCATGGTTAAGCAAACCGCGCAGCATTTCTTCAAGAAATGGATAACCATCCTCAAGAACAAGTATTGATTCACACTCATTATAAAGTTTACGAACCATTTCAGTAGGAACAGGATACTGACCAATTTTTAATACAGGAAATGGAACATTGCGGTCAGGATAGTTTTCATAAAGATAATTCAATCCCAAACCACAGGTAATGATTCCTTTGCTTTTATCCGGTCCGTCAATATACTGGTTGAATGATGATTTAAGTGCTTCATCTTCGTATGCAGCCTGTTGTTCAAGTAATTGTTTGTATTGCCGTCTTGCTATGGCAGGCAAAAGAATAAAACGCCTGTAATTTTCAGGTAGTCCAACTTTGTTTTGTTCTCTTTTGCCATTTAATACAACCCCTGCTCTGGAATGTGCCAGTCGTGTTGTAATTCTGAGCAATACAGGGATCTTGAATTTTTCGGAAAGATCAAAGCCATATATTACCATATCATAGGCTTCCTGCTGATTGGAAGGCTCCAGCATGGGTATCATTGCAAATTTTCCGTAAAATCGTGAATCCTGCTCATTCTGTGATGAGTGCATTGAAGGGTCATCAGCGGCAAGAACTATCAAACCCCCGTTAGCTCCCGTAATGGCAGAGTTGATAAAAGGATCGGCAGCAACATTCAGTCCTACATGTTTCATACAAACCATGGCACGTTTACCGGCATACGACATGCCAAGGGCAGCCTCCATAGCTGTTTTTTCATTAGTTGTCCAACTGGCAATAATGTTCTTTTCTCTGGCTTCTTTCGAAGCTAAAATGTATTCGGTAATTTCAGTGGATGGAGTACCCGGATAGGCATACACACCGGAAATACCGGCATCAATACCTGCCTGGGCAATAGCTTCATCTCCAAGTAATAGCAATCTGTTCATGAGATAGTATTTTTATTTAAGATTATTATGAAAGTTCCGGTCTTTATACTTATTTGAATTATCGGTTCAGACAATAATTAAGTTTATGCTGACAAAACTAAAGAAAAAAGTAATGCTGTTGAGTTTTGAACACTATTCATAATTTGTATAAATAAAACACTTTACTATGCTTCTTTGTATAATGAAATACTATGATAAATATCTGGAATTCAATAATATATGCTTCCAGTTGTTTTGGTTCTGGTTAACGAATCAGGGAATAATGCCTGTAGTTTAAAATCAGGTTTTTGTTAAATAACCAAATTATCTTTCAATTATTAATCCAAATAAAATACTGATATTTGAAAAATCATTTTCAAAACGAAAACAATATCCTGTCTGATAACTGATAATACTTTACAAATGATTCAAAGATTTATTTTTACATGTATCCTGTCACTTTTTACCGGAGCTGTTGCCGGCATTGCTTCACCCGTTAATTTTGACGTGCTTCATTATGAAATCAGGCTTGACGTACTTGATTTTTCAGGAAAGAGTATTAATGGAAAAACAACAGTTACACTCACCCCATTAGGCAATGGTTTGAACAGTATAGAACTTAATTTACGAAAGCTTAGTGTTGATTCAGTTTTTATTGGCGAGCAGGCTCTTACCAATTTCACGCATAATGGCGATGATTTGCATATCATGTTAAATCAGTCGTATGCTAATTCTGATACTATTTATCTATCGGTTTATTATAGCGGTGTTCCCTATAACGAATCCTGGGGTGGTTTTCATTATAGCGGGCAATATGCTTTTAATCTTGGTGTTGGCTTTGATTCTTATCCGCCAAGTCTTGGAAAAGCATGGTTCCCGTGTAGCGATAATTTTTTCGATCGCGCTTTGTATGATTTTCATATCCGTGTGAGTGAGAATAAAAAGGCAGTTTGTGGCGGATTGTTGCAGTCTGTTACAAACCATGACGATGGCACTCATACATTTCACTGGAAGATGGAAAAAACCATACCAACCTATCTGGCGTCAGTAGCAGTTGGCGAATATGTTGAAGTATCTGGTATTTATAATGGTATTGAAGATGATATTCCAATAAGTATTTTTGTCAGACCCAACGACGAATGGAAAGTAGCCGGTTCTTTTTTAAACCTTAAAAACATCCTTGCTATTTACGAAAACCATTTTGGGCCGTATCCTTTTGAAAGGGTAGGTTATACAGGTACTGCACTTGGTGCTATGGAGCATGCCGGAAATATTTTTTACCCTCATGGTAGTATTGATAATTCTCTGAATAATGAATGGCTTTATGCTCATGAATTATCGCATATGTGGTTTGGCAATAAGGTAACTTGTGCCGGACCGGGAGAAATGTGGCTGAATGAAGGCTGGGCAGTGTGGAATGAATTACTTTTTCGTGAAGAGCTTTACGACCGCGAAACTGCATTGATAGAGCAACGGATCAAGCATAGGGATATTCTTCAGTATCTGCACACGCCTTCGGGCGATGGAGCTTATCATGCCCTGAGCAATATTCCGCCGGCTTATGTTTATGGAAAGACAGTTTACCAGAAAGGAGGGCTGGTGATCCAAACCCTGAGAAACTATATGGGTGATGATCTGTTCTTTCCGGCAGTAAGGCATTATTTAGATTTATATGCCTATAGCAATGCAAATACCTATGACTTAAGGGATGCATTATCGCAACACAGTGGAATAGATCTGACAGCATTCTTTGATAACTGGGTTTTTACACCCGGTTTTCCTCATTATTCTATTGATTCAATGGTTGTTACAGGTAATGAGGCTGAGGTTTTTGTACGTCAGAAAGGAAAAGGACGTGATTTTATTGGAGATGCCAATTTAGTGGAGATCACTTTTATGAACCATCTGCGCGAGACCTTTTCTGAAACTATGTTTTTTGATGGTGAAACCGGTAGTAAACTTTTTCAGTTGCCTTTCGAACCTGTTATTGCAATGATGGATTATAATGAAAAAATATGTGATGCTACAAGCGATCAGGCTAAACTAATTACCACTACCGGCAATGTTGCTTTCAGCGATTTATTTTGTAAGCTGGTGGTAAAATCAGTTTCCGATACTGCATTTGTTCGTGTAACACATAACTGGGTAGCACCTGATCCGTTAAAAGAGCCTTTGCCCGGAGTTACCCTTTCACCCTATCGTTATTGGCATATTGATGGCATAATACCTGAGGGGTTTGATGCTGAAATTCAGTTTACATATATGGTAACCGGCTTTGTTGATAATACTCTTATAACCCGCCCGGGTGATTCACTTTTTATTCTGTATCGGCCTTCTCCGGCTGTTGATTGGCAGTCGGTAGAATTTACCAGAGTGGGTACATGGCAGGCAGGTATCATTAAAATCCCATCTTTTCAGAAAGGAGAATATACTCTTGCTTTGAAAGATTATACAACTATGGTTTATGAACCTGAAATTCAGGAAAATAATAAATTGTTTTGCTTCCCTAATCCCGGAAATGAATTGATAACAATAAGCTGGACATATGATAATTGTAATCTGATTGAGGTAATGGATATTCTGGGTAAAAGCGTTGAAAAGATTGTTTTGAATGATTCAGAAAGAATTTTAAATCTGAACACTCATTATTACGACCCCGGAGTTTACATTGTAAAATTATTTTCAAATAATAATCAGCCTGTTTCAACCTGTAAATTATTGATCATGCGGGATTAACCCAAAGAAAATGGATTTATATCTTCAGCCTGTTGCCTTACTTTTTCAGGAATATGCCAGCCCGACTGATGCAGTATTTATGAAAAAATACATGCGTAACCAGTTTGAGTTTCTTGGTATCCGGTCAACAGTCCGATGGGAGATCATGCGAGTTTTTTTCAAAACTTATGGTTTACCTGAACTTTCAATTTTTGAGAGTCTTATAAAGGAGCTTTGGCAGCAACCTGAAAGGGAGTATCAGTATTTTGGGATTGCACTCACTGATAGACTACTTCTCCAAAATAATGGAGACGCTATTGAAGTAGTTGAATTCATGATTGTTAATAAATCATGGTGGGATACCGTAGATCTGATAGCTATTAATATTGCAGGAAAATGTTTTAAGAAAAATCCTCATTTAATCCAGTGCAAAACTGAGAACTGGCTTCACTCAGGTAATATCTGGCTGCAACGCACAGCCTAGCTGTTTCAGTTGAAATATAATACCGATTGGAAAAATATAACAGACCAATTATCGCTCCGCTCAATTGTTCTGAATATTTTAACCACCGGCATTAACGATTGTAATTTACAAAACAGCTTGGACTATTTTGTAAATACAATTCGTATAAAAATACAACCAATACAGACTTACTTTTTGATTTTATTAAGCGGCTGAAAGACAGTAATGAATTTTTTATTCGTAAAGCTATTGGATGGGCTTTGCGCAAATATTCAAAAACTTCACCGGAAACTGTTGTTCAGTTTGTTGAGAATAATGAACTCTCGGGACTTAGCCATCGTGAAGCACTGAAATGGGTCGAAAAAAAGAAAGAATGAATAATCGGATCAATCAAAAATCGGGAATAGACTCTGATAATTGATCAAAAATAGCAAGTGTTTGAATTAAAAGTATGATTTAAAAAAGATAATTCAAACCAATATACAAACCGCTATTACCATCACGTTTGTCAAAAGGTTTGCCGTAGTCAACAGCAATAATGAAATTTTCGTTGAGAACTATTCTTAATCCTGCTCCAAGAGTTGTATGAATTGATTCCGCATCATAGGCAAATAGTTCAGAAGGATTAAATGGCCATGTTGATTCGGGTTTTTGGAAATCTATTTTTTTAAGAACCTTACCGGCATCCATGAACAGGTTTAGCCCGAGATAAAGATTCTGTTTCATTACTACAGTTTTATAGAATTTCCACCGGAATTCAGCATTACCAAATGCAACACCATCTCCAACAACTCTGTTTCGCAACATGCCGCGTACAGTTTTCGATCCACCCAGTCCATCAGTATTTGAGGAATTGCTGAAAGAATTGATCATGTAAGTTTGCATATAAAAAGGTACGGTTCCGGCAATAGTTCCCTGATAGTTTAAACGGTAAACAAATGAGAGTTTGTCTTTCACAATTGTGAAATACTGGCGGTGTGTTGCTGAGATTTTAGCAAATCCATAATCACCATTTCCAAGAAAGCCGGGAGTTGCAAAAAGTACTACTTCACTCCAGAGCCCTTTCATAGGGTTTGGTTCAAAATCGCGGGTATCATACACAAGCCCAACCTTAATATTATTAGACCAGCCTCCGCTTTTTTCTCCATCCTCAATTATTCCCCAATTTCTGTAATAATCGTACAAGCTGAGGGTGTCGGGGAGAAGGTCCTTCTTCTTTCCTTTATTAAGAGCTTCAATATCAACAATATCTACAGAATTGTGTAGGATGCCAAAACCTGCAACCCAGCGAAGTTTCTTCTCTATAAGCGAACCCTGAAAATCGGTCATAAACCGGAACATATTTCTTTCGTGACGATAAAACATTCTTGAAAGATAATTTTGATCATCCTTATCTTCCCAAAAAGAATTATAAACGGCATCATATCCATTAAATCCGTAAAAATCGAGGGCTTTATCAGTTAAGTAACTAACATCGGCAGTAACTCTGATCTTGGGGATTAGGTATTCAGAATCATAAAAAAAACGATTTATTCCACTACCCTTTGTATATCGTGAAACCTCGCCATAAAGTGAGTGCATATATTTGGGATAGCTTTTGCCATCACCAAAATAATAAAAATTCACCAGAGCACCATACTGAAATCCTAAATCGGAATTAAACGATACTGCCGGCAAAGCACCAAAGGTCCAGCCGGTCTTTATCTTGCTTTTGTCAGCATTTGTATCTTGCGCAAAAGCAGAAATTGAGATAAAAAACAAAGCTGTTGATAAGATAAAACAGCTTAACAGGCTGATAATCAGTGATTTTTTCATGTGCTTAATTCTGTTTTAATTTGTTGCAAGATAGAATATTTTTTTGATTCAATATGTGTTTTATGCTATCTTGTCGTTCGATCAAAAAAAATAGAATGGAAACTATTCTGGAGTTCGGAAAGGTAAAAATCCGGAATTTCGGTATTTATCCGTCTACAAATCCAGGCTTACAGGGCTAAAGTTTGTTGGTAAAGGAGAAAATATTTCGCTGGCTATTCTCACTGCATCGTTAAGCATATCATTATCAATACGATAAGGTATGTTTTTTTCATTGATAAATGAAATAAGATCCAGAGTGTCGAGATTACCCACAAGTTCGTAACCCGATAAAGGACAACCGCCAATACCTGTTAAAACGCTGTCGAAATTCCTGCAACCTGCATCCCAGGCGGCTTCAATTTTCTCAAAAAGACCTTTTTTGCTTGTATGCAGATGAAATCCAAAATCAGTTTCGGGAAACTCTTTGAAAACCAAAGTAAAAATTTCGTGTATATCTTTCGGTTTTGAAACCCCTATTGTATCAGAAATTGCAATATGCCTTACACCTTCTTTATTAAGTTTATAAATCCATTCTGTCACAACATCAATATCCCACTTTTCTCCGTATGGGTTACCAAAAGCCATTGAAAGATAACATCTGAGATCTTTATTGTTTTTGTCTGTGATTTCAAGTAATCTTTTAACCGTTTCAAGTGAATGTTCGTGTGAACTGTTAAGATTCATTTTCTGAAATGTTTCAGAAATTGAAAAAGGAAATCCAAACCAGTCAATAATCTCCCATTTTGCAGCTTCCTCACCCCATTTTGCATTACCAATAATTGTAAGTAGTTCAGTATCAGTGTCGTTAAGATCAAGCATTGACATTGCTTTGTTTACATCGCTAAACTGTGGAATAGCTTTTGGCGAAACAAAACTAAAAAAATCAATAATATCAAATCCTACTTTTAATAAAGCATTGATATACCTGATTTTATTCTCGGTAGGAATGAAATGTTTCAATCCCTGCATAGCATCGCGGGGCGACTCAGTGATCCTGATAGGGCTTTTAAGCGTTTGATCCATGTTTGATGTTTTTGTCCTGGTATAGAATAAATTACCGGCTAATATGAAACAGGTCTAACAAAAAAATATGTAATGAACTGTTACAGAATTATGTTGGTTTTTGGTTATTTAAATTCAGATATATACTTTACTCAACAGATAAAAACAAATTTTCAGCTTATAAGTTTTGAGTTTAATGATTGATGATTATTTATTCTCCGCTATTTTATGACATTATGTTTTTTTATTCTCTCAAATTCCAAGATGTTTTGCAATCACAATTCTTTGTATTTCTGATGTGCCTTCGCCTATTTGCAGCAGGCGCTGATCACGGAAATGACGTTCGATTTCATAATCTTTGAGCAGTCCGTAGCCTCCGTGTATCTGCACCGCTTCGTCGGCTATTTCCTTTGCTATTTCAGAGCAATAGAGTTTTGCCATTGCCGCTTCCTTGCCAAAAGGCATACCCTGATCTTTCATCCAGCATGCTTTATAAAGGAAGGTACGTGCAAGCTCAATTTTTGTAGCCATATCAGCCAGTTTGAAAGCATTTACCTGAAATTTTGCAATTGGTCGCCCGAACTGTTTGCGTTCCTGAGCATATTTCAGGGCAAGTTCAAACGCACCCTGGGCATGTCCAAGTCCCATGGCTGCAATTGAAAGCCTTCCGCCATCGAGGGTGCTCAGCATTATTTTTGAACCTTCGCCACGTTTTCCCAATAGATTTTCTTCAGGAACACGACAATCGTCGAAAAACATTTCTGCTGTATCCGAAGCCCGCCACATCATTTTATTATGAATGGGACTGGCAGTGAAACCTGGAGTTCCCTTTTCCACTATGATACATGAAAATTCCTTCTTCCCGCCAGCATTTCCTGATACTGCCTGTACTGTTACGCCGGCTGATATTTCTGCTGAACCATTTGTAATAAATATTTTTGAACCGTTAATGATCCACACTCCATTTTCAAGGTTTGCAGTTGTTTTACTTGCTCTTGAATCGGAGCCGGCTTCAGGTTCAGTAAGACCAAAAGCCCATAACGCTTTACCTGTGCAGAGCTGAGGGATTAGCCTGTGTTTTTGTTCTTCAGTTCCAAATTTGAGCAATGGGCTTATTCCCAAAGAATTATGAGCTGCAACTGTTGCTGCTTGCGACCCGTCAATGCGAGCAAGTTCCTCAATAGCTATTATATATGATAAGGTATCCATACCTTGTCCGCCATATTCAACAGCGGTGTTTATCCCAAATAATCCAATTTCACCAATTTTGCTGGTCAGCTCAGTAGAAAATTCGGCTTTTTCATCTAATTCACGAGCCATAGGGCGTATTTCCCTTTCGGCAAAATCTCTAACAGTTTGCCTTATCAGATTGTGTTCTTCATTTAAATTAAAATCCATAATAATTGATTTTCAGATTTATGGCTAATATTTCAGGCTTTATTTCTTGGCTTTATATTTTTAATCTGACCAATAATTGTGCTCCGCCAACAGAACTCCCTTTTTCAACATAAACATCTTCAACGCTTGAATCAAATGGTGCTATAATATTGTTTTCCATTTTCATGGATTCAATAATAGCTACAATTTCCCCTTTGGTTACTTTGTCACCCGGTTTTACTCTTACATCAATTACTTTTCCCGGCATTGGCGAAACCAGATCATTATCATGGCGTTCGCTTCCCTGACCCGAATCACCTATTACCGATTCATCGCCAAGAATATCATCACATTTCACTTCAAAATCAAATCCGTGCATCCGTACCATGATATGCTGCTTGTCGTCAATTGAAACCGAAGTTCTGAATCTTTCATTATCAACGCTGAAATCAATCATGTTTTCAGCAATATCATTTATCTGACATTCATGCTTCTGGTCGTTTTTAGTAAAAATATACTTCCCCTTACCTGAGTTTTCTACTTTTATTTTGCAGGTAATTTCTTCGCACCGAACCGGGATTTGCATAAAATGTCTCCAGTAACTTATTTGTTGCCATATGTTTGCAGAATCCTTTCTGAATGGTTGATTAAGCCGGTATAATAAAGCTGCAATTATGTATTCTGATTTGTTCAGATTTTTCTTTTCTGTTTCAATCTCAGAATTTATTTTGTTAGTTTCATCCCTGCAAAAGGTCGTTGAAATATTATTATTCTGAAAATCCTGGTGCTGTAGTATCCCTTTGAGATATTCAGTATTTGTTTTTATTCCGTGAATCACTACATCCTGTAGAGCAGCGATACTATGCTCAATTGCATCCTTACGGTTTTTACTCCTGACTATAAGTTTACTTATCATAGGGTCAAAAAAGCCGGATATTTCAGCTTTTTCATTAATGTAATTGTCAACCCTTATATTTTTTGCCTTTGGCATCGAATAATAATGGATAAATCCTGGTGAAGGCAGAAAATTATTAGCCGGATCTTCAGCATAAATACGGCATTCTATTGCATGACCATTTTGGTGAATATCTTCCTGCTTAAATCTTAATGCTTTACCACTTGCTATATTTATTTGTTCTTCCACAATATCAATGCCTGTAACCATCTCAGTAACAGGGTGTTCTACTTGTATTCTGGTATTCATTTCCAGGAAATAAAAGTTTTGATGTTTGTCCATCAAAAATTCTATAGTACCGGCATTGTAATAGTTTATTGTTTTTACAAATCGTACTGCAGATTCACATATTTTCCAGCGTTTATCAGGCGTAAGAGTTGCCGATGGCGATTCCTCGATAATTTTCTGATATCTGCGCTGTATACTACATTCACGTTCAAAAAGGTGGATTACATTGCCATACTTATCACCAAGCACCTGCACTTCGATATGACGGGGATCTTCAATATATTTCTCGATAAAAACTGTAGGATCACCAAAATAATTTTTTGCTTCGCGCCGGGTAGAAGCTATAGCTTCTCTCATTTCAGAGCTGTTGTAAACTATGCGCATTCCTTTGCCACCACCACCTGCAGCAGCTTTTATCAAAAACGGGAATTCATTTTCTGCAAGCTCAGGGATATCTTTTCCTTCCTCAATAGTGTGTGCAGGTACAAGCGGCAATCCTGATTCCATTGCATAATCTCTTGCTTGTAATTTATTGCCCATTAAAAGTATAGAATCAGGTGAAGGACCAATAAAAACTAATCCTGCATCCTGGCAAGTCTGAGCAAATATATGGTTTTCTGACAGGAATCCATAACCCGGATGTATTGCATCGCACCGGCTTATGCCGGCTATATTTATAAGTTTGGGAATATTTAGATAAGTATCGGCAAGAGTACCATCGCCCAGCGAGAAAGCTTCGTCGGCAAGTTCCACATGCAAACTCTCTGAATCAGATTCATGAAAAACAGCTACAGTAGCAATACCCATACGTCTGGCAGTGCGGATAATGCGAACGGCTATTTCGCCGCGATTGGCAATCAGGATTTTTGATATTTCCATTAATCATTCATTTACAATAAATTAGGGATAAATCTGATAGATATTAATACTTGTGCTATATGATTATACTTATTGATCTTCAGTGTTTTGAATCCATGTCGGTGAACGTTTTTCAAGAAAAGCACTCATGCCTTCCTGTGCTTCCTGTGTTATTCTTTGCTGAGCGATCATTCTGGCAGTATATTCAAGGGCATCCTGCAAAGGAATTTCATTTATTACATTATAGATCAAAGATTTGCACCTGCTCACAGCTTTAGGTCCTGCTTCCTTTAAAAATCTGACAGTATCGTTCAGATAATTTTCAATTTCGGATTCGGGCAATGAGTGGTTCACAAGATTATATTTCTCAGCTTCCGCACCTTTAATTCGTTTTCCGGTAAGCATTAATTCACGTGCCCTCGGTTCTCCGACCCTTTTTATTACATAAGGTGAAATGCAGGCAGGAATGATCCCTATTTTTACCTCGCTGAGCGAAAATATCGTATTTTCTTCACAAATGGCTATATCGCTTGCAGCAATTATGCCGTTAGCACCTCCAATAGCAGCACCATGAACTACTGAAATAACCGGTTTATCAAATGTGTAGATTGTGTATAAACATTCACTAAGGTCGAGACTTTCCTGTAAATTCTGTTCAAATGTGAAATCCTTTACAGCACGCATCCAGTTTAAATCGGCTCCTGCACAGAACGATTTACCTTTCCCCCTGATTACAACAGCCCTCAGATTTTCATAATTCCCAATTTCTTTGAAAACCGTAATAAGCTCGGTGATTGTAATATGATTAAACGCATTGCGCACCTCCGGACGGTTTAACCAGATGGTAGCGACATCTTCTTTGATTTCTAATAAGATTGTTTGGTATGTCATTGGTTGTTAATTATTTACTATTGGATCTTGAAAATTATAGTTCATAGGGGATTCTAAGATTTATATTCACGGGGTCAGCGTTCTTTTACATTCGGAAAACACCATAATTTGTGTTTTCAAATTTCCTGTTTAGCGCCATAGAAATACCCATTGACAGTATTTTTCTGGTATCTTTTGGATCAATGATACCATCGTCCCAAAGTCGCGCTGTACTGTAATAAGACGATCCTTCATGCTCATATTTGTCAAGTATTTCCTGACGCAGTTTATTTTCTTCTTCAATATTGAAATCAACCCCTTTCGAATGCAACTGGTCTTTTTTAATTGATACCAGTACCTGTGCAGCCTGTTCGCCACCCATAACTGAAATTTTGGCATTCGGATACATTAAAAGCAAGCGGGGTTCGTAAGCTCTGCCTGCCATAGCATAATTGCCTGCTCCGAAACTACCGCCAAAAATAACTGTGAATTTGGGTACTGCTGCATTGGCAACAGCGTTCACCATTTTAGCCCCGTCTTTTGCAATGCCACGCCATTCGTATTCCTTGCCAACAATAAATCCGGTTATGTTTTGTAAAAAAACAATAGGAATATTTCGTGAGGAACAAAGTTCAATAAAATGAGCCCCTTTAAGTGCCGACTCAGAAAAGAGCACTCCGTTGTTTGCAATAATTCCAACCGGAAAACCCATAATATGAGCAAAACCGGTAATAAGAGTGTTGGCATAACGTGCTTTGAATTCATGAAATCGGCTTCCATCCACAATTCGTGCTATGATCTCGCGTGCATCAATAGCTTTGCGAAGGTCAACGGGTATAATACCATAAAGCTCTTCCGGATCATAATAAGGTTCTTCTGAAGCTGTAATATCAAGCAATTGCCTTTGAGGCACCTTAAACGTTGAGAAAATGTTTCTGCAAATACGTAAGGCGTGATGGTCGTTTGCAGCGTAATGATCGGCAACACCAGATATTGAAGTGTGAACATCGGCACCTCCAAGTTCTTCGGCACTTACTTCCTCGCCGGTAGCAGCTTTTACCAGTGGTGGTCCGCCAATGAAAATAGTTCCTTGTTTCCCAACAATGATAGTCTCGTCGCACATGGCAGGAACATAGGCTCCTCCTGCAGTACAGCTTCCCATTACAATTGCAATTTGTGGAATTCCTGCTGCACTCATCCTTGCCTGATTATAAAAAAATCTGCCAAAATGATCACGGTCGGGGAACACCTCTGATTGTTGTGGCAAAAACACACCCCCTGAATCTACGAGATAAACTGTTGGAAGATGATTTTGCATTGCAATTTCCTGAGCCCGCACGTGCTTGCGAATGGTTTCCCTTACATAGGTGCCGCCTTTTACTGTTGCATCGTTAGCAACTATCATTGTTTCATGCCCGTTAATTACTCCAATACCAGTAATTATCCCTGCCGAAGGAAACTCATTATTATACATGTTGAATGCAGCCAGCGGCGACAGTTCCAGAAATGGAGTATTGGGATCAACCAGCAGGTCTATCCGCTCGCGGGCAAGTAGTTTGCCTCTTTCGCGATGTGTTTTCACTGCTTTCTCAGTAGCTCCGTTTACCACTTCTTCCAGTGTTTTGCGGTAATCGTTAATCACCTGATTATAAACATTGCGGTTTTCAATATAGGTAGAAGAAGCAGTATTGATGTTTGATTCAATTCGGTACAATGGGTATATATTTAGGTTAGAAATGACCGGATGTAAAAATAAAAAACTTACAAAGCTATTTACTTTACACAAAAACAAAGAGAAGCGAGACTTTGTTCAGGCAAAAATAAACACAAAGCCAGCTTTTTAACTACCAATGTGAAATTTTGTTTTTAAAATAATTAAACGTATGTGGTCGAATATCTGGATATTAATGTGTGGTTGCAAATGGAAACACTGATAGAATTCACGATTCTGTTCAAAGTAATTCTTTCATTGGATCCCAGAAAACCTTTTCAAAATCAATGATCTGGTCATTCTCAACTTTTATTCCTTCACTTTCAAGAAGCTGCTGCATAACTTTTTGTCCGCCAAAATGGTGCTTACCTGTAAGAACCCCATTACGGTTCACAACTCTGTGTGCTGGTATTGCCCCGGAATTAAAGTGAGACGCATTCAAAGCCCATCCAACCATACGGGCTGAGCCTCTGGTTCCCAGATAAGCAGCAATAGCACCATAAGAAGTGACCCTGCCAAAAGGAATGAGCTGCGTTACTTCATAAACTTTACTGAAAAACGAATCATCATGTTTATTAGCCGTCATATCGGGATTTGGTTTTTATGTAATTATCACCCAAGTTTGAACCTCAGATATTTTATGTTTACACTCTGTTCAAGGAACATTTTTTCGTAAAATGTCTGTATTGATGATGCTTCATCATTAAGGTTCAAACCGTAAAGATCAAAAGAATGAAATAATAGCGAGTGTTTATGTTTTTCAATGGTTTCGAGGGTGTATTCAAAAAGTGCAGTATTATCGGTTTTAAGATGGATTATTCCCTCCGGAACCATAATGTTCTTATAGTGTGTAAGATAGCGGGGTGAAGTAAGCCTTTTGTTTTCTTTTGAATTTCGTGGTTGCGGATCGGGGAAGGTCAGCCATATTTCACTTATTTCGTTTGACGCAAACAGGCGTTCGATCAATTCAATACGGGTACGTATAAAACATACATTAGCAAGATTTTTCTCAAGAGCTGTTTTACAACCCCGCCATAATCGCGCTCCCTTGTTGTCAATGCCGATAAAATTTTTGTCTTTGGTCCTTTCAGCCAGCGAAACAGTATATTCACCCTTGCCGCATCCCAGTTCCAGAACTATTGGATTTTGGTTCCTAAAATATTTCTTAGCCCAATGTCCTTTTAAAGGATAATCTTTTAGAAGGTCAAAATAACCAACCTGAATGAGGTTTGTGAATGTTTTACACTCCCTGAACTTCTCAAGTTTATTTTTAGCCAATTTTGTTTTCTGAATTAATTAATACTGAAAGTGCCGGAATCTTGCTGGTCATATCCTCAGCAGCCAGGCAGCCGGATTCTGCTCTTCTCTAACTTTTTGAAGTAATTCCAGAGCTTGCTGTTTAACGGCGCACGAGACAATACTTACACGGAATTTTCCCTCTACCGATTCAATAGTTCTTGCATTCCATCCAAGTTTTCCAAGTTCATTGACGAGGATTCCGGCATTGAAATCCACCTCAAAAGAGCCTACAATGATATGATATGCACGTTGTCCGGCTACTGATGGTTCACAATCGGAATAACTATAGGGTTGAACCTCATCAGCAACGGTTTCGGATTCAATTAGTGTTGCTTCCTCAGCATTTTCACTCTCTTTAGTTGCTTCTTCAGCAGGTGTTGATTCATTTAATGAAATTTCTTCTCCAGGTTCAAACTCATCACTGGATTCTGAATTCAATAATGAAGGTTGTTCTTTGGATTGGATCTGAAATAAGTTTTGAACTGGCTCGATAACCTGATGATGAAAAGGAATTATAATTCCTGAATGTTGATTTGCAAATTGCTGCAGGGCATCAAAACGCATAATGCTCCATATACCGGCAGCTATCAAAGGAATAGTGATAACTGCAGCCCATGCAATTCGCCGGATTTTTCTGATTGACGGTTTGCGAACCCGTTTATGATAATATACTTTTGCTGGTTTGGATTTGCGAACGCGTTTTCTTACCGGAGGTACCACCAATGGTTTTAGTCCAAAAGCCTGGTTAAAAAAATTTTGGTCCGGATCAGGTTTGAACTCCAGTTTACCGGTTTTATTTATATGAAATACTCCAATGCCATCAAGGATTAATTTATTTCCTTTTTTCAATTCATCGCGCCAGGCAGCTATTTCCTGATGTATCAACCGTGTTGCTTCATCAAAGTCGCATAAAAAATCCTGTTTTACCGCTGTTGCCAATAATCCATCGTTGAAGGTAAGATTTGAATTGAAAACAAGGAATTTGCGCGGAGGAAGCAGTGTATGCGTGGCAGCCTGAATTCTGGCGGCTTCATAATTGGCAATGAAAGCGCCAAACTCCGGAACTATGACGCAATCATGCTGATGTAGAAGACTGATCAGATGTTTTTCGAGGTTCATAACTTATAAGTTAACAGGCATGCAAAAGTAATACAGAACTTGCTAATCTTCAAGTGATGTTGGTAACTTTTAATAAATCTTCAGGTGTGTCAATGGCAATATTTTCATATTCAGTTGTTCCAACCCTGATTTTAAACCCATTTTCAAGCCATCGTAGTTGCTCAAGTTTTTCAGCTATTTCAAGTTGTGAAGGACTGATCTGGCAAATTGATGTCAAAATATCACTTCGATAGGCATACAAACCAATATGCCTGAAATATAATCCTGGTTTTAGCAACCGTTCACCGGGATCACGAACAAATGGAATGGGTGATCTGGAGAAATACAGGGCTTGTCCGTGAATGTCGCTTACTATTTTCACACAATTGGGATCAGCAATATCAGCCTCGTTACTTATCTGTTTTTTCAAAGTTGCAATTTCAGTATCCTCATATTCAAATAACTCTGTGATCTCGTCAATTTGTTGTGGCTTGATGAAAGGTTCATCACCCTGAATATTGACAATAATTTCGTTTTCAAAACATTTTTTTTGATCCGCAAGAATCCGGAAAGCTTCATAGCAACGTTCAGTACCGCTTGAATGATCTGCTGAAGTCATTAAAACTTTACCGCCATTTTCTGTAACGTGATTATAGATCCTTACATCGTCAGTTGCAACATAAACATCTTTTAATGATTTTGCTTTCAATGCCTGTTCATACACACGCATTATCATGGATTTTGCATTGATCATAACAAGTGGTTTTCCCGGAAACCGGGTAGAGGCATAACGAGCCGGAATTATTGCTATGGCTTTTATCATGATAATATTAAAATATGATGCAAATTTAATTTTCTTTTTTTAATAACATTGATTTTGTATAATATGTTGATATATAGGGATTTAGTTTTTTATGAAATTTGTAATGATTTTTGATTTTTTAATAATTGATCATAGCAAACGCAAAAAAACTCTATTTTAGCAAGTTGAAATTTTTATTTCGCCTGACTATAAAAATTAGTTTTTAATGCATAACTACCGGTTGAGATGCCGGTTTTCAAAGAATTTTCATGAACGTCAAACTACTCAGAAAACTTGATCTTATTACAGGGTGGATAACAAGAAAAACGAGCCATAACATCGTATTACAGGTAATTTGAAACAGACTGACAATGAAATATGAACAATTAATCTTTCCCATTTTTTGTGTGATGATTTTTCTGACTTTTTTCTCAGGTATCATCAGACACGATGTTGATGAAAAAGCATATTTAAAATTAGCGGCTAAAAAACAATTTGGCTGTGTTGGACAAATTTATAAAGACACGTCAGCAAGTGGTTCTTGTGTCTTAATAAGTGACCATTTTGTTTTATCTTGTGCTCACGTATTTGTTGACAGTGATACAAGGCCCGACACACTTAATTTTAATGGTCATACCATTGTTTCATATGTTGCCTATAACCATAGAGTAACTGATATTTCTAATCTAAAATTAGTATTTAAAGGACAAAAAGTAAAGGTAAAGAATTTGTGGATACATCCGTATTACCTTGACAGCCTTACCAAAGGCTCATGCGATATTGCTCTTCTTGAAATAGAGCAACCGTTAAAAAACATTACACCCGCTAAATTAAATTATTCATCAGATGAATTAAACTCAAACGTTGTGGGAGTTGGATATGGAGCATCAGGACCAGCTGACAGACCAGATTTAGTAGGACTGTACAATAAGAAAATTGCAGGTGAAAATGTAGTGGACAGTATTGGTGGACAACTGTACCTTGGTTATGAGACATTACTATTTTGCGACTTTGATCATCCGACAAGGACGGATTGTAATAAAATGGGAAGTCCAACACCAAGACCGTTAGAATACATATCCTCAGGAGGTGATAGTGGTGGCGGTCTTTTCAGAAAGAAAAAAAATCAATGGGAGTTAATAGGGATTTGCACAGGTGGTGGTGTTAACGTTGAACAACTAATAAAAACAGGTTATTACGGTCAAACAATGGAATGGACTAGAGTTTCGGTTTTTACAGAATGGATTGATGAGTTAAAAAGATGGACTACCAGTAAAAGTAAGTAAATAAGCTGTATCAAAAGATTGTTCAATTAGAGATGGAGAATGACTTTTCTAAAAAAAGGATTATTACCTGAATTATTCATAAAAACAGAAGAAATGCGAGCAAATATACTGTTATTCTATTGAACATCACTTGTATAGATTGCTTTTATTATTTTATTTTATACTTGAAACACTATGTTTTCCTTAATATTGAATATTGTCTAGATATAATTAACCATTTTCTTTGTAAAAAGATAAATAATCCACGATGAATTACAGGAAGGGGTCAGAGTTCTGTTTTTGTGAATTATAATCTCTTGACGTTTAGCAGGAATAAGATTAAGTATATATGTGATTTTTACATATATTTAATTGATATAGAAAAAGTTAGTAAACTTAATATAAATAAAATATGAATTAAATAATTGAAATTATGAAAAAAGGATCACAAAATTCATTACTAATGCCGATACTTACATTTTTAGTAATGAACCTTCCAAGAGCGCCATAAATTTAATTTATATTACAGTCTTTGATTAATATTATCTAACTACATATTATACCTTAATATCATTATATGTGCTATTATATCTTTCTAACTACTTATTAAATAAACTACTTAAAATGAAAAATTCAATTCTATCATTCTTATTAGCATTTACAGTACTAGTTGGGTTACAAGCTCAAGATTTACAGCTTAACGACAAAACAGATGGTACTACTTTGGCATCTACAAATAATTTGATTACTCCGGGCGATGCTAATTGTGACGGAGTAGTAGACATATTGGATGTCATTACAATTTCAAATTACATTCTTGGTTTAAATCCTGAACCTTTTTGTTTCAACAATGCCGACTTAAATAACGATGGCATGATCAACCTCAATGATCTGATTGCCACAGTGAACATTATTGTGGGAGGGAGCGGATTTACCTGTGGAATTTCTACAGTAATCGATATAGATGGCAATGAATATAATACCGTTTTTATAGGTGATCAATGCTGGATGTCTGAAAACTTGAACACAGGTATTCGTATTGATGGAAGCATTACTCAAACAGATAACGACGTAATTGAAAAATACTGTTATGATGATTCAGAAGCAAATTGCGATATATACGGCGGTCTATACCAATGGAATGAGATGATGCAATATTCCACGACACCCGGTGTTCGGGGAATTTGTCCTGAAGGCTGGCATCTTCCAACAGATGCTGAGTGGTCGACATTAATTCAATATGTAAGCAACCAGCCTGAATATCTTTGTGATGGCGATACCAATTATATTGCTAAAGCCCTTGCTGCAACAACTCATTGGGATACAATTTCAAATACTTGTGCGATTGGAAATGATCTTTTAGCTAACAATGCAACCGGTTTTTCAGCGCTTCCGGGCGGAGGCCGCAGTACCATTGGAAGTTTTGTCGTCATTGGTAACGACGGTTTTTGGTGGAGTTCTACTGAGTTCGCATCTATGGGTGCCTGGGGGCAGATTATGTATTACAATCACGGTTACGTGTACCACAACAACGGCTTTAAGACGACCGGATTCAGCGTACGATGTCTTAGGGATTAAATTATTTGATTATTTGATAAATTTGATTATTTTAAACCGAACCCTAATCCATTTAGGTAACAGATATTTTTATTTCTTCTAAAAGGGTTTTGGTTAGCTTGTTAGGCTCAGTGATTAATTCTTTGTTTGTATTATATTTTATTTTATTTCAATATTGTCCGGTAAAAGTATAAAATTATTTTTTATTTTTTCAATTAGCTGATAATCAATAACAATATTTGCTATTTTTTATCATTTTTAAAAGTAAGCCCCATCAAAAAGAGTAGGCTGTCTCGCTAATTCAAATGTTTTTTGCCACTCTCTATCTGGATTTTCGAGGAAATTTAGCAGATGAATATAATTGAACAAGTGAATTTTGCAAAAACTCACCAGATTTGAAAATGCCCAGTTCCTTTTCAAACTTTTTTGTATTACCGTCATGAGCAAATTAGCAATCAAAGTACAATATATTTCCTGACTTGTCCGTTTTAGTGCGACAAATTTAGTTTTAATAACATTTCTGACATTAGCGGATGTAATTTTGTTCTTATTCTCAATTCTTTCTGAGTGATTTTGTTTATTATTCTTGCGTCTGTGATCTTTTTGCT
>JAAYJT010000096.1 GCA_012522795.1 Bacteroidales bacterium | reverse complement strand
GTAGAGACGCACGGCCGTGCGTCTCTACGTGCGTATCGTCCGAACCGTGCGAACCGTCCGAATCGTGCGTACCGTCCGAATTACCCATATCATCCATTTCGTTTTTGATTACCCCATTATTATTCAAAATGATTATGGCATGTAAATGGTTTGGCATTATAATATATTCATCCAAATACAATTCGTCGCGAATATCAAACGATTTTAACCATTCATTATCAACGATTTTGCCCATTTCCGATAATGATATATGTCCATCAATAATTTCACCCAAATTGCATTCCCGATTTTGTGTTACCAAGGTAATAAAATAAATACCATCACCGGAATAATCCCACCGGGGCATTCTGTGCGATGCTATCCTGTATTTATTTCTGAATTTATCGTTCATCGTTACACAATTTTTGCGTTCTTATATCACCCGCACATTCCCATTCATTAATTTCGGTAACAGGGTATCCCGCAATTGCGTTAGGGTGCGGATTTGGGATTGATTTTGATTTATTTTTTTGAATAATGGTCTTACTAAATTATTAAATAGTTTTATTTGATTATCATCGGGGACTAAAAAAGTAATACTCCTTAATGCACCAAGAGATATATACTCCTGTGTACTGCCACTTTTATTTTCAAAGATAAATTCTTTACCAAAATCTGATAATAACCATAAATATGTAAAGAATTTCCATGTATAGTTTTGAGATGTTTTAAATAGTCCAATATTTTTTATAGCATAATCAATTTTTTTTGACTGTTCTAAATAAGTGTTACCAATAGTACCAATCATTGAAAATAATATGTCATATGTTTCTACTGCGCTTCTTTTATTTATCTGTTCAAAATCTTCATCTGAAATATAATATGCGTTTTCTAAGTCAACATAGTGCTTATACAAATGTCTTGATGTTACCAGTTTCTTTCCAAATTCCTTTGGCTTAGGAGAATCATGTGTTCCATCTCTTATTTCAAATAAATCTGTGATTTTTATCTCTTCCCACTCTTCCTCCGTTTCTTCTGCAAACCACTGCCGAAACAGCGTTTCTGCCATTTTTTCCAGGGTTTCATTCTGGCGGTGCAGCAAATCAATTTTATCATCTAAACTGCTTAATATGGATGCAATAGCGGCTTGCTCGGGAAGTGGGGGAAGATTAACATCTATCTCTTTAAATGTATCTCTTGTAATTGTGTCAAAAACACCTCCATGTGCTATTTGCAAGAAGTTGGCAACAGTGTCTTTTAAGAGATAGTATATATATTCATTATTACTGTATTCTGCTCTTGCTTTAATTCCATAACAAGATTGATTGAAAGCCATTTGTCTTCCAAGCATAGCTATTACACCCACAGTACCCCTTGCAGAAATAATAATATCATCTTTATCCAAAAGTTTTGTACTGCTTTTTTCTAATCCAAGATTGGTTATACTTTTATCTGTTTCATGTACATACTTTTTACCGGTATTAAAATCTACAACAGAGAGCCACGGAATATCACCATTCCAATATTCTGAAATGGATGTTTTTGGTGTTCCTCCACCAATAATATTTATAATATCAAATAGTCTATATTCCTTCCACTCACTCATTATCGCCTCCTTCCCTTAGTTTATTCAATACATCCTGCGCCAGTGAATCCATTCTTGAAAATCCGAACCACCGTTTTCCTAAATCTTTTAGCGATGCGCCGATATGGTAAAGCTCCTCTTCATCAATTAGTAAAAAGCGATCGTGGCTGGTGCTCCATTCCCTTATTTCGATAGCGGGATATTGGCTGTTGTGTCTTTCCAGGTCTAATTGCATGGCTCTGCTGATGGTTTTGGTGTAAATAGTGCAGGAAACCTCTTTTTTACGTTTGCTTAATAGTGTCAGTACGGTATCATCTACATAATTGTCAATTAAAATAATGGATTTCTTTGCATTGCGGACTAAATCGGAAGCAAAAGTATAGGCATCAAAAACTTGTCCTTCAAAAAAGAGTCCTTTATCGGGCAGCTCTTTCGATTTAATCTGGAAATCAATCTCCTGAACTTTACTGGCCAGCGTTTCAACATTATTTTCAATGCGGTTCATCCGTTGGTTTAAGGCATAGCCTTTCAGCATATAATCTCTTAAAACATTGGTTGCCCAAATGCGGAATTGAGTGCCTTGTTTAGATTTTACGCGATAACCAACGGAAATAATAACGTCGAGGTTGTAGTAATCGACTTCTCGTTCAACCTTTCGAGCGCCTTCTTGGCGAACTTGTCGGAAATTCCGACAAGTTCGAATTCTCTCTAATTCACCTTCTTCAAAAACATTGGTTATATGCTCAGTAATAGTGCTTCTCCCACGACCAAAAAGATCTGCCATTTGTTGTTGGGAGAGCCAAACTGTATCATCTTCCATTCTTACCTCAATCCTTTCAGGCAACTCGTCCGATTGATATAGTATAATTTCGTTTGTCATAGCTTAAAAAGTTATGTAATTGCTATAAACCTTGTTACATTTTGTTCTGTAAAGTCATATAGATTAGCAGAAGTGTGCATTGATGTGTTCGCAATTTGCGACCAGTTTATTTTTGAACTGTTGCATTTTTTGCAACAACTGAATAGCTGATTAATTTCTGACATTAATATCTGTTTTCCTTTTAATAACATCGTGTTAAGTGGTATGTCGGAAATTCCGACATGATATGTTACCTTGACTTGAAATCGCAATTTGCGACTTCAAGTTGTTACATTCTATTTGATTTACTCATCTTCTTCCAGTTTAATTTTAGCAAGATTTTCAGCAATCAATTTGTTTAATTCAGCCTCTTCTTGCAGTTGCGTATCTAATTCTGCTTTTAGCGAAGCGAAACGCTCGGCAAAATCAAAATCATCTTCCTCTTCGGGTAGTCCTACATAGCGACCCGGTGTTAAAACATAATCCAGTTCAGCGACCCGTTCAATGGGTACCGATGCACAAAACCCGGGAATATCGCGATAGTTCAGTGATTCTGCTGTTTCGTATGATGCTTCAGCTTCGGCGGCTATCATTGTTTGCCACTCTTCGATATTGATGGATTCTACGCTTTCTGTTTTCTCTCCTTTTTTCCACAAGTGGTAGGTGTCGGCTATCAATTGGATATCATCCTCTGATAATTCCAATGTGCGGCGGTTAATCAGATGTCCTAAGTTGCGGGCATCGATAAATAGGATTTCATTTTCTCTTGTGGAGTCGCGATTAATCGCAACTCCACTGCGAAGGAACCACAGAGAAGCAGGAATTTGAGTATTTAAAAACAATTTACCGGGCAGGTTTACAATGCATGCTATCAATCCGGCTTCAATCAGTGCCTGTCGTATTTCACCTTCACCAGAAGTTTTGCTGGTTAGCGAGCCTTTTGCCAATACAAAGCCGGCCTGTCCGTTGGGTGCCAAGTGATAAAGAAAATGCTGTATCCAAGCATAATTCGCATTGCCCACGGGTGGTGTGCCGTATTGCCAGCGCCCGTCCTTGCGTAGCAAGTCGCCGCCCCAGTCGCTCACGTTAAAAGGTGGATTAGCTATTATATAATCGGCTTTCAGGTCTTTGTGCGCATTGTTGAGAAATGAGCCTTCGTTGTTCCACTTCACCTGCGAGCTGTCAATACCTCGAATAGCCAGATTCATTTTACATAAGCGCCAAGTTGTTTGATTACTTTCTTGCCCGTAAATTGAAATATCGTTGATACGCCCTTGGTGCTCAGCTACAAACTTCTCAGACTGCACAAACATGCCTCCCGAGCCACAACAAGGGTCAAACACGCGTCCTTTATGAGGTTCCAGCATCTCTACCAAAAGCTCCACCACACTGCGTGGCGTGTAGAACTGCCCGCCTTTTTTGCCTTCGGCAAGAGCAAATTCTCCTAAGAAATACTCAAAAACATGTCCCAGAACATCGGCGCTGCGTGCCTTGGCATCACCTAAGGCAATATTGCTGACTAAATCAATCAGTTCACCCAGACTGGTCGGGTCGAGATTTTGTCGGGCATACACCTTAGGCAGTACGCCTTTGAGCGACCGATTTTCTTTCTCGATAGAATCCATGGCATCATCTACAAACTTGCCAATTTCGGGTTGTTTAGCCTTGCTCTGTAAAAGTGTCCATCGGGCATCTTTAGGTACAAAAAACACATTTTCGGCTCGGTACTCATCACGGTCTTCCGGATCGGCACCCATTGGCTCCTCTTCTTTTAACCGAATGTAAAGTTCTTCAAATGCATCAGAAATATATTTCAAAAAAATAAGCCCCAGCACTACGTGCTTGTATTCCGCCGCATCTATATTTTTACGCAATTTATCGGCAGCTTTCCATAGTTGTTTTTCTAAAGGCTCTTCTGTTGCTTTATTTTGCTTAGCCATTTTTCCCTCTTTGAATTTAATACCGATTGGAAAAATATAATAGACCAATTATACCGGATGGCAAAATATAACAGACCAATTATCGCTCCGCTCAATTGTTCTTAATGTTTTAACCACCGGCATTTACGTTTGTAGATTTACAAAAAAGTTTGGACTATTTTGTAAATACAAATCGTATAACAGCTATCAGCGGATGATCGTCATTTCGTCAATCAGTCGTTTTGCTCCTGCAAATTTATCAATAATGAAAAGTATATAACGGGTATCAACACTTATGGTTCTCTGTAGTTCAGGTTCAAACGCTATATCGCCACTCATTGCTTCCCAGTTTCCGTCGAAGGCAATTCCAATCAGATGTCCTTTTGCATTAATCACCGGACTGCCTGAGTTACCTCCCGTAATATCATGGTTAGTAAGGAAATTGATATATAGTTCTCCGTTTGTGGCATAAGGTCCATAATCTTTCTTTTCATACAATTCCTTAAGCTTTGGATGAACAATGAATTCATCAACATCAGGATTTTCTTTTTCCATTACACCTTTAATGGTCGTAAGATAATCATAATGAATTGCGTCAGCCGGATAATAATCTAACACCTGTCCGTAAGTCATTCTAATAGTGGAGTTTGCATCAGCAAAATAAACCTTTTCAGGATGCATTTCACGCAGTGCCGATATCCATAGTTTTTCACCTTTCGATACTATACCTTGTCCTTTACCTATATTAGCCGAAGCTTTAATAGACAGTTCACGAATCTGTTTTTGGATGATAAAGAAAGGATCTTTTTCAATATCACGCAAACGTGGTTTTGCAAGGAAACGATCAAGAGCTTCAGGAGTTGTAATAAATGATTTTTTGTAAATATCATCGGCATAGCTCATAAAATTACCACCGTAGTCCTTAACAACATCCTTGAAAAATTCAGGGCGCCAGGGATCAAAAAGATTATAAAAAACCATTTCCATCATGGAGGCAAAAATACTTTTATCAGTGTTGTAATCCATATCTTCAAAATATCCGGAAGCTCTTTCACGAAGCTTTTCAACAGCTTCATCAATTGCAGTCTGATTTTTACGGTCTTTTTCAAGAACTGTCCTCAGCTCGTACAATGCCGATACAAAACCCACACTTGAAGGGCTCATGGCTCCAAGATTAAGATACATCAAAGGAAGTATATCGGAAGACATAAGACCGTAGCCTTCTTTCATCATTGAAAGTACCTCACCGTATTTTTCTTTGGCTTCGGGATTAGTGTTTATCCATTGGTTGAATTCTTCCTCTATTTTAAGTTTCTGACCGTAAACATCAAGATTTTTCAGTCCTCTGGTCTGCCCGATATAATATTTCCATGCATTGGCAAGCGATGAATGAACTGATGCATACTGAATCCTTACTGCAGGATCGGCATCCATATGCATTTTCATGGTTTCCAGTCGTTTATCAAGAACTTTTACCAGTAAAGGTTGAAAATGTTCTACGTTATACTCCACACCGTATGATGTAAGATAACGGCTTGTACGACCCGGAAAACCCCATATCATACTGAAATCCTCACGTTCGACACCCTGAATTGAAACCGGCAGAAAATGGCGTGGTTTCAGAGGAATATTTTCTTTTGAATATTCAGCGGGTGAACCATCGGGAGCTGTATAAATGCGTAATACGCTAAAATCGCCTGTATGGCGGGGCCACATCCAGTTATCAGTATCGCCGCCAAATTTACCTATTGATGAGGGTGGCGCTCCTACAAGGCGCACATCGCGATAGGTAATATAAACCAGCATATAATATTCGTTACCGGCGTAAAACGGCTTAACGGTAACATCATATTTCCCATCTTCCGAGTTGTCGTCTTTCAGTTGTTTTATAGCTTTACGAATTGCAGCCTGACGGTCGGAATCACTCATTTCGGAAGTAACTTCGGCTAAAACTTCTTTTGTAACATCGGCCATTCTAACCAGGATTGAAGCAGTAAGTCCTTCGTTTGGAAGCTCTTCTTCAAAACTATTTGCCCAAAAACCATCAGTAAGATAATCGAAATCAACTGAACTGTGGCTTTGTATCTGACCATAAGCGCAGTGGTGATTTGTAAAAAGTAAACCCTGTGGCGAAACAATTTCGGCACTGCAGAAATATCCTTCAGGAGCGCTTCCCGAACTTAAGCCCACAATTGCATCCTTAAGGCTTGCATTGTTGATACTATACAAGTCTTCGGCTGAAAGTCTGAGACCCATTTTTTGCATATCGGAAAAAATGAGATCTTTGAAAAACATAGGAACCCACATGCCTTCGTCAGCACGAAGCTGGAAATTTATTGCCAGCAGCAATGTTAATGCGATAGTGAAAAATCGTCTTTTCATTATTTTGTAATTATTAGTGAATAAAAGAAATAGACAGTAGTTATTTTAAAGATTTTTCTGATCAAACAGCTCCGTTTTACAATCCCAGGACATCTTTTCCCATTTTGAACACAATGTCAACCGGCAATCCGGTAGCATTGACCCTGTCGAGGTCGTTACGCAACTGTTCAGTCATTACGCCATAATTGTCAACAAGTTTTTTAGCAGCTTCATAGTCGCCATCGCCCTGAATGGTAAGGATTTTCTCAACCTGAGCAATAACAGATGCTTTCATTTCCTCAAAATTAACGCGATAAGTCCCGTTGTCCTGATAAACAAAAGCGCTGTTATCTTCAAAGAATTTCATATTCAGCATATTGGCTTTTCCGTGAGCGCTGGCAGCACCAAAACGGCTTGAACGGAAAATACCTGCAAAGAAAGTTACATAATTGTCCATTACTTCACCACTTGTGATCTCTCCCATTTCATAAAGCTTTGTAACCAGGTAAAGTCCCATAATATCGGCTTTAGCTTCTTCAAGTGCCGAATAATATTCACGTAATGCTTCCCGTGCCGTACCTTTTCCGGTAATAGTATTTTTAACTCCCATGCCATGCGACACTTCATGGAAAGTAGTGTTTTCAAAAAATGCATCGAAAGTAATATGTTTGCGCTGGCTTTCGTCAATCAGCATATTGGCTATAGGAACCAGGATTTGATCAAATTTTGCTTTCATTGAATTTTTTAGCTGCAGTTTGCGGCTTCCAACTGCAAGATGAATTTCAGGATCATTCGGGAGGTTTATGGCAATGGTTTTACTGCCTGCATTACAATCGCCGGCGTAGTAAAGTACATAATAAACGTTCATGTCGGCATCCGTTCCAGGTACTTCCGATTTATAAACAGGATCAACCGGAAGCCCGGCCTGAAGTTCGGGAAGCATGGCATTGAATTTTTCAAGCTTTGCACTCCATTCGGGGTCTTTAACCAGTACAAACGATTCGTGAGCAGCTTTGTACCCATAGAGTCTGTCTTCGTAATTTTCAATCGGACCAACTATAAAATCAATATTTGAGGTTTTCATTTCCATCCAGGCAAAGTCGCTGGGTTGGTAATTATCAGTAAGCAATGCATCGGCGCGACTGAGAAGATAATTTTTTAATCCTTCATCTTCAGCAAGTTCAGCAGCCTGGCGCATGATACCGGCAGCTTTTTCGTGTTGTTCTTTGTAGGCTACTGAGTAAGGCACAACCTGTAATTTCCCGTTTTCATCGCGGCGTATAAGGGTATAAAGACTGGTTTTATTAGGATCGTCCAGTTGTTCAAACTCTTCTTTTGTCATGTCGTGCGGATAGAAATTAGCACTCAGGGGTTTGGGTCCGTAGCCCGGAATAAAAGGTTTGTTATCATCAAGGCGGTCCCAGGGTCCATAATTAATGGTAGCAAACTGTTTAGCATACTCATTTTCAATTTTTGCAAAAAGAGCTTCTTTATCACCGTAAGCCTGGCTCCAGAAAATATCGTCCATGATATTGGCAGCATCAAGGAGTAGTTTTACTATTTCACGTTCATTTTCACTTAGCCACGACAGGTCGGTTTTCAATTCTACCTGATGGAATTTTGAAATAAGGTCTTTCATTGGGTCTTTAGTTTCGGTGTTGCATGATGCCCATGCCAGAAACATTGCAATAAGCAAAGCAAGGGTAAATGATTTTCGTAACATGTTATTCTTTTTTTATGATTAATGATATTGCGTTGAGAGGTGCAAAGGTAGAGAATTTTATTGTGGCATAGCTGACGTATATCTTTGGATTTTTAATATAAGAATATGCTGATACCTGTTTTTAAGGCAGTTTCAGAAGATATTAAAAGTCTTGTTTGATTGTTGAAATTTTCAGAAGCCGGTTAAATTCAGGTTTTCTATCTCCTGTTTATAATAATATTTACCGTGTTAACTGCATCAGTAATATCTATGATTCCGTCTTCATTTAAATCGGCATTTTCAAAGCAGAATGGCTGGGGGTTGTCGCCAAACATATATTTAACGGTTATTACTATATCCATGACATTAACACTTCCATTACAATTTGAATCCCCCGGTAATAACTGAATGTTTTGGATAATGGTGGCAATCCCGTTTATTGTATCTGGAACGAACATACAATAAGAACCAGATCCCCAGGTTGCAAATGCATTTTCAAAGTTTAATTCGTAAACACCGGTTTGATCAGGTGTGGTTAAAGTGTAGGATAAGATAATACCGGAGTTGCCAATAAGAGGCAAAAGAGAATTATTAGTTGCAATTATTCTGAGAATATTGGTGTTTGTCAGTACACCGGATATAACATAGTGATTCCTGCTACGGGCAGGATTTATGATCGCTGATTGTGCAACATATGTGAAACCGTCTGGCAGAGGAACATCAAACGTTACATCTTTCACCAGATCATAATTACATAATTCCACATCAACAACTAGCATTGAATTGATCTGCCCCACTGCATCATTCATGATAAGAGTATTTTGATAAGGATTTTGTGCTTTACCAGCAATAGAGGTCAATAACAGGGCAAGCAGAAATATTCTGGGGATTTGGGTAATCTTTTTCATTGTATTGTTTTTTTGGCGGTTAATAATCAAATCAGTACTCTGTTATAATAAACTTAACCACTAATCATTATGGCAGTAAGCTTTGTTAAGAACAGATTGCCTTATCAGTATG
>JAAYJT010000095.1 GCA_012522795.1 Bacteroidales bacterium | reverse complement strand
CTACTGCTTCCGCAATTATTGTTAGCCCGAACCGATATAGTGCCACCACTTGCACCTGCGGTAACGGTAATCGAATTTGATATTGAACTACCACTCCAACCCGTTGGTAAAGTCCATGTATAACTTGTAGCACCTATAACAGGCGAAACACTATAATTATATATTGATCCTTGACAAACATTGGATTGTCCTGAAATTAATCCTGGTTGAGAAGGTTCTAAACAATAATTATAAGAAAGTGAAAAACTACCATAATTAGAGCCCCATCCTTTCACTTTTAAATATGCATATCCTGTATAATTTGCAATCCACTCAATTTTACTCCTGTAATTTTCACAACCATCATCATTAAAAGCTATTTGATTACAACTTCCGTTATAAAGAAATAATTGTGTGTCAAAGTTTGCAGTCGCTCCATCACCACAACCGGTTTTAAAGGTATATTTTCTGCCGTTTGTTACACTTATTCTATACATTTTACATCCTTGAGCAACAATACTAGATGAGGTTGTAATCCATGATGTACCCGGATTTAAGGAAAAATCATAATTAGGGCATTCCTTACATATTTCTACTCCTGTACCTGAGAGGCTAATAGTTCTGGGGCTGGCAATATTATCCGCATTGTGCGGAATATTAAGAGTTGCTGTTTTTGATCCGGCAGAAGTAGGCGAAAATCTGACTTTGAAACTACCCGAAGTACCGGGTGGGAGATATAATGATGTTGCTCCAACAATTGAAAATTGATTAGCGTTTGATCCGCTAATTGATATTGATCCGGCTTCAAGATTAAGATAATTAGGACGGCTTCCGGTATTAGTCACTGTTACAGTCAAATCAGTTGATGAACCAACATTACGTGTACCGAACCCAAGTGTTGTTGACGGATTGGTTGACATAGCAACGCTTGCACCTCCATTATTGAGCCAATATTGAAGATTATTATTGCTATATGATGCATTGAAGCGACCCCACATATTATTATACGAACTATAATCACATTCATCCCAGTTATCTGGATGACAGACTCCATAAAGCTGACCAACAACTCTGCCATCAGCGTTAGCAATTACTCCACCTGAACTACCTCCTGAAGATTGTCCGCCAAGAGTTACTGTATAATGATAGTTTGTAGTACTAAACCCAGCACAGGAATACGATGGTGATGTTTTGTTGGTATGTCTGGAATATTGCTGAAGCATACCTCCAGGATGATGGACTGAATGTAATACAGCATTATTAGCTACACTGTTTGTTGTCCAACCTAAATAAAGATTTCCTCCCTTTTCTTTTAAAAGAACCAATGTAAAGTCGGTCTGACTATTAGTTGCAATAAGGTTGGCACCATTAACAATTATATAATTGGGATTTGTTATACCACTATTACAAGATGTTGACCAGTAATAAAATCGGGCTTGAAGTCCTGAAGCAGAAGCCTGAGTATTAAAACAGTGATTTGCTGTGAGCAAAAATGGCTGAAAATCTTTGGCTCTCAAATCATTTAACTGACCGCCGGAACATATATAATATCCGCCGCCAACAGGAAATGTAAGCTGTGCAGCTGCTCTGCGCAGATTATCAATGTGCGTATAACTATTAGCATAAGGACAATTAGCATCCTGATAGCATGATCTTGTATATTCTTCAGGTATATAAATATTATCTACATGAATTATTTTTGTTATTGAAAAATAAAGATCCTCTTCAAAACATTCTGAAGGAATAACTACCTGAATAATAACATAATCCGCAAAAGTTGATCTGGTATAAAAACCATACTCATCAAGTTCACCTGTCAACTCAATCTGATTAAAAGCAAAATCATCCTTACTGAATAAATTTACTTTAACTCCGTGCGGGAAATTGCCTTCTGAGAAAAATATCCTAATCTCATCAGCCTTTTCTGACTTAATATAAGTTGAAAACACCAGGATTTCATCATTTATTCTCGAAAGTCTTCCTCCTGACGTACTTATTTCTCCATTTAATGGAATTTCTATATTCCTTAAATTGAAGACAATTGGTTGCTTTAAATCGCGAATAACACCGATTGCCGGCGGGTCAACTTCTGATTCAATAAAAGCTCTTTCCTCGTTTGATAAAGTATCAAGTAAATGCATCTCATTTTTATCAAATCCTCTTTGTAATGTATGGTATTCTGGCGTTTCTCTAATAATCTCGCCAAAAGCAGAAAAGTAACGTTCAGCATCAACAGAAACTGGTTCATCATTCTGACAAAATGCAGTTTTAGTATTGAAAAACAAAATAGTGATAATACTAAAGAGAAGCAACATAAGATTAGTAGTCCTTTTGTCCATAGCTTTTAATTTTTAAATTTATAGTATGGCAAAGATAAAACTGCTCCCCCCTTTTAGTATATTAAAATATCAGATATGTTTCCTGTTTTTTGAGGAAATATTTCCTGTTAAAACAGGAAAAAATACAGCGCAATGATATTAGCCTGCTTTAAAAGCAGTGATATCACAGCTCTGCTGATTTCAATAATCTTAAAAGGGCTTATTCTTCAGGCTACCGGCAGAACCATGGTTATTGTCTGATCAGCTTTTCAACACCATAACTATTGCCCTGAATTACTTTTATCAGATAGATACCAGGATTAAATTGTGTTAAGTCAAATTGATAAAGCTTATCAGCAGATAATTCTTCAACTATTAATTTACTGCCTAACATTGTATAAACCTCAACAATAATATTCTGACCCGCTTCATCATTTAGCAGTTCAAGAATAAAGTTTCCTGTTGTAGGATTAGGATAAATACGGAAGAAGTCTTTATTTTCAATTAATGACTTTTTAGATAAAATATCATTATCGTCAGATGAGATCAGGCTTTTGTTTTGTGTACAATAATCATCGGTAGTTG
>JAAYJT010000094.1 GCA_012522795.1 Bacteroidales bacterium | reverse complement strand
CAATTTAGCAGTGCAAGAAATTTGTCAAACCATAAACGATTATGAAGCAATTTTTCCAGGTACAAAACTCAAGCTGGTCTACAAAACTACGACATTAACGACTGCGTGAGATCAGGAGTTCTGAATTTTAAGCGTTGTTTTATTCCACTTTTTCGGTAACGATTTTTGAAGTTAGGAATTCAGCGTTCATGCGTGCAATACTTTTTACTGAAATACCTTTTGGACATTCGGCTTCGCAGGCATAAGTATTGGAGCAACTGCCAAAACCTTCAGCATCCATAACCGCAGCCATTTTCTGAACCCGCGTTTTAGCTTCAGTTTTGCCCTGAGGTAGTAAAGCCAATTGATAAACTTTAGCCGAAACAAACAACATGGCTGAAGAATTCTTACAAGCAGCAACACAAGCTCCGCATCCAATACAGTTTGCCACATCAAATGCTTTGTCGGAAATGTTTTTAGAAACAGGAATGCTGTTAGCTTCAGGTGCTGAACCGCTATCAATTGAAACATAACCACCAGCAGCAATTATTCGATCAAAAGCAGAGCGATCAACAATCAGATCTTTAATAACAGGAAAAGCTTTTGCACGCCAGGGTTCAATAACAATAGTTTGTCCATCCTTGAATGATCGCATACGCAGCTCACAGGTAGTAGTTTTAGCTTTAGGACCATGTGGTTGACCGTTAATATACAAACTACAGGAACCACAGATACCTTCACGGCAATCGTGATCAAAAGCTATTGATTCTTTTCCCTCATTTGCCAGTTTATGATTAAGTGCATCCAACATTTCGAGGAAACCCATTTCGGGTGATACATCATCGAGTTCATAATTTTCGAATTTTCCTTTGGCTTTTTCATTTTTCTGACGCCATATTTGAAGTTTAATTTTCATCATTCTAATGCTTTATTGGTTAGACTTCAACTACTTATAACTTCTTTCTTTCATCTCAACATACTCAAACTTAAGCGGTTCTTTGTGTAGTACGGGCATTTCATCTTCACCCTTGTATTCCCATGCCGAAACGTAGGAATAATTGGCATCGTCACGTTTGGCTTCGCCGACCTCAGTCTGGCTTTCTTCCCTGAAATGAGCGCCACAGCTTTCATTACGGTTTAAAGCATCAAGGATCATAAGTTTACCAACTTTAAAGAAAGCAACCATCCTGCCAGCTTTTTCAAGCTCCTGATTCAGTTCATCAGCCGATCCGGTAACACGAAGATCAGACCAGAATTCTTTTTCCAGTTCTTCAAGTTGTACTAATCCTTCTTTCAATCCTTTTTCGTTTCTGAACATTCCGCAATAATCCCACATTATTTTGCCCAATCGTCTGTGGAAAGTTACCGGAGTTTGTTTTCCATTTATAGCCATCAGTTTGGCAATCTGATCTTTAACTTCAGCTTCTTTTGCTTCAAATTCCGGCAGATTGGTTTTGAATTTTGGTAGTTTTATCTGATCCGACAGATAATCGGTAATAGTATATGGAATGATAAAATAACCATCACCGGCGCATTGCATCAGCGATGCTGCTCCCAGACGGTTAGCACCGTGAACACTGAAATTAGCTTCGCCAATTGCAAACAATCCGGGTAAAGTTGTCATCATATTATAATCAACCCATAAACCTCCCATAGTGTAATGCCCTGCCGGATAAATACGCATGGGTTCTTTATATGGGTTGGTTCCTGCAATTTTTTCATACATTTCAAACAGATTGCCGTATTTGTCTTCTATAGCTTTTTCGCCTTGTTTGTTTATTGCGTCCTTAAAGTCAAGATAAACGCTTAATCCGGTATCGCCTACTCCATAACCAGCATCGCATCTTTCTTTGGCAGCACGTGAAGCTACATCGCGGGGTACCAGATTTCCAAAAGCAGGATATCTTCTTTCAAGATAATAATCACGTTCATCTTCAGGAATACTATTAGGATGTCGGGTATCACCCTTTTGTTTAGGTACCCATATCCTTCCGTCATTACGAAGCGATTCCGACATAAGTGTAAGTTTGCTTTGAAAATTGCTAAGCACCGGAATACTTGTAGGATGGATCTGAATAAAACTAGGATTTCCAAAAGCAGCTCCATTTTTATATCCTATCCATGCTGCTGAAGCGTTGCTGTTTACTGCAAGTGTTGAAAGATAATAAACAGTTCCGTAACCACCGGTAGCAAAAATAACTGCATGTGCAGCATGACGCTCAATTTCTCCGGTAAAAAGGTTGCGGGCAATAATTCCTCTGGCGCGTCCGTCAATAACTACCAGATCAAGCATTTCGCGATGTGAAAACATAGTAACGGTTCCTGTCGCAATTTGTCTGCTTAACGACGAATAGGCTCCTAAGAGACATTGCTGACCTGTGGCTCCTTTGGCGTAAAAGGTTCTGGAAACTTGCACGCCGCCAAATGAACGAGTGGTTAACGCTCCGCCATAATCGCGAGCAAAAGATACTCCCAATGCAGTGTAGTGGTCAATTACATCGTTGCTAACCTGTGCTATGCGGTAAACATCGGCTTCGCGTGCACGATAGTCACCACCTTTTATCATATCGTAAAAAAGCCTGTAAACACTATCACCGTCGTTTCTGTAATTTTTGGCAGCATTAATTCCTCCCTGGGCTGCAACGCTGTGAGCGCGACGGGGAGTATCCTGATAACAGAAAACTTTAACATTATAGCCTAATTCTCCCAGGGATGAAGCTGCTGCTGCACCGGCAAGCCCGGTTCCAACAACAATGATCTCAAGCTTTTTCTTATTGGCAGGATTCACAAGTCTGGATGATGCTTTATAGTTATCCCATTTTTCTGCCAGTGGTCCTGCGGGTATTTTTGCATCAAGTTTTATCATAGTAGTATGAATTTACTTTGTTAATTAATATAAAACATATTATCCTTTATAAATAAACAAGAAATAAATAGGAATCGCCGAAAAACCCACTGTAATAATAATTGCATAAATAGTGCTAATCATTTTTACAGCTGGCGTGTATTTATCATGGTTTAAACCTAAAGTCTGAAAAGCTGATTGAAGAGCATGGCTTAAATGAAAACCCAGGAATATAAAAGCTATAATATAACCAACCGAAAATAGCGGCATCTGAAAATATTCAATCGCAAGAGGGTAAAAATCATGAGTGTCTTTCATCACCTCATTCTTTGGCGCAACACCTATTTTTATAGCATAAAAATGCCATAGATGTAAAAGAAGAAAAATAAAGATAATCACACCGGTATGGATCATATATTTCGACATGAAATAAGTATATGATCTTTGTGCTACTTTATATCCTACAGGCCGTGCTGCCCAGTTTTTCAGAGTAATATATATGCCCAGGAGGATGTGAATAAAAAAACACAAAAAAAGAATAATTTCTATAACCTTAATCAATGGGTTGGTAGCCATGAATTTGGCTACAAGGCTAAAAGTTATACCATTGTCAGATTTTAGCATTAACAAGTTAATGCCAAGATGCACAGCAAGAAAAGTCATTAGAAACAATCCTGCTAAGGCTGTTAGAACTTTCCGGCTGATAGAAGCAAGATATTGGTTTGAGTTACTCATATTAATAAATTATTAATCAAATAATTATGAATTGATTAAAGATGTGTCGGTTTTTTTTCTTTCTTTTGTACTGTTATGTGTCGAACAAAAGTATATATAAATAATGTTTGCAGATATAAAAATTAGTAATTTATAGTAATTCTAAATAATTTGCTATGCGATACGACCCAATACAAGTTGATTTTTTTATAAAAAATCGGGAAGCGCTGATTAAAAAGCTGAAAAACAATTCACTGGCTATTGTTAATTCAAATGATGAAATGCCACGGAATGGGGACCAGAATTTTGTGTTCCGGCAAAACTCTGATTTATTTTATCTCACAGGACTTGATCAGGAAAAATGTATCCTTTTGCTTTGTCCGGATCATCCTGTTGAAACAATGCGCGAAGTAGTGTTCATACCTAATGTAAATCGTGAACAAATAATATGGTATGGAGAAAAATATACTCCTGAAAAGGCGAAATTAGTTTCGGGAGTGCAAACAGTAAAATTCCTTGATGATTTTGAGATAGTATTCAATGAAATGGCTTCACGATTTGAGCGTATTTATTTGAATATGAATGAATATCCCAAATATGTAACCGAGGTTCCATACCGTGATCTGCGTTTTGCCCGATGGGTTCGGGAAAAATATCCAACTCACACTGTTGAACGTCTTGCGCCTTTGCTTACTGAACTTAGGCTGATTAAAAGCGATATTGAAATTGAGATAATGAAAAAAGCCTGTAAAATCACAGATCAGGGCTTTAGAAGGGTTCTTAGAACAATACGTTCTGGAATGATGGAATACGGAGTTGAAGCAGAACTTAGCTATGAGTTTCTGAGAAATGGGTCTTCAGGGTTTGCGTATCCGGCAATAATAGCTTCCGGAAAAAATGCCTGCATACTTCATTATTGCGTTAATGATAAGCCTTGTAAGGATGGCGATCTGGTACTTATGGATTTTGGAGCAGAATATGCAAATTATTCTGCCGATTGTTCAAGAACTATTCCGATAAACGGTAAATTTACCGAACGACAGCGACAAGTTTATGATGCCGTGTTGAGGGTTTTACGGAAGACCATAAAACTACTTGTGCCGGGCGTAACATTGGATCAGGTTCAGGAAGAAGTGTGTAAAATGATTGATAACGAGTGTATTATGCTTGGACTTTACACTGAGCAAGACAAAGCTGCCCATCCTGACAAGAAATTTTATTATGGGTATTATATGCATGGTGTCTCACATTTTCTTGGACTCGACGTTCATGATGTAGGCACCCGTCAGGTGGTTTTACAAAAAGGCATGGTTGTTACCTGCGAACCGGGAATTTATATCGAAAGTGAAGGTATAGGGGTGCGCCTTGAAAATGACATAATCGTTGATAAAAACCCTATTGACCTTATGGCTGATATTCCGATTGAAGCCGATGAAATTGAAGAATTGATGAGAAAAGACAAATAAACCTTTTAATTGTTAATATTTTAATAAGCTCAAAATTTTACTTTAAACTTATATTAAAAACTAGTGCTATGTTCGAAAAATCAGTTTATATCAAAAGAAGAAATCAGTTACGTAAAGATGTAAGTTCCGGGTTGATATTGTTTCTGGGAAACCCTGAAGCTTCAATGAATTATCCGGCAAATACCTTTCATTACCGTCAGGACAGCAATTTTCTTTATTTCTTTGGTCACAACCTTCCTGACCTTGCCGGAATTGTTGACGTTGACAATGGAAAAGATTTATTTTTCGGAAATGATGTTGACATTGATGATATTATCTGGATGGGTCCTCAGGAATCAATGCGCGAAAAGGCTGAAAGAGTTGGAGTTGAGAACTGCGAACCTTTTAACAGATTATTTGATTATGTCGGGGAAGCCATAAAAAAGGGCAGGAAAATTCATTTTACCCCACCTTACAGAGCTTTGAACATTATTTTACTTGAAAAGCTTACCGGCATTCATCCTTCAAAAATTAAATCCTATGCTTCGCTTGAGCTTATCAGGGCAATTGTAAAACAGCGTTCAATAAAGGATAAGTTCGAAATTGCCGAATTGGAGAAAGCTGCTGATATTGGCAGTTTGATGCATACTTCTGCAATGCGTTTTGTAAAGCCGGGTATAATTGAACAGGAAGTTGCAGGTTATATTGAAGGAATTGCACTTTCAAAAGGAAATGGTGTTTCTTTTCCTGTGATCCTTTCAGTTAATGGCGAGATCCTTCATAATCACAGTCATAATAATATCATGAGAGAAGGAGATTTGCTGGTAATTGATTCCGGTGCAGCTACCTTTATGGATTATGCCAGCGATTTTACCCGTACTCTGCCGGTAAGCGGTCGTTTTTTACCTGAACAAAAAGCGATTTATGAAACTGTTCTCGAAGCTAACATGAAATCAATAGAGGCATGTAAGCCTGGAGTTACCTATAAAGAGATACATTTAATGGCAAGCAGGATAATTGCTTCAGGACTTAAGGATTTTGGTCTGATGAAAGGAAATATTGATAATGCTGTGGAAGCTGGCGCACATGCTTTGTTTTTCCCTCACGGTCTGGGTCATATGCTGGGTTTGGATGTTCATGATATGGAAGATTTAGGCCAAATATATGTAGGTTTTGACGATGAAATTCATCCCGCATCACAGTTTGGGTTGGCTTCACTGCGCCTTGGACGCCGTTTGCAGGAAGGTTTTGTTATTACTGTGGAACCCGGCATTTATTTTATTCCGGCATTGATTGATATATGGAAAGGGGAAGGAAAATACAGTGAGTTCATCAATTATGATAAGGTTGAAAAACTTAAAGGTTTTGGCGGAATCCGTATCGAAGATGATGTATTAATAACATCAGATGGCTATCATGTGCTTGGTAAACCTTTAGCTAAATCAGTAAAGGATATTGAAGAAACCATGGCTGATAAAACACAAAACGTTTAAATTCAGAGCCTTAAGTGCTGGTTTTAATAACTTGCGATTTTCAGATTGCGATTTTAATGTATTAATCATCTTAAAAAAATAATGTATGAGTCAGAGCATTGAATTTAAGAACCAAAATATCCATTTTTGTGTTCAAGGCGAAGGTCCTGATCTGGTTTTGCTTCACGGATTTACTGAGTCGTTGCAGATATGGAATGATTTTGCTGAAAAATTATCTCAGAGTTTCCGGGTTATTTGTATTGATCTGCCCGGTCATGGAAGGAGTGGAAATCTCTCGGAGATCCATTCTATGGAGCTAATAGCTGAAGTCGTTCATGCAGTTTTATCGTTTTGCAGGGTGCAAAGCTGTGTCCTTGTCGGGCATTCAATGGGTGGATATGTTACACTTGCCTTTGCGAACCTGTTTCCCGAAATGCTCAAAGGCATTGTGCTTTTTCATTCTCAGGCAGATGCCGATAGTGATGTGGCAAAACAAAACCGTGACCGTACCGTACAACTGGTGAAAATGAACCGCTCAGGTTTTATCAATCAGTTTATTCCGGGTCTTTTTGCTGAAGAAAATCATGAACGCCTGAGTGGTGAAATAGAAAAACTGAAAAATCAGGCGGGAAGTATTTCGGCAAGATCGCTTGTGGCAGCTCTTGAAGGTATGAAACTCCGCACAGGCAAAAGGGATGTTCTGGCGAAACTGTCAATGCCGGTGCTTTTCATAGTGGGCAAGAAGGACTCCCGTATTCCTTTTGATAAAGTAATGGAACAGATTGCCATTCCCAAACATGCTGAGGCACTGTTGCTTAATGATGTTGGACATATGGGTTATCTTGAAGCACCTGAAACAATCTTTAATGTACTTAATGATTTTGTTATCAGAGTATTTAAGTCGTAATTGCAGGCTTCGGGGTTTCCTAAAAGTAATTTTGGTTTAACCTGCAGATTTATACATTATTAATTGGTTTCAAACCGGTAATATTCCCTCTGACAGGTTTTCCGGCTGAGGTAAAAAGGAGTTTTTCGACAGAATAAACTTTGCGGGGCTTTTCGTAAGGTGAAAGGTTCGCTGCAAAAATTTCATTCAGAGTTTTAAACTCTGAATCTGAGGATATTACTTCACTTTCCGAATCAGCATAACCCTCAATTATCATTATCACCCGTTCTCCCAGCCTGTCATCAGCTTCGCCAGAGATAATGAAATTTTTGCCAATATGTTTTTTTAGTTTTTTTTCTATCTGCTCGGGTATGATTTTTAAACCGCCGCTATTTATCACATTATCAACTCGCCCCAATAATCTGAAATGCATGTCGTCACGCAATTCAACCAGATCGTTCGTAATAATTTCAGAATCAGTTATATGCGGAGCTTTTATTTTTAAACAATTTCGCGACTCGGTTCCAATCCGGATTCCCGGCAATACCCTGAAAAAATCACTCCGGTCAGAGCCATTAATTTTTTTCATGGCAATATGAGTCAGGGTTTCAGTCATCCCATAAGTTTCAAATACCCGGTTAGGAAAATTTGCAAGTTGTTCTTCAAGATCAGGATTTATTGGTCCTCCGCCAATGATCAGGCATTTAATGTTTCTTAGCTGCATTGATGTAACCGGATCAGAAAGGCATTCCTGAACCTGCATAGGGGTCATGGCAGCAAAATCAATCCCGATGCTTTCAGAAATGCTTTTTAATGGATTGGCAGCTGGTTTTGAGATTACAAGAAATAAATCAAGCACTATGGCTCTGGCAAGCATCATTTTTCCGGCAACATATTCAAGAGGCATGCAAAGCAAAGCGGTATCATCCGGTTGTAATCCTAAATATCTTCCGGTGAGCATCGCTGAGCCAATAATTGCTTTGCGGCTGAAATTAATTTCTTTTGGCTTTCCGGTAGATCCGGAAGTGTGGAATTTGAAAAACTCTGTGCCGTTATTCCATTGACTGACAAATTCAAGGAATTGGCCTTCAAAGCCTGAAGTATCATAAGATCCTGAGAATCCGGAATAATCCCGGATTTTTAATTGTTTTCCAAAAATGTTGCCGGAGTTCATGAATCAGATGATAATTAATGATTTTAACCCTGTTTAATTCACAAACATACAATTAACTTTAAAATTACCTCATTTCACTCTTCTGGATTCTGGATTTAGTTCCGAATATGACTAAAATCAAGGTTAAACATTTGTTTTTCATAGTTTTACACATATTTCTCCCATTTACATTTTTTCTAAAAGTATGATTTTATTTTTTGTTAAATGTTAAAAAGCGTGAGATGATAGAGTCTTGTTTAAATTCTGAGAATCTGAAACATCAAAAGCAGGTTTTTAAATACTTGTATTTCAGGGAATTGAATAGAAAGCTCAATTTTTACTTTTGTCTTTAATCCCAAACCCTAAAAAATAAGGAATAGAAAACTTCAGAACTCCTGATCCCATCATTGAGAATCAGTAGGTTACCTTTCATCTATTGCAGACAATAAATGTCGTAAATTTGCCAAAAACACAGATATGCAACAGATACTTCCTATTTTCCCCCAAGACATAAAGATGGTTAATTATCAGGTAGGATTTAAATCAATGGATGACTTTGTCCATT
>JAAYJT010000093.1 GCA_012522795.1 Bacteroidales bacterium | reverse complement strand
TACCGATTGGAAAAATATAATAGACCAATTTTCGCTCTGCTCGATTGTTCTATACATTTAAACCATCGGCATTTACGTTTGTAGATTTACAAAACAGTTTGGACTATTTTGTAAATACAAATCGTATTAATAGCAAATTATTCCGTGTCATCAATCAGGATCAGAAAAAAATCAATTCATACTATAAATAAAGTCCTTTTTAAATACAATCATGCCTTTCTACACAATAATTTCTCCGTTCCTGATCATATAAGTGGCTTTACCCTGAGTTTTTATGCCTTCAAAAATATTCAGTTCACAATTCTGATGATGTGTTGAGGCTGATATTATTCCGCTTATTTCCGAATCCCAAATTATAAGGTCGGCATCAGAGACTTTAGCAATAGTGCCTTTTTTCCGGAATAATCCAAAAACACTCGCAGGCATGGTTGAAGTAAGATTCACAAATTGCTGCAGAGTAATAATGGAAAGAATAGCCAGCAGCACCCCGCAAATGCATATGAACATGAGGATCAATGCCACCCGGAAAAATATAGAAACCACCTGCGTCTATAGTCTATGAAGCTACAATATCATCAGAAAAAATTTTTGCAATCTTTTATATAATACCATCCTGAATCAGCACTTCACCATTGGTGGTAGTATTTTCACTTACAACAATTCCATTCTTTATGTTCAAATTTATGGTAGCAGTTTTAATTTTCGTCAAGCAGTTTGCAATACAAACCATCCCTTTCCTCAGCAAAACCAAGCTTTTTAAGATATATTGAATATTTCTTACTTTTCACTTCAGCTTTTGCATTTTTAAAACCCAGGGCAACGAATTTTGATTTTAACTGTCCGTAAATAAACCTTCCGTTTTTAAAATCCCTGTACTCCGGCAAGACATAATCCAGACCTACACAAAGCGTGTCCTCTTTCTTACGATGAGCAAGAAAAATTCCTGCAACTGCCATATTTCTCAATGTAAAAAAACTAATGGTGTTCAATTCAGGTTTATAAGAGAAGCCCGGGAAAAACTTCTGAATATCTTTATCATAGAATTCGAGAAATCTTATCAAATAACGATTCTCGGGTCTTACTTCAAGGATTTCAAAAATTTCTTTTTTCGAATAAATAATTACCAAATAATATATATCCACAAATGCAATAAAAGCATTGAGAATACCAACCGGCCATGCATCAATGAGCCACCCGTAAAGAGAAAAGGTAGCGGCTCCAATAAGATTTATCCATCTGAACTTCAGAATAGAACTCATGGTCATTGACACAGCAATAATTACAGAAGCTATATATCCTATCCATTGAAGAGTACTTATTTCCATATTGTTAAAAATTTATAATAATTCACTTTTATTACTTTAACGTACTACAATATTTTGACAAAATGCTCGTTAATAACATACTGATACTCAGTAAAGTAAATATCATTTTATCAATATTAACCAATTTCAGGAAAACACTGAGTTCAATCATGTAAAAGCTAACTCAGTTAGTTATTGGAAAATTTTGTATCTTTACTGCAACCCTGAAACACAACACATTACCAGAGGCTGACATACACAAATCTTTACTTATTTTTACTCTGAGAGATTTTCGGAATCATATTTATCAGACCCGGGGTTTATATCAAATAATCAGGACTAAATAACGTTAAAACAATAAATTTAGCCACTGTGGCAAAAATACTGTAAAAATCAGAAAATAATGGATAGAATCAATGTTTTATGGGTTGATGATGAGATTGACATGCTCAAGCCTCACATCATTTTTCTAAATCAAAAAGGCTACGATGTTCATACTGCAAACAACGGTGGCGATGCTCTTGATATACTGAAAACAAGATCTTTTGATGTTGTTTTTCTTGACGAAAACATGCCTGGGCTTTCAGGAATTGAGACTCTTGCTATTCTTAAAGAAAATTATCCCAGCCTTCCTGTGATAATGATCACAAAAAGCGAGGAAGAACGAATCATGGAAGATGCCATAGGCTCAAACATTAGCGATTATCTGATTAAACCGGTGAATCCTAATCAGATATTACTGGCTCTGAAAAAAAGCCTGGAAAATAAAAAGATAATAAGCGAAAAAACCACTTTTGCATATCAGCAGGAGTTTCGTAACATTGGTATGGAGATCTCAAATAATCTCACTCATAGCGAGTGGATGGATGTTTACCGCAAACTGGTATCATGGGAACTAAAGCTTGAATCATCAAAAGATGAAAGTATTTTTGAAATACTGCAGATGCAGAAAAGTGAAGCCAATCAGGTATTCAGTAAATTTATTGAAAAAAACTATCAGCGCTGGTTAAGTGATTCATCATCAAATCGCCCTGTACTTTCACATACTCTTATTCGCGAGAAAGTATTTCCGGTTCTGGATAAAAAGCAACCTGTTTTTATTATTTTAATAGACAATCTCCGTTATGATCAATGGAAAATACTTCAGCCTGTAATCGAAGAATTTTTCAGGGTAGAAAAAGATGATATGTATTACAGCATATTGCCAACCACTACGCAATATGCGCGAAATGCATTCTTTTCTGGTCTGATGCCTTCGGAAATTGAAAAGAAATATCCGCGTTACTGGTTGAACGAAGGTGATGAAGGCACAAAGAATCAATTTGAAAGCGAACTTCTTGGTGAGTTATTAAAACGCTTTGGGCGCGATATTCGCTACCAATATATTAAGGTACTTAACCTTAATGCGGGGCGTAAACTTGTTGAGTCAATGCCAAATCTGATGGTAAACCAGCTGAATGTGATAGTGTATAATTTCGTTGACATGCTTTCACATGCACGTACCGAGATGGAAATAATAAGAGAGCTTGCCGGCGATGAAGCTGCATATCGCTCAATTACGCATTCATGGTTCATACACAGCCCATTGCTCGATATTATAAAATATCTTGCCGAACAGCAGGTTAACCTTATTATTACTACTGATCATGGCTCGGTCAGAGTTCAAAACCCGGTAAAGATCGTTGGCGACAGAACCACTACTACCAATCTACGTTATAAGTCAGGTAAGAGTCTGAATTACAATGCAAAGGAAGTATATGAAGCCAGAAACCCTGACAATGTATTTTTACCAAAAACAAATATAAGCTCGTCTTATGTATTTTGCAGGCGAAACGATTTCTTTGCCTATCCCAATAATTACAATTACTACGTGAATTATTACCGCGACACTTTCCAGCATGGTGGTATTTCGCTTGAAGAAATGGTAATACCATTTATTTCGCTAAAGAACAAATAATTACAGTACAACATTTTTAGCTGCTATCTGCTTTTTATTTGCTGTTTTCTTAGTACCTTGCGCCCAAACTTCTTATTATTTTTCAATGTTAACTTTTGAAGCAGCTAATTTATCTGATCTTCAAACTATTGCTCATAAAATTTTGAATCAATTTTCTGAGCTAAGGGTTTTTGCGCTTAGAGGTGTAATGGGAGCTGGAAAAACAACATTAATAAAAGAGCTTTGTCATGTACTTGGAGTTAAAGATGTGGTTGTAAGTCCTACTTTTGCATTAGTTAATGAGTATCATGATAGTATGGGTGAATCAGTGTTCCATTTTGATTTTTATCGTATCCGTTCAATTTCAGAAGCATTTGATCTGGGATACGAAGAATATTTTTACAGCGGTTCATATTGCTTCATTGAATGGCCTGAAAAAGTAGAGCAACTTTTGCCGCCTGATAGTGTTTATATTAATATTGATGTTAATAATGAGAATCTGAATAGAACAATTATGGTTCAATAAAATTTTTTATCCCATGGATCCGGAAAAAACATCATATTATTCTTTTAGTACTGCGTCAGGTTTGTTGCCCAAAGAAGAAATGCTTGAAGTAGCTATAAGGAGATCATCGCTGATCATAGGCATACCACGCGATAATTCAAAATTAGAAAATCGCATTCCTCTGGTTCCAAACGCAGTGGGCTTGCTTGTAAAGAACGGGCACAGGGTTTTAATTGAAACTGAAGCTGGCAAACATGCTTTTTTCAGTGACATGGATTATGCCGAAAACGGGGCTGAAATAGTCAACTCACCAAACGAAGTATTTAACAGCGATATTATTCTTAAAGTGGCTAGGCTTACAAAATCCGAATCGGAAATGCTCAGACCACGACAAGCAGTTATTTCCACATTAAATATACAGGGATGTCAGGAAGATTATATTAAGGAGTTAATAGCAAAGAAATGTACTGCAATAGCTTTTGAATTTCTTCGCGACAGAACAGGGGCATATCCTGTCAGACGTTCGATGAGTGAAATAACAGGAAATGCTTCCATTATGATAGCTGCAGAATATCTTTGTCATCCTACTCTTGGCAAAGGACATATGTTTGGAGGATTTTCAGGAGTGCCGCCCACCGAAGTTATATTACTTGGAGCAGGAACAGTTGCTGAATTTGCTGTTGCTTCAGCTCTTGGAATGGGCGCCTCAGTTAAGGTTTTCGACAATTCTATACATAAGCTTCGCAAGCTGCAATCCATGATCAATACCAGGATCTTTACCTCAGTTATACAGCCAGAGATCCTTTCAAAAGCACTTAAAACCGCTGATGTTGTAATTGCTGCTATTCATACCGACAGCGGCAGGGCTCCATTCAGTATTACTGAGGAAATGGTCAGGAATATGAAACCGGGATCTGTGATAATAGATGTTACAATAGATCAGGGTGGCTGTGTTGAAACATCAGAACCTACCGATCACCAGAATCCAATATTCAAAAAATATGATGTAATACATTATTGCGTTCCAAATATTGCTTCGCGTGTTCCTCACACAGCTTCATATGCCATGAGCAATTATATAGCTCCTATCCTGCTTTCGATAGGTGAAAAGGGAGGAATTGCTAATGTACTAAAAGAAAGTCAGGGAGTGAGACGCGGAGTTTATGTATTTAATGGCATTGTTACCAATATTCTGATCAGCGAGAAATTTAACATGCCATTTCAGGATGTTGATTTAATAATGACTGCTTTTTAATTATTTAAGGTTTTGTTTTAAGCCTGTTTTTAATTCAAAACACGCATAAATCATTGTTCGTATATCAATTACATTTCAATATTTGGATGGCGATAGATGTTTCATATTATTGTAAAACCTTTGGATTCAGTTTTTCTGAGAAGGTGCAAATAAAAAACGTGAGTTCATGAAGTGGAAATCATATATCAACGGTTTTAGCATGTATCTTAGAATAGAGAAATCTTTATCGCAGAACACAATTGAATCTTATTTAAGGGATATTAAAAAGCTTCAGGAATACATTGATGAGAATCATTTAAATATTTCTCCGGAAAATGTTACAAAAGAACATCTTCATGATTTCATTATCCGTATTAATGAAAAAGAGATAAGTCCTAGGTCTCAAGCCAGACTGATTTCGGGGATCAGAAGTTTTTTCAGATATCTGTTGATCGAAAACAAAATAAACAACGATCCCACTCAATGGCTTGACATGCCGCGTATTGAATCACGTTTACCAGATACTCTCAGCGTTAACGAAATTAACCGGATAATTGATTCGGTTGATCTGAGTAAACCGGATGGCGAGCGAAATAAAGCTATCCTTGAAATCCTTTATGGCTGCGGATTAAGGGTATCAGAACTAACAAACATGAAGATTTCGGATATTCATTTCAGGGAAGAATTCATTCGCTTCACAGGAAAAGGAAATAAAGAACGTCTTGTACCAATAGGCAGAAGCGCCCTGAAGCAGATTGAAATCTATCTTAACAGCGTAAGAATTAAACAAAAGATAAATAAAGGTTCAGAGGATATTCTTTTTTTGAATAACAGGGGTAACCAACTCTCAAGAGTGATGATATTCAATATAATAAAGAAACAAGCTGAACTGGCAGGCATACAAAAAACCATAAGCCCTCATACATTCAGGCATTCATTTGCCACCCATCTGGTTGAGGGTGGCGCTGACCTAAGAGCAGTGCAGGAAATGCTTGGACATGCCTCAATTATAACAACCGAGATTTATACTCATCTCGACAGGCATTACCTGCGAAATATCATCATGGAATATCATCCACGAATTAAAAAAAAGTGACAGATCACTGATTAAAAGAATGAAGCGCTCCAGTTTACACCTATCAGCTTATCTTCCTCAAAATAAAAATCAATTAAAGCATCTTCGAAAGACAATAGTTTTTCGCCCCATTCTTCATCCTCCTGATAAAAATCATTAAAACCATTCTCTTTCATAAGATCAATTATTTGCTCCTCACTCATCTTAAAAATAGCTTTTCCAAACAATGTTGCATTAAGATTGCTTACTTCAATACTAGTGAGTTCAAGATCGTGTTCGCCTTCAAAAAACAAACTAATGCCCTCTTCGTCATAGTACCATAACTGTGAATCAAGATCTTCATCAGTATCTTTTTCCAGGGCTTCAATTTCAATGGGGTCACCAAGCAACTTTTCGGCATCTTCAGGTGATGCACCAAAAACAAGTTCATTTAGACCCTGTTTAAGCAGAATGTCAAGCTTTTCCATATTCATATATTTATCAGGTTTAAATTTGGAATTCAAAATTTTGGTCAAATTAAAGCAAAATTATTTAATGCAGTTCAAAAAAGTTAAGATTAAGACCAGAAAAATAAAATCAGACTTTATTAATTAATTCATAAATACATTGGATTGTTTATAATTCAGTGGGTTTTAACGGATTTATTTATTTATTTATTTATTTATTTGTGAATAGTAATCCTTAGCTAAGAAAAATTACGAAAATGGTGAATCGGGCTCCTTTGCCATATGATTAAATGCAAGTTTACGCGACAAAGCAGGAAATAATTTATTTATCAGAACTATCAGTTTCCCCTCTTTAAAGGTCAGAACCATATTATTTTTTCGCTTTATAACACCTTTAAGTATTTTTTCAGCAACCTCTTCAGCCTTCATCATTGATTTTTCATCTCTGGGACTTTCTCCTTGCGGATTTCCGTCAGCGTTGAGAGCTATATTTCTGATGTTTGAAGCCGTAAAACCCGGAGCCACTATCATTACGTGTAAACCTGCTTTTAGGTTCTCGGTTCGTAAAGACTCAAGAAAACCTCTCACAGCAAATTTCGAAGCCGAATAACCAGTTCTTCCAGGTAATCCAATATGGCCAGCAACCGAAATAATACCTGCCAGCGAACCTTTGGATTCCAACAAATAAGGTAAAGCATACTTAGTGCAATAAACAGTGCCCCAGAAGTTTACATCCATCAATTGATGGATCACTTTAAGATCAAGATCAGCAAATAAAGCTCGCATTGAAATTCCTGCATTGCAAATTAAAACATCAATAGTTCCGAATCTGTTTATGGCTTCATTGATGAGGTTCTTACAATCATTTTCAACTGAAACATCAGTTTTTACAGCAATTATCTCAATCCCATAACCTGAAATTTCAGAAACCATAGCTTGTAATACTTCAATATTTCGGGCTGCAATTACAAGCCTGGCTCTCTGTTTCGCAAAAGTATAAGCCAATGCTTTGCCTATTCCAGAAGAAGCTCCTGTAATTATAACAACTTTGTTTTGTATATTTTTATTCATGACCTGATAATCCTCTAAACCCATTTTTCGAATGCAATAATTAGTTCTCAATTGTAAAGAACAAAGGTAAATAAATGCCAATACTCTATCATTGAACTATATTTGCAAAGTTAAACAGAAAAATATGAAGTCGTTAACAAAAAAATTTTATCAAAATCTGGCTCAAACCTCACCAGCACCGTTGGCTTTGGAGGTTCAATCGGCTGAAGGTTCGTACCTGTATGGCATTGATGGCAAACGTTATCTTGATTTTATATCAGGAATATCGGTTAGCAGCACTGGTCACCGGCATCCGGAAGTAGTGGCATCCATAAAAAAACAACTGGACAGGCATTTACACGTAATGGTCTATGGCGAATTTGTTCAGGAACCTCAGGTAATGCTGGCACACAGGCTTGCACAATTATTGCCTCCATCATTGAATACATGTTTTTTTGTGAACTCGGGCAGCGAAGCAGTTGAAGGTGCTTTAAAATTAGCTAAACGCTTTACAGGAAGGCATGAAATTATTTCTTTTAAAAATGCCTATCACGGCAGCACTCAGGGTTCTCTTAGTGTTTGTGGAAATATGGAGCTGAAGATCCGATATATGCCTCTGCTACCATCAATTAAACATCTGAATTTAAATGATATAAACCAGCTCAGCGAAATTACTAAAGAAACAGCCTGTGTGATTATTGAACCTGTTCAGGGTGAAGCGGGAGTTATACCTGCTAACATTGAGTTTCTAAAAGCACTCAGAGAAAAATGCACAGAAACCGACTGCCTTTTGATCTTCGATGAAATACAAACCGGCATGGGAAGGACAGGCAAACTTTTTGCTTTTGAGAAATTTGATGTAAAACCCGATATACTTCTGCTGGCAAAAGCCTTTGGCGGTGGCTTGCCTTTGGGTGCTTTTATTTCATCATCAGAAATAATGAAATGTCTTGGTTATGACCCTCCTCTCGGACACATAACAACCTTTGGCGGGCATCCTCTAAGCTGTGCTGCTGCACTGGCTAATCTTGAAATTATTGAGAGAGAAAAATTATATAATCATGCTGAACAAAAAGCTGATCAAATAATTAAAGCGCTGTCAGACTTACCTGAAATAAAAGAAATACGATATTGCGGTTTATTGATGGCTTTGCAGTTTGAAAGTGCTGAACTCAATCAAAGTATAATTAATAGGTGTTTTGACAATGGTCTGATAACTGACTGGTTCCTTTACAAACCTGATGCAATGCGAATAGCACCGCCTATGACTATAACAACTAAGGAAATTAATGAAGCAATAACCATAATTAGGGAAGCAATAAAAACAGCAGATTAAGATGTAAAGTATACAGTCGAAAACACTTGTAAAATATAATAAACCGTTAGATCAATGAAGAAAAAATAAGTTTTAAGGATCTGATGGGTTCCGGTAGAGATAAATAAAAACCACAAATGAAAATCGCGCTTCTTAATACCGGCAAAACTGAAAAAAAGCACATCGCTGATGCGCTTGATATTTATAGCAAACGACTGGTGCATTACTGTAATTTAGAAATTAGTGATGTGAATTCCGGAACTAGTTCAGGGAAATTGGCTCCTGCACAATTAAAACAGTATGAAGCTGAATTACTGTTGAAAAAATTAAAACCTGATGATTTTGTTGTTTTGCTTGATGAAAAAGGCAGGCAGTTTCGTTCAGTGGAATTTGCAGACTGGATTAATGCGCATCAGTTAAGAAGAATTAAAAGAATGGTTTTCATTACCGGTGGTGCATACGGATTTCATGAAACTATGTATAAAAGGGCGAATGAAAAAATATCACTTTCAAATATGACTTTTCCTCACCAGTTAGTCAGGTTGATATTCATTGAACAGCTTTATAGAGCCTTTACAATTATCAGGAATGAGCCATATCACCATGAATGATAAAACTCTGATAATAACAACTTTAACAAAAAACAAGGAATAAAATTCTAATCATAATGACGGGCATCATTAATCAATTATTGTTAAAATATAAATGATTAACCGATCAGGTTCTAATGAAACCAGGTATATGCCTGATAGTTTAAGCTTTGTACCCTATAAAATCCTCAAGTTTAAGATGTTCAGCAAAATAAAATAATGTGAAACCCAGAATCAAACCTAATTTGAAATTTTCATCTTTCTGTCCCCTTCTGTAATTTGGAACATTCATAGGATGATCAATCTTTAGGTCTTCAAAGATTTCAGGTATGGCAGTCCACAAATCCCATTTATTCTCTTTTGTTATAGTCAGATAATCTTTTATTGCCAATCTCTCCGGAACATCTGTTTTTATATTCTCTACAACAATCTTACTTAATTTCATTTCCAATTCCTCAATGGTTTCAATTCTTTTGGAATAACTCATCCCAAACATTCTTTCTACTGTCCAATCTCCCAATAAAAATGACAAATCCCTAATTAATTCGGCTGTATATTCCAGAGTAGCAACTTTATAAGTTCCTAGTTTGCAAGTTGGTAATGGATTTTCTATTTTGCTGTCGAATTCCGATAAAAGTCTGGAATACTCACTACATCCGGCTTTTTTAATTCTACTGGTGATTTCGTTTTCTTGTTTTTTTGGCATCTTGAAATTCTCCTAATGTTTAAAACAACAATACGTAAAAGACTTTTTAACCTTTTCTTTTCCTTTAACTGAGTTATTCATTTGCAAATTTAAAAAAACTTTTAATGCTTTTGATTGTAACCCCCGTAAAAATCAAAGATTTATTTTGTTATAGAATCTCAAACTCAAAACCAGGTTAAGGTAATTTTATTCAATTCTTTTCAAAATATCTACAATTATCGGCAAATGATCACTATATCCTCCCATGTATTGCATTCCATAATAAGTGCGGTTTAAACGTTTACCAGTATAAACAGGGTCATCTTCAAGTAAAAAATCAGCATCAAGAATTATTGCTCCACGCTTATGAACCATCAGGTTACGATCGCCATTTAAAAGACTTTGCGACACAATAAACTGATCAAGAGTACTCCACTCACCCTGAAATTTAAGGCTACCTTTAGAGGGTTTACGAAATAACGGTCCCATCAGGTTATAAAGTTTACCCGGCTCAAGTTCTCCCGGTTCAAACACTGCTCCCAGAAAGACTTCAATGCTTTGCTCATCAGGCGGATCATTAAAATCTCCCATGATTAGTATGTTGGCTTTTGAGTCAAATATAACTATTGAATCAACGTATGATCTCAGCAAAGCTCCAGTAAACTCCCTCAAAGGCTTTGTCACCATATATCCTCCATATCGTGAAGGCCAGTGATTCACAAACAGATGAAGAGTATCGCTGTCAAGTGCCAAACCTTTTACATATAAAATATCTCTGGTACTTCTAACATTTTCACCGGGAAATATCACATGAACAGGTTCGGAATGCAGGACTTCAAATTTCTCAGGTCGGTACAGCATAGCTACATCAATTCCACGTTCGTCCGGTGAATCGTAATGCACTATTTCATAACCAAGCCTATCCAAAGCACTGTATTCAAGCAGTTTTTTAAGTACAAAGCGATTCTCGATCTCACATAGACCAATAATATCCGGAGCCTCCCATTCCCCTGCTGTAATTAGTACTTTAGCCAGATCCTGACATTTTTTCTTAAACCGGTTATAAGTCCAGTATCTCATCCCTCCAGGTGAGTATTCAATATCATTGATCAGGCTGTCGCGGAAAGGATCAAAAAGATTTTCAACATTATAAAACACAACACGCATTGCTGTATTGCCTCTGTATTCATCATTCTGAACCGGATTCCAGGAAAAAAACATAACGCCAGTCAGGGCTACCAATAAAGCCACCAGCAAATTATTTGGAATGATTCTGTTTTGTGTCATGCGCTAATTATTTGCCGTAAAAATAATCATTTATTAATAATTTTGCCAAACATTAACTATAATAAAAATTAACCATGAAGAAAAAGCGTAACAAGAGACGTAATTACTATCGTCTTACATTGCAATGGATCATAGTTGCCCTTCTGGGTTATATGGTTGTAAGGCTTTTTGTGGATGCCACATATAAACCCGATTTTGAAGCTTATTGTCCTTTTGGCGGAATGCAGGCTTTAGGCAGTTATCTTAATGCCAATTCCCTTGCATGCACAATGTCAACCACACAGATAATTATGGGGATACTGCTTGCTGTCGGCGTTTTACTGGTAAGCAAGTTATTCTGCAGTTATATCTGTCCTATCGGCACCTTCACTGAATGGTTAGGACGTATTGCTGATAAATTTAAACTGCGTTTCACCATCACCGGAATAGCCGACAAGCTGCTCAGAGTACTGAAATACGGGCTTTTATTCATTACTTTTTATTTTTCAGTAACATCCAGTGAATTATTCTGTAAACAATTCGACCCTTACTATGCAGCCTTTTCAGGCTTTGGCGATGATGTTACTGTTTTATATGCCGTCATAGCAATTGGAGTGACTGTATTGGGTTCATTTTTCATCAGGCAATTCTGGTGTAAATACCTCTGTCCGCTTGGTGCAGCAACAAATATCTTTGCATTCGCACCTGTATTTGTAGCTATTACATTGATTTACTGGATAGCGGTTAGCCTTATAGGATGGCAGATACACTGGGCATGGTATCTTGGTGCTGTTTGTCTTGCCGGATTGCTCATTGAAGTATCGCGCCGTCAGGGGCTTTATTTCCCGTTTATGAAGATTACCCGCAATAGTGATATTTGTACAAACTGCAAAATCTGCGATAAGGCTTGTCCTCATGGTATTAAGATCTCAACTGAAGATACCGTAAAACATATTGATTGTCATTTATGTGTTGATTGTATTGTAAAATGTCCTGAAGAAGGTGCTCTCACCATTAACCGGAAGCCTTGGCGCTGGCTGCCTGCAGCATCAGTGATTGCATTGGTAGCTGTCGGGCTACTGATCTCAGCCTATTGGGAACTGCCTACAATTGATATCCGCTGGGGAAGCGAGGAACAGTATGAAAATGCAAAGGAATATCAGCAGGCAGGATTGAAAAATGTTAAATGCTTCGGTAGTTCCAAAGCTTTTGCCACACAGATGCAAAAAGTGGAAGGAGTTCTGGGAGTTCAAACTTTTGTTAAGGAACACAGGGTAAAAGTTTTTTATAATCCTGAAATAATTGATGAAGCCGGAATCCGTGAAGGCATTTTTAATCCTGTAAACTGGATACTTTCCGAACCACCCGATGGATTAGAGGAATTAAGCATTGTTGAAATAGGAATTGACCGCTTTTTTGACACAAAAGATGCTTTCTTGCTTAGTGAACTTTTAACACAAAACCCTGGAGTTTTTGGAATGGAAACCTCTTTTGGTGAACCGGTCGAAGCTAAGATAATTTATGATCCTGAACTGGCTGATCCTGATAAGCTCAAAACACTCATTGAGCAAAAGAGTATTACTTATACCAGTGGTGATCAAACAGTTAAAGAGAAAACCTCGTATCAGGTTGCTTATATAAATCCTGAAATTGATAAAATTGCTACTCATGAATATTTGCAAAAAGCATTCAATCCTTATAATCGCGCTTTCAATGATTATGACAGCTACAACGAAGAGCAACTGAGAATTTACACCTTGCCCTTTGCTGAGGCAATGCGCCAGGACAAACAACGTTGGTTTGCTTTTCTGATGAGCCATCTGAGTGATAACAAAAATATTGTCAGAATGACCGTACAATGGCAGGATACAGCACCGGTACTGCAAATTTACTATGTATCTGAAATGGTTTCGCCTGAAGAAATTCACAGTATGCTTGTAAAACCAAACCTTACTGTGCATTACGCTGATGGCTCTTCAAGGGATATTGCAAATCCGTATTCATTCAAAGCATTTGATGAATATCAGGAAGACAAGTTCTGGCAAGAATCCTTGAATAACTGAACCGGAATAAAAAGCCTTATTGTGAATAAGATTCGGGACAGAATTTTATGTATTAGCCTTAAACATTCTGTAAATAGTGCGTTATCGGTCAGTGTTAAAAGACAGCCAACGCACATTCAAGCACATTTGGTTTTGCCCGACCACAAAGCTAAAACAAAAGAGCTTGAAATAAGCTAAGCTATTCACGAACACCGATAAAACTATTAAAATCTCGTGAATAATTTTTCCAAACGCACAGACAACAGAAATAAAAACAAATTGTATTTTTGACGAATTAGTCCAAACAATAACAACAAAATGAATTCTTTTGGTGAATATTTACGAAACAGACGAGAACAACTAGGACTTCCTCTTAGAAAGGTTGCAGCTGAACTCGATATTGACACTTCGATTTTGAGTAAAATTGAGAGAAGTGAACGAATGGCGACAAAAGAAATGCTACCTACACTCGCTAAAACTTTAAAGGTTCAAGAAAAGGAAATACAAATTGAGTTTATACAGTCAACTGTATTATCAGAACTCGGAGAACTAGAATTTTTGGCAGATGGACTTAAAAATGTATTGAAGAAATTATGAGTACAAAATTTTTCACTAATGAGGAACAGAATACACTTCTAAAAAAGATAGAAGGTGTTTTCAAACATAAGAATATTCACTTTTTAGATGCTTTGGTTGGTTACTTCCGTGCTTCAGGGTATTTCCAGATTCGTGAGTTTGTAGAAAGTGCAAAAGAGATCAGAATTCTGGCAGGTATCAATATTGACGCTTTAGTTTATCAAGCCAATCAACAGGGCGTTTTATTTAATGGCGATACTGAAAAGGCACAAGAAGAATTTTTTCAGGAAATAAAAAAGAATATCCAGGAAGCAGAATACGACAAAACCACAGAGGATGGAATGATTCAATTGATTAAGGATATCACTACGGGGAAAGTTAAATTTAAAATTCACCCAAAACAGAATATCCATGCTAAAATTTATATCTTTAGAGAAAAAGAAAAACACGACCACGGTTATGGGTCTGTTATTACAGGTTCTAGTAACCTGACAGATGCAGGACTTTCTAAAAATTTTGAATTCAATGTTGAACTAAGAGATAATTCAGACATTGATTTTGCAACTCAAACTTTCGATAAGCTTTGGAAAGAAGCTGTTCCGATTGATATGGACAGCATTGAGAAACTTCAGAAAGAAACCTATCTAAATGACAATTACACACCTTATGAAGTTTATCTAAAATTCCTTATTGAGTATTTTGGAAAAAGTATTGAGTTTGACCCAAACTCAATTTCTGATTTACCAAAAGGTTTCAAAAGGTTGTCCTATCAGGTAGATGCTGTAAATGACGGCTTCTCTAAAATGATGAAACACAATGGGTTTTTCCTGTCAGACGTTGTTGGTCTTGGAAAAACAATTGTATCAACTCTTATTGCTAAGAAATACTTTTATACCAACGGATTTCCGGAGCATCGTTCCAGAACTTTAATTATTGTACCCCCGGCATTAAAAGAAAACTGGATTGAAACCATTGAGAAATTTAACCTTGATAATGTAAAAATTATAACCAATGGTAGCTTACACAAAATCAATGATGCGACCATTTATGATTTAATCATTGTGGATGAAGCTCATAAATTTCGCTCCGACACAGCCGGAATGTATAATGAGTTACAAAAGATTTGTAAAACACCAACAAGACGGGTTTTGCCTGACGGAAAAACAGTTCCGAAACGTGTAATTCTTGTTTCTGCCACTCCTTTGAACAACAGACCCGAAGATATAGCCAACCAGATTTATTTATTCCAAGACAGTAAAAACTCAACTCTTGAAGTGGCAAATCTTCAAAATTTCTTCAGACAACAAATTGATGCATACAAGAAATTAAAAGATGAACCCGATATTACAAAAGTTCAGGCAGGTGTTAAAAAAATCTATGAAAAGATAAGAACAAAGGTTATTGAGCCGCTTATTATTCGTAGAACGAGAACTGACTTAATGGCTCACGACTTGTACTCACAAGACCTGGAAAAGCAAGGTATTAAATTCCCAATTGTAAGGCAACCTAAAAAAATCTTGTATGTACTGGAACCGCATCTTGAAGATTTATATGATAAAACCATTCATGTTTTAAGTCACGAAACACAGGGATTAAAATACAATCGCTACCGTGCCATCGGATTTTTGAAGCCGCACAAAAAGAGTAAATACAAACAAGCAGATATGATTTCGGCTCAATTAGCCAAGATTATGAAAACTCTTCTGGTAAAAAGAATTGATAGTAGTTTCTATGCTTTTAAGCAGTCGCTTTTCAGATTTATGAAAGCCACAGAAGCAATGGTAAAAATGTTTGAAAATGGACACATTTTCATTGCTCCAAACCTACCCGTTTCTGATATGATAAATGAAGGTAAAGAAGAAGAATTAATGGATTTGGTTATTGAAAAATCTATTGAAGACCCCACCATTGATATCTGCGAGCCCGATGATTTTGAATTTGATTTTTTACCGGGACTGCAGCACGATTTAAAATTACTCAAAGAACTATCTAACGAATGGGATAAGATAAATGAAGATCCAAAATTGGACGTTTTTGTAAAATATTTGAAAGACATTCTTTTAAGTAAGTCCATAAATCCTGAATCTAAATTGGTAGTATTCTCTGAAAGCAAGGAGACTACTGAGTATTTAGAAAAGGAACTTCCTAAATTTATTTCAGCAAACATTTTGTCTGTCAACAGCAAAACCATAAAAGATAAAATGTCAATCGTTCGAAAAAACTTTGATGCCAACCTTAAAAAAGCAGAACATGAAGATAATTACAGCATCATTCTTACCACAGAAGTATTGGCCGAAGGAGTTAATCTACACCGTTCAAATGTTATTGTAAATTATGATACACCCTGGAACTCAACCCGATTGATGCAACGAATCGGGCGAGTGAACAGAATAGGTTCAACGGCTGATGAAGTTCACATTTATAACTTCTACCCTACTGCAAAAGTGAACAATGACATTGAATTGGAAAAAAAGGCCATTATGAAATTGCAATCTTTCCACGCAGCATTGGGAGAAGACAGCCAGATTTTTTCACCGGATGAAGAAACTGAAAGCTTTGGACTTTTCGATAAGGAAATAGAAGAAGAGAAAGACGAAAAGCTGGCTTATTTGATGATGATTAGAAATATTAAAGAAAAAACGCCCGGAGTTTTTAAACAAATCAAAAATATACCTTTCAGAGCCAGGGTTGGAAGGAAAAACAAAGATTTTAATCAAAGCACTATTTGCTACATAAAAGACAGTAAACGGGATGCTTTTATTTTAGTAAAAGACAATGAAGAAACCGAAGAACTTACTTTTTTAGAAACTGTAAAAATTTTTGAAGCAGAAGTATCTGAAAAAGCAATCCCTTTGCATTCAAAACATCACGAGCAAGTTCAGGCAGGTATTTTATTGTTTTCAGATTTATTGGAAAAAGAAAAAGCAAGGGATAAAAAAATTGATACCACACAAGGACCCAATGAAAAAAAAGCAAATGCTTATTTAGATGCCATTTTAAATCTCCCTTTGGTTAATGAAGAAGAAAGAGCCTTAATCATCAAAGCTAAAGAAGCTTTACGTCAAGGTCGTTTTCAAAACCTGCAAAGAGACATCAACAAGTTTCAACGGGCTTTGAAAAAATTTCCATTAAAACCAGCCATCATTTTAGAAAAAGTAATTGAAATTTTAAAAGCTTATCCTTTAATTAATGAAGAATTGGAGCACCATTTTGAGAAAAAAAGCGTAAAAGCTCAAACCTTGAATCCTGAAATTATTATCACTGAAAGTTTTAAACAATGAGCCAATACAGCAAAGAACATCAAAATGTAGAATGGAAAGAGTCCTGGCACAATGACTACTTTAAGTGGATTTGTGGTTTTGCCAATGCTCAAGGCGGCACTTTGTTTATTGGAATTGATAACAAGGGCAACACCAAACATTTGGATAATGCAAAAAAGCTTTTAAAAGATCTGCCTAATCAGGTAAGAGACCTTTTAGGTTTGATGGTAGATGTGAATTTGCACACTGCAAGCGGTGATAATTATATAGAAATTGTTGTTGAACCCTACCCTTTCCCAATCAGTTTTAGAGGAAAATATTATTACAGAAGTGGTAGTACATTACAGGAACTAAGAGGCGATGCCCTGGCAAAATTTCTATTGAAACGACAAGGTAAAAAATGGGATGGCGTGCCCGTTCCTAATGTTACAGCAGATAACCTGAAAAATGAAACTTTTGATTTTTTCCGAAAAAGAGCCACCAAAAGTAAACGACTTGAACCTGAAGATTTAGCCGGAACCAACCAAGAACTTTTAGTAAGTTTACAATTATACCTGGATGACGAAAAAATGCTCAAACGAGCAGCTATTTTACTTTTTCATCCTCAGCCAGAGAAATATGTAACAGGAGCATATATTAAAATAGGTTATTTTGAAAATGAAGCAGATTTGTTGTATCAAGATGAAGCACACGGTAATTTATTTGAGCAGATTGAGAAAACAATGGATTTACTTTTTACAAAATACATAAAAGCACTAATTAGCTACGAGGGAATTTCCAGGGTGGAAACCTATGAATATCCAAAAGAAGCCATCCGGGAGGCTTTATTGAATGCAGTTGCCCATAAAGATTATTCGGGTGGCGCTCCCATTCAAATCAAAGTATTTAAAGACCGCCTAATGATATGGAATGATGGACAATTACCCGATAATTGGACAATAAGTAATTTATTAAAGAAACACGCTTCAAAACCGTTTAATCCTGACATTGCCAATACACTTTTCAGAAGTGGCTACATCGAATCCTGGGGAAGAGGAATTGAAAAAATGATAAGTTTTTGCAAAGAAGCCAGGATCCCGGAGCCAAATTATTCTTTTGAAGCGTCTGATTTCCTGGTAGAATTTAGAAAGGATATTTATCACCAGGAATATTTAGTTGAATTAGGATTGAATGAAAGACAGGTTAAGGCTGTGCTTTTTGTAAAAGAGAATGGTAAAATTACCAATAGTGAATATCAACTGCTTAACAAAATATCTTCAAGAACTGCTGCCAGAGATTTAGAATCTCTTGTTGAAATTGGAGTTCTGAAAATGAAAGGTGAAAGAAAAGGGACATTTTACGAATTATCAAATGGCGTATATGGCGTATAAATGGCGTAAAACATGAACTGAAATAATTGGTCGAAAATTGGCTGAATTGGCCGGTAATTGGTTGATACAATAAAACAAATACACAACAGCAATGGACTCGCTAAATGCTCTTTCTGTAATCTTTTAAAGGTCGTCAAGAATTGTAAACAATGAAAGAAAAAGATTTAAAACATAGATTACAGCAAACATTCGACTTTTCCACCTGGAAAGCGATTTTGCCATTATTTTTTAAGAAAATTGACTATTTCAGTCATCCGGAAAATTTGTTTACCGAAAATGATAAGGTTATTGAAGGGCAACAAATTGGAACCATAAAATTAGATGACGGAAAACAGTTGGCTATTTTCACCATAGAGGTTGCCAACAACATTAGTATTGTTCGCAACCGACAAGGTTTGCGGGAAATAGCGGCTAAACATATTGACCAAAACATTATTCATGGTGCCCTGGCTTTTTTCTATAATAAAAACCAAGTGGATTACCGCTTTTCCTTCATTGCCAAAGAAGCAAGTTTGGATTGGGAAACAGGCGAGCTAAAAAAAGACGAAACTAAGCCCAAGCGATTTACTTACCTGTTAGGAGCTAATGAAGCCTGCACCACACCTGCCAAGCGAATGTTGGTCTTGACAGATAAACGGGAAAAAGGCGAAGTAAACATCAAGGAACTAAAAGAAGTCTTTTCGGTGGAAGCCCTCAACAAAGATTTTTTCAAAACCTATAAAGCCCATTACGAAAAATTTGCCAGGTATTTGGCAGATGAATCCAATCCGTTTAGAAATAAACTGATTGATACCGAAAAAGAAACCAAAGACAAGGAAGAAAAACCTATCCGGGATTTTGTAAAAAAACTTCTTGGACGAATCGTGTTTCTTCAGTTCCTGGGAAAAAAAGGCTGGATGGGTTGTGATGCAAACTCCGAAGAATGGACGGGCGGCAATTCCCGATTTTTGTATCAGTTGTTTGAATACTTTAGCAAGCCTGAAAAATTCCACAGCCAATGTCTGACCAAACTCTTTTTTGAAACGCTCAATACTAAAAGAAATAATGATGTTTTTGAAGTAAAGGGATTAAGCGGAAAATTAAATGGCTCCCGCGTGCCCTACTTAAACGGTGGCTTGTTTGAACCGGAAAAAAACAAAGCCACATTGGAAGTTGATTTTCCTGTCGATTACTTCAAAGAGTTATTGGAGTTTTTTGACCAGTACAATTTCACAATAGACGAGAACAGCCCGGACGACCACGAAGTGGGCATTGACCCGGAAATGCTGGGGCATATTTTTGAAAACCTACTGGAAGACAACTGCGACAAAGGAGCATTTTACACGCCAAAAGAAATTGTACAGTATATGTGCAAGGAGAGTTTGATTCAGTATTTATTCAATTACGAATCAGAAAAACTGAAAATTAAGAAAGAAGACTGGGAAGACAGTATTGAAAAATTCATTCGTTTTCAAACGGTAAATGAAATTTTGGCAAATAAAGAAGTGGCTTTGATTGTCAATCAAAAACTTGACGATATTAAAGTTTGCGATCCTGCCATTGGTTCGGGAGCCTTCCCTATCGGAATGCTGCAAGAAATCTTTGAGGCCAAGCGCTTTATTTATCCACATCTTAAAACGAATAAAGAGTTTAACCCCGCCCAGGTAAAAAAGAACATCATTCAACATTCTATTTATGGCGTGGACATAGAAAAAGGTGCGGTGGATATTGCTCAATTGCGTTTCTGGCTCAATCTAGTAGTGGATGAAATCAACCCTTCTCCTTTGCCAAACCTGGATTACAAGATTATGCAAGGCAATAGTTTGTTGGAACAATACGAAGGTATAGAATTAGGCAACGCTGCATTGTTTAAAGAGCCGGATATTAAAATATACCAGGCGAGTATGTTTGAAGAACCTAAATCAGAATATGGGTTCTCCAAAGAAAAACGAGCAGACATTAACTCTTTGATTTCCGATTATTTTAAGGTAGAAGAAAAAGCACAAAAAACAGCTATTCACAAGCAAATTGATTCAATAGTGATGGATCATATTGACAAATCGCTAGAGTTTTTTGAAAACAGATTGCTCATTGAGATTGCCACTTATGAAAAGCAACTTGACACAAAACTGGAAAGGTTGACAGAAAGCCAAAAACAACAGCTTTTAAGTAAAAGCAAAGAACTGAAGGAAATAGAAAAAAGAAAAAAACAGCTGAAAAGCAAAAGTGCTGCACGTAAACGATTATTAGATTTCGAAAATACAGACGAACGCCCGTATTTTTTATGGCACCTCTACTTTATGGATGTGTTTGAACAAGGTGGTTTTGATATTATGATAGGAAATCCACCTTATATACAGTTGCAAAAAATGGGTAAAGAAACCGACATACTCCAAGAAGCAGGTTTTGAAACCTTTACTCGGACAGGTGATATTTATTGTTTGTTTTATGAAAAGGGTATCAATCTCTTAAAAATCTCCGGTGTACTCACTTATATTACTTCCAATAAATGGATGCGAGCAGGCTATGGCAAAAGCACACGTGCTTTCTTTTGTAAACACCAACCCTTAAAACTGATAGACCTTGGTAGCGGTGTCTTTGAATCGGCAACAGTGGATACCAATATCCTTACCATACAGAAAACCAATACAAAACCAAAAAAATATGCTTTGGCTGCCTTGGATATAAGCAAAGAAAAAGAAATTAGAAATTGGCAACAATACGAAAAACAATGGGTCAACTTATGTGAATTAACAGACGATAGTTGGACTATAAGCTCCCAAACTGAACAAAACATTAAAGCCAAAATAGAAAGAATAGGAAAGCCGCTGAAGGACTGGGACATACAAATTTATCGAGGAATTTTAACAGGATTTAATGAAGCCTTTATCATAGACGGTGCAAAAAAAAACGAGCTTATTGCCCAAGACCCTAAAAGTGCAGAAATCATTAAACCCATATTGCGAGGCAGAGATATTAAACGCTACAAAGCTGAGTTTGCAGATTTGTGGTTGATAGCAACATTCCCTGCTTTGAAGCTCAATATTGATGATTATCCCGCGGTTAAAAATTATTTATACTCTTTTGGTAAAAAATTAAATCAAACTGGTGAAACATATATTGATGAAAATGGAGAAAAACAAAAATCTCGAAAGAAAACAGGAAACAAATGGTTTGAAACACAAGATCAAATTGGATATTATCAAGAATTTGAAAAAGAGAAGATAATATTTACTAAAGCTTCTAGAGAACAATCATTTTATTTTACTAAAAAGAATTTCTACGTATTACAGACTGCTTATATATGCACAGGAGAGTTTTTAAGTTATCTTAGTGCTTTACTTAATTCTAAATTAACAAAATATGTTTTTTTTAAGTTTTATCAATCAGGAGGTATAGAGGGTGAAATTACAGTACAATCTATTGAAAACATTCCAATCCCTCAAATTACCCAACAAAAGCAGCAGCCATTTATCAATTTAGTCAATCAAATATTAGAAAGAAAAGAAAACAACAAAGACACCGCCGCTTTAGAGCAACAGATAGACAATTTAGTTTATCGCCTCTACGAGCTTACTTATGAGGAAGTAAAGGTGATAGACCCGGAGTTTTCATTAAGCCAAAAAGAATATGAAAGTATAGAATTGGAGTAGCTCAAGCAATAATCCAAACCTGGCGGCAGTATATGTCTGTTCAACTAAAAAACCAAAACTACCGACAAACCAACAGGCGAAAAAATACCGAACCGGAAACAGGCGCTTGATGCTTTTAGCATAAAGTGCAGGTATTGAACAAAATGCTGATTTTCAGAGTTGATAGTTCTCGTTAAATACTAATAATTCTACAATCTATAACGCCATTACTTCTAATTATAAAACCTGATTATCAATTAATTAAACAAATGTCAAAAAATGTATCAGGAAATTCGGGAAGCAAACAGTTCTCAAACAACTATCCATTTATAAATCAGGTTTTTAAAGGATTAGGGCAGATAATGCTTCAGGAAAATATAATAACAGGATTATTATTTCTTGCAGGCATATTTTATGGTTCAGTATTTATGGGCTTTGCTGCTTTGCTTGCAACTATCTGCGGAACAATTACAGCATATCTTTTTGGATTTGATAAAACAAATACTGACAAGGGACTTTATGGCTTTAGTGCTGCATTGACTGGTGTTGCTTTTATATTGTTTTTCGGTTATTCTTTTATTATCTGGGTACTTATAGTTGTGGGTTCTGTATTAGCAGCACTTATTCAGGAGTTTTTTATCAGAAGAAAAATTACAGTATTCACCCTCCCCTTTGTTTTAGTAACATGGGTAGCTCTTGTCGGTGTTAAATCTATTTCTCCTGAATTACTTGTAAAATCCTCATCCTCAGTTACTATTGCAAATGATTATTTCACTTATGCAATTAAAGGGTTCGGACAGGTAATTTTTCAAAACAAAGCTGTTTCAGGAATACTATTTTTCATTGCTGTGTTAATTCATTCACCCATTGCTGCTTTATATGGGCTTGCTGCAGCAATTTTTTCCGGTATTATCTCCCTGAACTTCAATATTCCTGTTGAAAACATATCAGAAGGCTTACTGAGTTTTAATGCAGTGCTCACTGCAATTGCTTTTGCCGGAAATAAACTTAAAGATGCTGTCTGGATCTCTGTAGCTGTGTTATTATCGCTTGTTATCAGCTTATATATGATGCAAAACGGATATATCCAGCTTACTTTTCCTTTTGTTGCAGCATCTGTTATTACTTTGGCTATCAAAAGACTGCTGCATGCAAAATGAAACCTTTTGAACGTCAGTACCTGATTTCACCATCAGGAAGAATATGCAAAAGTCTCATGAATTTATTTAACTGCCAATCTAACTTTTTCTGCGGCTTCTTCAAGAGTAGAAGCTGACTGAACTTTCAGACCTGAATTATCAATAAGTACTTTTGCTTCTTCGGCATTGGTGCCCTGCAAACGAACAATAATTGGAACATTGATTTCTCCAATGTTATGATAAGCATCAATAATACCCTGTGCAACACGTTCGCCACGAACAATACCGCCGAAAATATTTATCAGTATAGCTTTAACATTTGGATCTTTCAGAATAATCCGAAACGCCTCTTCCACCCTCTTAGCATTTGCTGAGCCACCAACATCGAGGAAATTTGCAGGATCGCCACCCGATAATTTGATAATATCCATAGTTGCCATTGCAAGACCGGCTCCATTAACCATACATCCTACGTTGCCATCGAGCTTAATAAAATTCAGATCGAATTTTCCTGCTTCTACTTCTATAGGATCTTCCTCATCGAGGTCACGCATCTCATGAATATCCTTATGGCGGAATAATGCATTATTATCAATTATAACCTTAGCATCGGCAGCGAAAATACGATCGTCAGCAGCTTTTATGACAGGATTGATCTCAAACAATGATGCGTCAGAACCCTCATAAGCTTTATAAAGAGCAGAAATAAACTTAGTCATTTCTTTAAAAGCAGTTCCTGAAAGCCCCAGATTAAAAGCTACTTTACGACTTTGAAAAGCTTGTAAGCCAACTTTGGGGTCAATTTCTTCAGTAAAAATAAATTCCGGTGTTTCTTCTGCAACCTTTTCAATATCCATTCCTCCTTTTGGAGAATACATGATCATATTCCTACCTCTGGCACGATTAAGCAAAATACTTACATAAAATTCCTTAACCTCTAAGGGTCCGGGATAATAAATATTCTGCTCAATCAATATCTTATTTACCCTTTTACCGGCTGCTGAAGTTTGTGGAGTCACCAACTGCATGCCAAGTATCATTTTGGCATATTCTTTAACTTCATCAAGGCTTTTAGCTATTTTCACACCACCGCCTTTACCTCTACCACCGGCGTGAATCTGTGCCTTAACAGCCCATTTATCGGTGCCGGTTGTTTCCTGAAGTGTGCGTGCAGCCTGAACAGCTTCTTCGGGTGTAAATGCAACCATGCCTTCAGGTACCTGAACTCCATATTTCTTTAATATTGACTTTGATTGGTATTCGTGAAGGTTCATTTTTGAGATATTTTAGAGTTTGTTTAATTAAATGTTCAAAATCAGGACAAAAAATAAAGCGCCAAAATTAGAAAAACCTTATTTATAAACATACATTAAAGACGATATTAAATAAAATATCGTTTAAAGTCTTTAAAATTGCTACATATAACAGATGCTGCAAAGGTTTTGTTTACTACTACTTGCGTTTCCTCTGGCATTATTCGGATCTGACCCAGACCCCAAAATAGCAGTTGCTGTCAGAGCAATCGAAACTCCTGAGATTGACGGAAAGCTAAATGAAATCATCTGGATGCATGCAGAACCTTTAACTGAGTTTCATCAGTACGAACCATTTTTTAATGCAACTGCAGGGCAAAAAACTGAAGTACGTTTCCTTTACGATGACAAAGCAATTTATATTGGTGCAAGAATGTATGACAATTCACCCGATAGTATTCTTATCCAGCTTGGTAACCGTGATGATGAACTTAATTCAGATTATTTTGGTATTCAGCTTGATACCTATTCTAATGGTCTGGATGCATTTATTTTTGAAGTTTATGCCTCCGGTGTTCAGCGCGACAGGCGCCGCAGTGATGAGACTTTTAATGCAGTATGGGAAAGCGCTGTTTCAATAGATTCTCTGGGATGGGTTGCTGAGATGCGTATTCCCTGGTCAGCTTTACGTTTTGTAGCCAGCGAAAAACAAATCTGGGGACTTCAGGTTCAACGCTCAATTCGCCGGAGTCGTGAACTTATCCAATGGGCTTTGGTTCCCAAAGGGGTTCTCAATACTTCAGCGTATTGGGGTAAACTCCACGGATTAAGCAATATTGACCCGCCTTTAAGGCTATCAGTCACTCCTTTTATTTCAGCACATTTGGAACATTATCCGTATAATCTGACCGGCATCAGCAATTTCTCAGAAGGTGTGTCAGGTGGTATGGATCTTAAATACGGGATAAATGAAGGTTTTACCTTCGACATGACCCTTATGCCCGATTTTAGCACAGTTGCTACGGATAGCGAAATAAAAAACCTCACTGCTTTTGAAACTGTTTATGATGAAAAACGTAGTTTCTTCAAAGAGGGAATGGACTTATTCATGAAAGGCAATATTTTTTATACCCGGCGTATAGGCAGAAGACCTTTGCTTCATGCTAACATTTATACCGGGCTTAAGGAAGGAGAAGTCATTTATAAAAATCCTGACAAAGCTCAACTGATAAATGCTGCAAAAGTTTCGGGTCGTACAAACTCGAACCTGGGTATAGGGGTTTTCAATGCCATTACTGCCAATACTTACGCCATAGTAAAAGACTCTGCCGGTTCGCAACGAAATATACTTACCGAACCTTTTACAAACTATAATGTTACGGTTCTGGATCAGGGGCTGAATGTAAATTCTTCGGTTTATTTGATCAACACAAATATAACTCGTTCGCATGGTTTGAATAATGAGAATGTTACTGCTTCCGGAATAACCTATTTTGAACGCAGTAAGCGTTATAGTTTCACTATGGAAGGCAAGCTAAGCCAGATATTTGCAAAAAACGACAATGAGCAGAATAAACAGGTAAAAATGGATCTCGGATACAATTACAATTTGGAAATTGCCAAGGTAAAAGGGAATTTTCAGTTCAGCGCTCTGCTAAATGCTATGGATAAAAACTATAATATCAATGGTTTAGGATTGAATCACCGGAACGATCAGATAAATAACGAAGCAATGATAAGGTATTCGTTTTATGAACCTTTCTGGCAATTTTTACATTGGTCGGTGAGCCTGACATTTACTAATTCATCACGTATGAGTACCGGTAAAAATACTGAAAGAAGCTTATTTTTATTTACAAACAGTACATTCAAGAACTATCTTTGGATCTTTGCCGGTGTTGATCAAAAACTGACTAAAAGCCATGATTACTACGAACCACGGACTGCCGGACGATATTATATGAATCCCCGTGAAACATATACATTCTTCAATTTTTCAAGCGACTACCGTAAGCCCTTTGCTCTGGATGGCGGCATAGAATATAAAATGAACGAAGAAGATTATACTGAGACTACTCTTACTATTAACCCTATAGTAAGATTTAGCAGACGATTTACTGCACAATACAGTTTGAGGTACTCAATTCAAAAAAACAATATTGGTTTTGTTGACAGACTTGAGGATGATGTTATTTTTGGGAACCGCGAACTAAAATCAATCGAAAACGTAATAATCAGCAGATATATGTTTCGCAACAATCTTTCGTTAAGTCTCTGGTTGCGTCAATATTGGTTCAGAGGAGCCTATAATAAATTCTTTTATTTATGTGAGAACGGAAGTTTGCTGCAAAATGATGATCTTAATGGTTTTCATGATTTTAATTTCAATGTTTTGAATGTTGATTTACTTTTCGAATGGGAATTTTTGCCGGGCAGTAATCTTGAGATAGTGTTTAAAAATTTTATTATGAACGAAGATAATATAATAGTAAACAATTTCTTTGATAATTTTAATAATACAATTAAATCTCCACAATTAAACAGCCTTGCAGTCAGGCTTCTGTATTATCTTGATTATCAAATGCTAAAGAAAGATAAAAAGATCATAAACGCATGAATGATTCTGCATAAAACCAAGTACTAAAAATGACAGAAATGATTTTCAATAAAAACACCACAAGTCAACAGCCACATTAAAACTATGATCACAGCTAATAATATACATAAGAGTTTTGGTGATTTAAAGGTTCTGAAAGGCATAAACCTAAAAATCAAAAAAGGTGAAATTATTTCTATTGTTGGTGCTTCAGGAGCAGGCAAGAGTACATTATTGCATATTCTTGGCACACTGGATAAACCCGATTTCGGACAAGTGAAGATTAATGATGTGCAAATCAGTACCTTAAATGACAATAAGCTATCTTCGTTCAGAAATAAACATATAGGTTTTGTTTTTCAGTTCCACCATTTATTACCTGAATTTACCGCAATTGAAAATATTTGTATTCCTGCTTTTATTGCGGGGGTTTCAAAAGATGCTGCTTTTAAAAAAGCACATAAGCTTGTTGAAGTTTTAGACCTTACTGACCGGCTGGAACATAAACCTTCTCAACTTTCAGGAGGTGAGCAACAAAGGGTAGCAGTGGCAAGAGCTTTGATTAACGATCCTTTTGTTGTTTTTGCCGATGAGCCGTCAGGAAATCTGGATTCAGCAAATGCCAGAGAACTGCATAAACTATTTTTCTTTCTTAGAGACCAATTTCAACAAACTTTCGTTATTGTTACCCATAATCCTGAATTAGCAAATTTAGCCGATCGCAAATTTATTATTTCAGATGGCGTTGTTATTAATGATAAGCAAGATTGATATTTAAAATCAACAAGATAAATGACTTTTAGGAGCTTTACTATAATATTGATTTTCAAAATACTGTTGTTTTCCGCAATTGGACTGAAAGCACAGCAACAAAGCGGTGAATATGAAAAAATCATTCTGAGAGCAGAACAGTATTTTGATCAAAAAAACTATAAACAGGCACGTATTGAATATGAAAATGCAATACGAATAAACCCCGAATCCTCATACCCGAAACTTAAATTAAATCAGATCAGAGAGCTCTCACCTGATCCTGATGAAGGAAGAAGATATAATAGTTTTATTACCGAAGCCAACCGTCTTATGGGTTTGCGTGAATACACAAAAGCACGTGAGCAATATTTCTGGGCTAATGTCATAAAGCCCGAAGAATCGCTTCCGGTTCAGAAAATGAAAGAAATAGACGCAACACTTGTTGAACTTTCGCGAAAAAAAGAGCTTTACAATAGGTCAATAAAAACAGCGGACTCACTTTTTAAACTTGAACTTTTTCAGGATGCTCAAACCGAATATCTGTATGCCTCTGGATTGCTTCCTGATGAGCCTTATGCCCGCAACAGGATCAATGAAATTAACAGCAGGTTTGATCAGGCACGCAAACAGCAAAGTAATTATGAAAAACACATTGAAAATGCCGATCAGCTCTATATGCTTCAGGATTATGAAGCAGCACTGCAGGCTTATAATGAAGCAATCAAAATAAAACCTGATGAGCGCTACCCTCAGAACATGATTGGGCGTATTACGTCAATGGGTGCCGAGCAGCGTTCAATTGAAACTGTTTATGGTCAGGTAATTGAAAATGCAGATCGTTTGTTTAATGAAGCAGAATACGATGCTTCACGCACCGGGTATGAACATGCCCTACGATTAAAGCCGGAGGAAACTTATCCTGCAGAAAGGATAGCGGAGATTGAAAGACGGATCGAAGATTTGGCAAAAAGTGAAGCAGATTATATTTCAATCCTGGAAAATGCCTTGCATCATTACGAAAATCAAGAATATGCCAAAGCTCTGACCCAATACAGAAATGCTGAAAAAATCAAAGCTCTCGAAAGCGAAATCAGCAGGATTGTTAATGAAATTACCGGAATTATTGAAGCTGAAAAGAAATATAATCAGGCTCTTGCTGATGCAGATAATGCTTTTAATTCTGGTAATTACCAGATGGCAATTGAGAAATATACCCAGGTTCTTGATATGAAACCTGAGAATACCTATCCCGCTGAACAAATCGCAAAGATTAATGAAATATTGGCTAATCTGGCTGATCAGGAAAAAGCTTTCAATGATTTCGTTGCTAAGGCTGATAAATCCTTTGCCGATAAGGATTACGAACAGGCTTTGGGTTTATATCAGCAGGCAGGAAAAATAAAACCT
>JAAYJT010000092.1 GCA_012522795.1 Bacteroidales bacterium | reverse complement strand
TGCAGATTTAGCAGAATTGATTGAAATTGACACAGAAACGTTAATGGAAAAATTACTCTCTGATAATCAAAGTTTTATAAAATTGTCAAATTACAAAGCCCTATTGCAGGCAGGGTAAACAGAGCTTACGAAAGTTAAATATTTTATAATTTATTCTTGTATTACTTAAAATTATTGGATATTTGCGACCTACAAAAATAACATAACGTTTAATATCTGCAATTACCATGATGAAAAAAGTTTTATTTACGCTTGCTGTTGCACTAATGGTGTTTATGTTAACAGCTCAGAAATTTAGCTTAGAAACTAAAACCGACGGAACAAGCGGAGCCACCAAATCAATAGCCAAAGATGGCAACAGCTTGTTTCACAAGACAGACGAAGTGAAATTAAAATCCGGAACGCTTTTAATTTCTGGTGAAGTAGAAAAGCCTGGCAAAGTTGACTTTGATAAATTATACAAGAGAGAGATTTTTGTAAAAGAGGCAACTTACAGTCAAACGTCTGGTATTAACCTTATTGGTGCTTACCGTTACAGCGGCTATTCGCTTTTTGACATTTAAAATTCATTTAATCTTCAGAAAAAAAACAGTGAAATATTCCCACCGACAATTGACCTTTATCTGATTATTGAAAACTCATCCGGAGAGAGCGTTGTATTTAGCTGGTCAGAAATATTTCATACTAATAATCCTCATCAGATAGTTATTGCCACTGAAATGGCACCCATTGTACCATACCGAAAAGAGGTGAATTATGCTATGGGGAATACCTGGAAAGTGGTAGCTTCCAACGATCTGTTCGCTTACCGTGTGCTGGTTGATCCGGTAAAAATTACTATCCGCTCATTTGATAGCAAAGAGTATATTATAGATCGCGATATTAAAACTATGTCCAATCCTGAGATAAAAGTTTTTCTTAGTGATATTTTGATTCAAACCATTGATCCTTTTACTGATAACACAAAACCTATTCGTTATTATTCAAGTTTTTATGGTATGGGGATGGGTTATCATCCGGCTAAATATTTTCAAGGTCCTTCGTTAGTGGATTTGTTGGAAAAAACTATTGATTTATTTGATGCTTCATTGATAAGTAATGGCCTGGTTTGCTTTGCCGGCGCTGATGGTTATCGTACCGTATTTAGTTTCAGCGAATTATTTAATCGTACTGATCAGGTGTTTCCAATATTTTCGGTTCCTGATGGCGATAAGAAACTGGAAGGCATCCGTATTTTTCATCCTGCCGAATTTTATGCTGATCGTTCTGTCAAGCTGCTTTCCGAAATGTACATTTTTCAACATAAGTAATTGATCTTTCACAAATTCTGTTTTTTTAGTTTTGCTCCCGGTTTTAATGAAACCGGGTTATGAATTTATTTGTAATTTCGTTGCCTTGATACGCTTATTGATATATTGAGCGTTTTATATTCCTAATCAGCTTATTATAATGCAGAAACTTGAAGAATTAAAACGTCTGCTTCAATTTTTCAGACTTGATACAGAACTGGAGAGTCCTGACAGCGTTCATGAAGAAATAACCAAAGGGATAATTTTCAAAGGTACGAATCTTTGGATCCTGATGTTTGCCATTATAGTTGCATCGGTGGGTCTGAATATGAATTCAACAGCAGTTATTATTGGTGCTATGTTGATCTCTCCGCTTATGGGTCCGATTAATGGCATGGGATACAGCATAGCCACATATAATTTTGACCTTTTTCGTAAATCGGTTAAGAATTTCATTTTTGCTGTTTTTGCCAGTCTTTTTGCATCAACACTTTATTTTGCTCTTAGTCCCATATCAACAGCTCATTCGGAGCTACTTGCCCGTACCAGTCCAACCATTTACGATGTTATAATTGCATTTTTTGGCGGGCTTGCTGGTATTGTTGCAATAAGCAGTCGATTAAAAGGTAATGTTATTCCAGGAGTGGCAATTGCCACAGCGCTTATGCCTCCGTTATGTACCGCAGGATATGGGCTGGCCACCTTTCAGTTTAATTATTTCTTTGGAGCTTTTTATCTGTTTACGATCAATACGATTTTTATTGCTTTTGCTGCAGTATGGGTTTCTCAGATATTAAAATTTCCTATACGCGCCCCAATTGCTGAAAGTCGGAAAAAGAAGATAAATAGCTATATAACTGCTGTAATAACAATAGTTTTATTGCCAAGTATTTATTTTGGTTATCAGCTTGCACAGCAGGAAAAATTTCATCAATACGCCAGTAAGTTTGTTTCAAATGTCAGTCTTTATGAAGGCAATTATCTTTTAAAATCCAGTATTGATCCTAAAGTTAAGGATATTGTGCTTGTGTACGGGGGTAATCTGTTGAATGACTGGCAGAAGGATAATATTATCCATAAAGCTTTGGATTTTGGGTTGCAGGATGCAAATATATCGGTTGAGCAGGGTTTAACCTTTGGCGATCTTGATGAAAAAGCCGGAGAAGTATACAGATTAAAGGAACAGGTTAATTTATTGCATATTGCGCTTGAACACAAAGCTGCAGAAATTGATAGTTTAAGGCAGAAAGATGCTTTTGGAAGTGTTATTCTTAATGAGATCAATGCCCTGTTCCCCGAAATTGTTGGTTGTGCTTATTCTGACAGCTACATATTTCACGATACTTTATCGCAGCCGTTGAAAGCTTCTATCGTTATTTTATCGCTGAAAGAAAACGAATTAGCTTTGGAAGAGAAGGATAGAATTGAATTATGGCTTAAAAAGCGATTATCAAGCGAAAGGGTAAAAGTTATTTACGAGTAAGCCTGATACCGGGATAGACAATCTTCAGAAAAACATCAGTTTCTTACAATTGAACAAGAAGAACTTCTTTTTTTCCGTTTCTCATTACTTCAACAATAACGGTGTCGCCGGCATTCAGGGTATTTAGTCTTGCCATATAATCGTAAATATTTCCAACCTGCAATCCATTCATTGCTATTATAACATCACCTTTCAGTATTCCTGCTCTTGCTGCAGGTCCTTCCTGCCTGACCCCATCAACTTTGAGACCCTGATTTGTTGAAGCATAGTCGGGGATTATGCCAAGTGTTATTTTATATCCTCTTCCCATACCAGTGCGGGTCATGGTGCCACTTTCGGTAAATGTAAGATTTTCAGTGCGGTCAGCCAGATAATTGCTTAAATCATACACAAAATCAGAGATAGCTTCAAGCCCTGCAATATTTATTTTATCCCAGGTGTCGAGGGGAGTGTGATAATCTTCATGAGCTCCGGTGGTGAAAAATAATACCGGGATAGAAGCAGCATAAAAGGCAGCATGGTCAGAAGGTCCGTAACCATCGGGCTGACGACTTATTTTGAATGGAAGGTCGTTTTCAAATAAAGATAATATCTCATCCATTTCTTTTGCTGTTCCGGTACCACCTATGGTAAGAACTGAGTCTTCTTTAAGTCTGCCGATCATATCAAGATTGATCATGGTTTTGATTTGTGAGGCAGGTACGGGCAAATTGCTTACAAAATATTTTGAACCTACCAGTCCCATTTCTTCAGCACCGAAAGATACAAACAAAATACTACGCTTGTTCCTGGATTGTTTTGAAGCCATATTCGAAGCCAGTTCCAGTAAAGCAGCTACTCCCGATGCATTATCATCAGCTCCGTGATGTATGGCTATTGAATCAGGCATTCTTGAGCCTGAGCCTGTTCCACCCATTCCAAGATGATCGTGATGGGCTCCTATGACTATATATTCTTCACTCATCTCATTGCTGTTTCCGTGAAGTATTGCAACAACATTCTGAGTGCTTACTTTAACATATTCCAGGCTCACCTTTGCTTTTATATCTGTAAATGCTTCGAACGAAAACGGCTGTAATGATGCCTGTAATTCTTTTTCAATATCCTCAATTGTAAAACCTCTTCCTGAAATTAAATGATCTGCCAGCTTACGGGTAATATTAATGACCGGTATGCCTGCATCAGATGCATTTTTATCATAATACGCCGGCATTAACTTGTCTTCTTTGTCCTGTTCGGTGCCTTTAACAAGTAATAAACCTATGGCACCACGATCACGGGCGTTTAATGCCTTCTGTCTGTCAGAAGAATGGGCAATAAATTCACTTTTAGGATTATCTGGTTCGGGATCGCCGGTGAGTGAAAGAACCCATTTTCCTTTTACGTCAATACCTGAGTAATCATCCCATTTATCAGGCATAACTATACTGTAGCCCACAAAAACTACATGACCGGATGCAGTTGTATTTGCCGAAAAAGAAAGAGGAATGAAATCTTTTTTTAGAGTGGCATTATAGTTTTCAGTAACTAAGTAATTTTCGTCAATAAGTTTAACACCGGTAACGACTTCAAACGATTGAAAACCTTTATCATAAATGAGTTCCAATCCTGAATTTGCGAAATGATCCCTGATATATTCAGCAGCAAGCCTGTTACCATCAGTGCCGGGATATCTGCCCTGCAGTTTGTCGCTGCTAAGATATTTAATATGTTGTAAAGAGTTTTTTTCGGAAAAGGATTGTGCATTAAGCTGCCAGAATGTTCCGTAAAATATTAGGGTAGCTGTAATTACTTTTAGAAAACGCATGTTGTTTAATTTATTTTAAACTCTTTTTTCAGAATGCCTGTCCATTTTTCAATTCTTGTGCTTGTTAGTTCAGGCTGTGAATCATCGTCAATGGCAAGCCCTATGAATTGTCCGTCTTTTTCGGCTGAGGAAAAATAATACTCATAGCCGGTAATAGGCCAAAAGCCGACAACAACCGATTTATCAGGAAGGCGACAATAAATGGTTCCCATGCCATCAACAAAACTCTCAGGATAGATTTTCTGATCGCCAAGGCCAAATAAAGCAACTTTTTTGCCTTTGAAATCTATTTCCGAAAGGCTGTCAATAAACATTTCCCAATCGCGGTGCATGTCGCCAATACCCCATGCAGATGTTCCAAGGATAAGAAATTCGTATTTTTCAATGTCCTTGGGTTTTACATTTGCAATGTTATGCATATCAACATTGGCTTTACCCATAGTATCCCTGATCAGGGATGCAACTTTATGTGTGCTGCCCTTGGGACTGCCGCTATAAAATAATCCAATTTTAGCCATATTATATTTAGTGCTTTTATTATTACGTTCAATTAACGCTGATTATTGCTTTATGTTCACCAGAAGCGGATTACTCAGGTTTGCAGATTAATGATTCACAAAAAATCATTTACTCGCAGTTGTAACAATTATTTGAGTCAGGCGTCATATTGTTGTAAATTCGATATTTCTATTTTATTTAATTCCAATTTTACAATGAAAACTCTGAGATTTTATAACAAGTGCAAATCTAAATTATTTATTGTTGCTTTTTTCTTAACAACATTTATGTTGTGTGTAAATAATGAAAGCAAGGCTTATGAATTTAATTTCCTGATTCTTCAGGCTGAACCAGAGATTGATGATATTCCATTTGATACTCATGAAATTGCTGTTAACTTTTGGTTCGAAAAGGCAATAGCTGATATCAGAACTCTGCCAGAAAATTATGTTGAAGACATTTTTCTTGATACTCACGAAATAGTAGTGAACAAACTATTCGAAAATTTAATATCCAATATCAGATTGCCGGCTGAAGATTATGTTGATGATGTTCCTTTTAATACACGCGAAATAGTTGTTAATTATTGGTTTAAAAAGGCTATATCCAACATTATTCTCCCTGCTGAAGGATTTGTGAATGATGTACCTTTTGAAACCTCAGTGGTGGTAGCAAAGTTTAATGAGATGAAAGCATTGCAGAGTGAGAGCACCAGGAATTCTTTTTTTCCTGAGAAGGCTGTGAATCCCAATAATAAGCCGGCTAAAATCAAATTAGTTCCAATAATTATTCTTTCAGTTATTGGAGTTCTAAGCTTTATTTTTGTTGGCAGTAAGCATCATATAATCAATATGAATAAAGGGAAATGATTTTTAGTAAGGTTGTCAATTTTCTAACGTGTCCTTTTGGGTTCAGTAATTTAAATTTTCGTATTAATCATTTAATTGAATAAAACTGATAGCTGATTTTTCTGGACTTTAAATGTTTTTTGCAAAAAAAATCCCGGACTTCAGCATCAAGATCATGAGCTAAAGCCCGGGAATGAAAACCATAGGGGTGTTATTCTCTTTTCAGAGAATGATATTATTAATTGAGAATAAGGTTAATAGTTCCAATAATATCATGTAAATTAATCTCTCCATCTCCATTAATATCAGCATTTTCAAAGCAGAATGGCTGCGGATTATAACCAAGAATGTAATTACTGATTGTAATGGCATCCAGGATATCTACAGAACCATCACAGTTGGCGTCGCCTGGTAAAGCAGGACTTGAACCTGAAAATTCTATCAGGAATGAAACATCCTGTCCTTCGGGTGTAATACCAGCTCCTATAACTTTATTTCCATCGGGGGTAGCGTGGTTAATACTATAGAAAGTCCATGCCTGAGCGTTTGGCAATCCACGGCTTTCAGCATAATCATTAAAGGTAGTCATATTGCCTTGATTATCCCTGATAAAAGCTCTACGACCCCAGGGAACAGGAGGCCATGCAGTGTTGTTAAAGCCATAAATTGTTCCATCATTTGTGACACAGGTTGGTGACATTGCCCCGGTATTAATTGAATTAGGAAAGGTAACCAGTGGGCTGTCAGCTGACCATAAGAAGCCAAGTGAACCAAGTGTTCCTGTTACATAATTACCATCTGCAGAAGCACCAAATGCCTCACCACCTTGAGTGTTATCAATGAAGATTATTTGATTGTTATACCATATAGCCGGTGTTCTTGGAAAAGATGTTTGTGCCCATCCATAAATTTTGGATCCATCAGCACTAACGCCTGAAGCTCTTGAACCCTCAGAGTGTAAATTTCCAATCATATCATATCCACCTTCCGGTGTCCATTTGAAAGCTTTATAATCAGTGTAAGAAATATATTGCATTCCGGCTACTATGTTGTTGTCAGCACTGATGCCCCAGCCTGAGCTGTAATCATTAGAAAAAAGGCTTGCAGCAGGGTTCATACCAAGAAATTCCCAGTTCTGGGCTACAGGGCTCCATGTTCCGGCACATTGAACAGGGTCACCATTCCAGGTAACATCAGGGTTTTCAAAATAACCGGCAATAACACCGCTATCAGAAATACCATTACCTGTTGCATCTCCCAAAGGAATTAAACCGGTAGCTTCTGACCAGAAAGCACCGCCTCCACCAAATCCGGAAACTAAAACATATTGCCCGTCAGTTGACATATAATAAGGGAAAGCGTGCTCGTTAACTAAAATAGTAATTTGTACCTCATCTCTGCCGGTATTGTATTTGGTAGTGGGAAATGCGTCAAATTCAAATGATTTGTTAATAGCCGGAGAGTCAATCCTGTTCAATAGGGTGTTGAACAAAGGATTCTCATTGTCGGTTTGCTGAGCTTTTACTACTAATGCACCTAAACTTAAAGATGCAAAAAGGATCATTGCTAAAAATAGCTTTTTCATCATGTTTTGATTTAATTGATTAATAACTGAAAAAATAATACATCATTAGTACTTTTTAAAAACTTTGCAAAGATCAGAATAATGTCTTTTACAATTTAAGATTCAGTACTTTTTCTGACATAATTTAAGCATTAATGACTGCTACATTTATACTACAAAATTAATTAATGTCTTGAAAATCAGTCGTTAATGTTATTGTCTTTGGAAAACGGGATAATTCCCAATTCACGGTCTAGTATCTTAAAATTTAATGCCAGATTAAAATTAGTATTGGTAATTCTTATTGCACTTCTTCTTTATTCCAGGAGAATTATGTTTAATTGGTGATATATTTATAAAATCAGCAACTGAATCAACTGATTGAGCTTTTCTTTTTAATTTTACAAATTGAAAACTTTTACAATTCTATTATGAGACATGTTCTGTTAGCCGCTATGGTTTGCTTAATATCAATTGTACCGGTATTCGGCAATAATATAATGAAGATTAATAATGTTACTGCTACAGCTGGAGAAGATATTACAGTAGATCTGGAAATTATAAATGAAGATCAGTTCGTAGCTTTTCAGCTTGACATTCCACTGCCGGCAGGTTTTGATTATGTTTCTGGTTCAGCACAATTAAATTCTGAACGCAAGGTAGATCATCAGATACAGGCAAATATTCTGCCTTCAACCAATATTTTCCGATGCATAGCATTTTCTTTTGTGAACACTCC
>JAAYJT010000091.1 GCA_012522795.1 Bacteroidales bacterium | reverse complement strand
TTGGGTAAAGCTCCACGCATAAGGGTTGTTCGCTTAAAGTCTCTGTTAAGACGTTCTACTAAATTCGTTGAATAAATCATTGATCGTGTTCGATGATCATATAATATGTAAGTAAAATACAATTCGTAACGAGCGTTGTTTTTGCGTGTTCCAAAATAGGGATAATATTTCCGCTAAAAATCGCAAAACGCAGAAAATCTTTGCTTGGCAGCGTCTATTGTATCATTGCGGTCATCTGACCGGAAGACCTCTCTAACACCTTCTGATAGGGCTGCTTTGTGTTTAGGCTTAACTTCTTTAAGAAATACTCTGTGAAGATGAACTGAACAAAGTTGAATATCTGCACTGCGAAAATGCTTCCATATCGCTTCTTCTATATTGGTTAATCCATCTGTAACGAATAAACCAACATTTGATAAACTTTGGTTCTTTAAGCGTTCAAAAATAACTTCCGATTGCTTGCTACCTTCTGTTGGAAAGTAAAATACTCCTAAAACCTCACCGGTACGGTCACTACATACTGCTAATAAGGTGTAATAGGCTTCCTTACTAACGGTATCTACCTGATGAGTGGGAATAAATGTAGAATCAATGTAAACAATAGGATAATAGCTTTCTAATGGGCGATTAAGCCACTTAAATACTTCTTCAGGAACAAGATCGAACATTCGACTTACCTGACTACTGCTGTAATGTTTGCCGTAAATCTCTTAAAAAACACCGCTTACTTGTTTGGTAGTTAAACCTGGTTTATATAAACGGAAGCCTAAGCTCCGGGCTTCTTGTTCCTGGCTTTTTAATAAACTTAAAATAACCGGATAAAGAACACCATTACGTGTGTGGGGTGCTTGTAATTCAAGCATTTGCTTATTTCCAAAAGCTTTGCGAGATCTATAGCCATTGCTGTAATCCCGGGTAAGATGTTTATATTCCGTACGTTCTGCTTTCATCAATGTTTCAAGAGTAAGTTTGAGAATGGTATTTAAACCGTCTTCCTTGCATAAGATTCGTTCAATAATTTTGCTGATTTGAGATGGTGTAAAGTCCATAGGTAGTGTTTTTTTGTGAAATAATCAAAATTAAACTTTTTGTACTTTATACACTTTTTGGGACAGTATCTCTAAAGATATAGCTAAATGGAAACAGAATGGTAGCACCATCGAATATAAACGGCCGTAGATTAACAATATTTGTAAATGCCAAGCTCAATATAAATAAAAAGCCACAAACAAAACTATAATCACATCAAAATACCTGAAGTTGATGTTTCCCTCTTACGTTGTTATCATCAAACAGTTAGTGATTTCTATTTCAAAAATTCAAAATTAAAGGAAAAAATAAAAAAATACTACATATCGAGTCGTTCTTCATCAAATTACAATCCCATATACCACGATGCAATGGAAAAATATATGATTACACCGGATATATCAGCTATTGAGGTAATCAATGGGGCACTTGCTGTAGCAGGGTCGAGCTTTAATTTTGTAAAAATAAACGGCAACAGCATACCGATAAGGCTTCCTGTCATCACCGTAAGTACCATGGTAATAGCAATTACCATTATATATTCAGGAGCTCTAAAGCTAGCAACAAAACTAACCCCCAATGCCATTGTTATTCCAAGCAAGAGAGAAACAAGAAACTCTTTACCCAAAAGTCTGACCCAGTCTTTGGTCTCTACATCACCGATTGCTAATGAGCGAATCATCAGCGTTGCTGATTGTGATCCGGCATTTCCACTACTATCTATAAGCAAAGGCAGGAAAAATATCAATGCAACAGCAGAAGTAATAACATCCTCATACTTTGCAAGTGCAGCTCCAGAGAATACATTCACAAAAACCAGTGCAAGCAGCCAAACAATACGTTTTTGGTACAAGTCCGTTACTTTGGCTTTAAGCGGACTCACAACTGTTGCTTGAACCGATCCGAATTTATGAAAGTCTTCTGTACTTTCTTCTTCTGCAACATCCATCACGTCATCAAAGGTTACAATTCCTATCAGAATTCCGTTTGAATCAGTAACCGGAAGAGCTGTTCTGTCCTGTTCCTGAAAAACACCAATAGCTACTTCCTGGTCGTCAAAAGCATTCAGTGCAACAAAATATCCGGTCATCAGGTCCTGAATCGGTTGATCCGGATCTGCCAGAATAATCTCTCTCATCCTAATGTCATCTATAAGCTTCCAATTACTATCAACCACATATATAACATTAAGGGTCTCAGAATCACGACCGAACTGACGAATATGGTCAATAGCCTGTTGAACAGTATAGTCTGGTTTTACAGCTACAAACTCTGGTGTCATCAATCTTCCGATACTTTGCTCAGGGTATCCTAACAGCCGAATTGTGATAGCCCTTTCTTCGGGCGATAGCAACTGAATCAATCGCTGGCTTATATTTCCGGGCAGTTCTTCAAAGAAAGCAGTTCTATCGTCAGGATTCAAATCATTGAGCAGACCGGCAACACGATTAGCATTGCTGGCAAGTCCTTCTATAATCTGCTCCTGTTTGTCATGTGTAAGATGCTGAAATGTCTCTTTGGCATATTCCCTGGGCAACAAACGAAAATAGATAATGTCGTCTTCATCTGATAATTCCTCAACAATCCCAGCACTTATAATAGGATCAATGTCTTCAATGGATGCACGAAGTGCCCTCCAGTTTTTCTGACGGATCAGATCTTCAAAAAATGTAACAGTAGTTTCACCCATAGCTTGTTCTCCTTACAAGGGTTTATCTGCAAGGAGAACGATAACCCCTCGCAGGTTAGTGATTAATCAGGCAACACGAATAGGGGTCGTCTTTCATGATTGAGTAATAAATTTAGGCGTGCAAAGATAGGGGTTTTTGAAAAAATACAAAATTTTTTAACAATGATTTCTTCAAGCAGTTCAAATCACTAGAAGAGTTTAATGAGTTTTTTTCAACACTTCTTAAACGAGTTATTGAAGTGATGCTAAAAGGCGAACTTGATGCACATCTGGGTTATGAGAAACACTCTAAAACAGTTGAAGCAGTAATCAAATCGGTTTATCTGGCTCTTAGAGAAACTTCAAAAAAGAGGACGCAGCCAATTAGAAACTGGGGATGCATTATTAATCAATTTTTGATTATTTTTGCGCAAAGGCTTAAGATTTAACGACAGACCCTCTGATTATACTTATACACTTAATGGGATACTGTCCTTAGGAAATTAATCCCCGGAAGAAATTCTCATATGGGTGATCTCTAAATCAGAGCCTTCAGCGTAAATACTTATCCAGTTATTATCAACCCTGTACCATCGGTCCTGAGAACTTACTCTGATTATAAACTGACTTTCTTCTTTGCCACCCGGATTTCTGACTACAATACCACCACTTTTCTGATTATCCAATCCGTAGTTAAGAAAGAACCGCGACGATTCAGTATTTGCAAACCGCATAGTTAGGGTTACATAATTATTTCGCCGTACACGCATATCAACCGGTTTAAAACTAAAACGTTTCTCATCACCCGATTTTATGGTCATAGGCAGAGTAACAAGATCAACGATAGCCCTTTCTGCAATATATTTCCTTATTTGAGCAATCATATCAGAAGGATAATTCTCCTCAGGTTTTAATTTACCGGCTTCTTCATACTTTTCAATAGCCTGATCGAAAACTTTTGAATTATAATTACGATCAGCTTCTGCTATCAGTTTATCATAGGCTTCCTGTATTTTCCTTTTTTCGGCAGCTACAATAGCGCCAAGCTCTGTGATTTTGGATTTTGGCAGAGCTTCATTTGGCTTGAGGTTAGATGCTATCTTCCATGAATCCAGTGCTTTACTTAAATCATTGTTCTCTTCGTGGAAATACGCTGAAGCTACTGCATTTTCATAAGCCTCGTTTATTTCTGATTCGCTTATCAGATTTCGGGCTTCTGCTATCCGGTTCACTGCATACTTGTCGTTTGGCTTGAATTTAAGAGCTTCCTGATAAGCTTCTATAGCCTGACTGTAATTTTCATTGTTGAATTTTGAATCGGCTGTGGCAATGTTTTCTTCGTAAGCAAGTTGTTTTGCCTCCAGGTCTTTAATAATATTCTGAACCTCTGACGATTTGTTTTTAGGATAAGCTTCATCAGGCTTAATTGATGATGCCAGATTATAATTTTCGAGAGCCAGATTGTATTCCTTGTCTTTCAGCGCTTTATCAGCTATGCTTATGGCATTGCTGTAATTATTTTCCTTTTCGGCTATTGCTTCCAGAAGGTTGTTTATTTCTGTAATTTTCTCTGTGGAATAAGTATCTTCAGGATTGAATGTCAGCGACTGTTCGTATTTTTCTTTTGCCTGTTCATATTTTGAACTTTCAAACAATTCATCTGCCTGAGTCTTTAGTTCTGCATAAGATTTCTGATCCGAAATG
>JAAYJT010000090.1 GCA_012522795.1 Bacteroidales bacterium | reverse complement strand
TTTGGCTAAAGCCAGAATATTGTATTCTTTCTTTTTTAACCACCGGCTAAAGCCGGTGGCAACTCATAATTCAACCATAATATCCCGTCTATAATATTCTTCATTTTTCAAGTGATAACCTATTCCTGCAACCGGAGCATTGTTTTTTCCAGTAAAAAATTTTATTATTGGTTTTTTGTAATTATTTTTGCCACAATATAACCCATATATGTGTTTTTGTATTATACTGATATTTTATAAAAATAATAAACCCTGATTTTAAAATCACTTTATCATCACTGATATCAACTCATTAACACTACAATGAATCAAACAAGTCAGGCCTGGGGTAGCCGCATAGGGCTAATACTTGCTATGGCAGGTAATGCAGTTGGTTTTGGAAATTTTTTACGCTTTCCCGTACAGGCAATTCAAAATGGTGGCGGAGCATTTATTATTCCTTATCTGGTAAGTTTTCTGGTACTTGGGCTGCCTCTGCTCTTTATTGAATGGAGTATAGGCAGATACGGAGGCACTCGCGGTTATCACAGCTCTCCGCTTATGATGCAAAGCATGGACAAAAGGCGTTTATGGAAATATGTAGGGGTATTCGGGCTTTTTTGCAATATAGGTATAGCATCGTACTACTGCTATATGGAATCATGGACACTGGCATATATTTTTCACAGTGCCATAGGTACTTTTAATGGTATGACCCAACATGAAGTAGTGCAGGTTTTTAATGATTATGTTTCAATTGGGAAATCCACCCTTATACCTTTTGAAGCTATAATATTCTTCCTTATCTGTCTTGGCATAAATGTGTACGTTTTGAGTAAAGGACTTAAAGGAGGAATTGAAAAAGTAGCAAAAATAGGTATGCCATTATTGATAGTTTTTGGTTGTATTCTGGCTATCAGGGCGTTTACATTAAAAGCGGGAGTTGATGGTGCGGTTTACAACAGTTCAGTAGGCTTGAATTTTTTATGGACACCGCATTATCAGTCAATTCTGAATCCTAAGGTATGGTTTGCGGCAGCCAGTCAGATATTCTTCACTTTATCACTTGGAATGGGTTGCATACATGCTTATTCTTCGTATTTGAAACAAAGTGATGATATAGCCCTGAACGCCATGGCAGCAGGCTGGATGAACGAATTTGTTGAAGTGGTTCTGGGAGGCGCCATTATAATACCTATTGCTGTTGGATATCTTGGTGTGGATCATGTTAAAGAACTTGCCGCTTTGGGTGGGCTTGGCCTTGGGTTTAAAACGCTTCCTTACCTTTTTACTCAATGGGGTAATGTGTTTGGTGCCTTTGCCGGGGTAATGTGGTTTGGTTTATTGTTTTTTGCCGGAATAACCTCATCATTAGCAATGGGAACTCCGGTACAGGGATTTCTTGAAGATGAATATAAATGGTCGCGTCCCAAAACAGCTTTAGCCTTTGGTATTATTGTTCTGATCATGGGTTTGCCCACAATATTGTTTTTCAATCAGGGAGTTTTTGATGAATACGATTACTGGACAGGTTCGTTCTCATTATTTGTTTTTGCCGCATTCGAAGCTGTGCTTTTTGCATGGTTTTTCGGTATAAAAAAGGGCTGGGATGAAATTAATGCTGGTGCCGATATTAAAGTGAGTAGGGTGTTTAAATTCCTTCTGGCATACGTAACACCTGTTTTATTGATCATTGTATTTCTGGGAACTGTATTTGCTCCGGTGAATAACGACTGGAACGAAGCTTTCCATGGTTTGTTCCGCGGTCAGGGATGGACATTTGACCATGGAAGCGTTATAGGCAAAATAATGAATAGTGAATTAAAAGAACAACTTGCCGCTGCAACAAGTCAAAGCGAAATTGATAGTGTCAAATACAGAATATTGCTCATAAATTTATCACGCCTCTTATTGTTGTCGTTATTTGCAGCAATAGCAATTCTGGTTCGTAGAGCATATTATAAACATAAACGTGAAGGAAACCTGTAATGAATACCTCAGCCTTAATATTAATGCTGTTTACAATTTGCGGAGTAAGCTTTGTTACTATTTGTTTTTTAATAAAGGTACTGAGAAGTAAACCACAGCAGAATTATGAGTCCGGTTTTGAACCTGAAAAAAATAAAACCGGTACTAAAAAACAATAGATTTCTAAGTGCTGAAATAATTCCGTACTGAGATGATCATGTTTTTTTAATTCTACTATACGTATTACATGTATACTATTTTTACTGCTAAAGATCGTACATTTGCCTCATGAGAAAACACAGAGTCAAAACCTATATAAGAACGTGGCGTAAAGAGCATTTCACCGAGCGGCAATGGCTTTTGTTTTTTAGTTTCATAATTGGTATTTTAAGTGGAATAGCGGCAGTAATACTTAAAAATACCGTTCATTTCACCCATTCTTTCGTTACTTCGAGGTTTGATGTCAGCAAGGTGAATATTTTTTATTTCGCCATTCCTATTACCGGTATCATTCTTACTGTTCTGTTTGTGAAATACGTGGTTAAAGACGAGATAGATCATGGTATAAGTAAAATATTATACAGTATTTCAAGGGGAGGAGGTGTGCTGAGGGCTCACAATACTTATTCTTCACTTATTGCCAGTACCCTCACTGTTGGTTTTGGTGGTTCGGTAGGTCTTGAAGCCCCTATTGTATTAACCGGCTCGGCAATAGGTTCAAATATAGGGCGGTTTTTCAGGATGAGCCATCGTAATCTGGTGTTACTTATAGGATGCGGGGCTGCTGGTGCTGTGGCTGGTATCTTTAACGCTCCTATTGCAGGAGTGCTTTTTGCACTTGAAATCCTTATGCTTGACCTTACCATGACCGCTCTTGTTCCTTTGTTGATATCAGCCGTTACCGCTGCTGTAATCGACTATTTTTTCATGGGGAAACATGCGGCATTTGCCTTTGAGATTGTAAATCCTTTCGTACTTAAAGAAATCCCGTGGTTTATTATGCTGGGAATATTTACAGGACTAGTTTCTTTGTATTTCACCCGTGTCAATATGAAGGTGGAAGCCTGGTTTGCCGGAATTGAGAAAGGATACAGGAAGTTTCTTATTGGTGGTGTGGCACTTGGAATTCTTGTTTTTCTTTTTCCGCCGCTATGGGGCGAAGGATACGATTCTCTTAAAACCATCCTCGACGGGCGTGGAACAGAACTTACAAACAACAGTTTGTTTTATTATATCAGGGATAAATACTGGTTTTTTCTGGGATTTCTTGCACTCATAATGGTTTTTAAGGTTGTGGCTATGGCAGTAACTACAGGTAGCGGAGGTATAGGTGGTGTGTTTGCCCCTTCGCTGTTTATGGGTGGTGTAAGCGGTTATTTTTTCGGACTTTTAATAAATAAATTTGAATTCATCAATGTTTCGGAAAGGAATTTTGCTTTGATTGGTATGGCAGGTATAATGGCAGGAGTGATGCACGCCCCGCTCACTGCCATCTTCCTTATTGCTGAAATAACAGGAGGTTACTCGCTGTTCATACCTTTGATAATCACGGCTACAATTTCCTACTTGGTTATAGAGATTTTTGAACCTCACTCAATTTACACCATGAGGCTTGCTCAGAGAGGTGAACTCGTTACTCACGATAAGGATAAATCGGCTCTGGCAATGCTTAGTATTGAAAAACTCATTGAAACCAATTTCCATACTATTAATATTAATGCCAACCTTGGCGATTTGATAAAGGTCATTGAACAATCGCACAGAAATGTGTTCCCCGTGATTGACGATAATAATGTTTTTCATGGTGTGGTATGGCTTGACGATATACGTGGCATTATTTTCAAACCTGAACTGTACGAAACAACTCCGGTAAAATCGTTTCTTTACATGCCAGATGTTCAGGTAGATATAAATGAAACTGTAGAGAATATTGCTGAGAAATTCCAGCATTGCGGTCATTATAATCTTCCGGTACTTGATGGAGATAAATATTTAGGATTTGTTTCGCGTGCCAACGTGTTTTCGTCATACAGGCAGATAATCCATGAGTTTTCAGAAGAATAATAAATTCGCCCGGATGTTGTGCATTCAGGATTCAGTTTTTTTGATCTTCAGCTTTGGTTCTCAAAAGGTAAGAACACTTCGAAACGGCTTCCCTTGCCAGGTTGACTTTCAACGTTTATAGTTCCGTTGTGGGCATCAATAATGGTTTTTACATAATACAAACCCAGTCCGAAACCTTTGGCATCATGTATATCACCTGTAGGCACCCTGAAAAATCGTTTGAAGACATCGTGTTTGTATTCATTGCCAATCCCTATCCCATGGTCCTGTACCACAAGTAAAACACCTTTGCTGTTATTACTGGTTTCCAGTGTGATGTCGGGTGCACCTATTGAATATTTTATTGCATTGTCGACCAGATTTGAAACCACATTTTCAAGATGACCGGGATCGGCGATAAGAGTGGGACTGGTGGCATTAAAATTCAGATTTATCGTTCCTTTTTGCTTCCTCATAAGCAGGCGATAAGGTTTCAGCCCTTCTTCAATGATTTTATGAATATCGGCAGGCTTCATTTTCATCTGGAAATTTCCCTTATCCACCAGAGTGATATGTAACACCTGTTCTACGCGGCTTTTTAAACGGTTGTTTTCGTCACCAATAATCTTTGCATAGCGTTCAACCTGGCATGAGGCACTGTTCACCTCAGTTTTCAGAAGCATATCAGTAGCAAGCGAAATAGTAGCTATTGGGGTTTTAAACTCATGGGTCATATTATTCACAAAATCATTTTTCATTTCAGTAAGCTGTTTTTGATAAAGAAACATCATGATGATCTTGTAAAATGTGATTATCAGTACAATTATCAGTAAAAACAGGATAAAAGCCCAGGGGATTACACTTTTAAGAATAACCGACATTTGTTTTGGAAAATAAACCGAGAGCCGGAATTCATCTTTATCGAAAAGGCAATTTAAAGCAACATGATGCAGTGAGGCAAGAATTTCTTCTTCAAATTCCGGATTGCTGATCTTATAGATCTTTGTTGAAGGATAGTCGTAAATGGCTGTTTCGAAAGTAAGATTAAGCCCTGACTTTTGAAATTCCTGATCTATTAAACGTTCTATTTTAGGCAGATCCAACAAAGGCAACATTTCCATCCATTCAAATTCGTTGATATGACTGCAACCCTGCAACATTTGTGCATTTGTATCTACCTGGATCTCATATATTTTGTTTGATACATTCCTTAATCCTATTTCTACAGTACCTGTAAATTGCTCATTCTGAAACTGTATTGCATTTCTGATACCATAAAGCTGTATGATCATTATTCCGCCAAGGGTTATGGCAAGAATTATAATGAGAACGGATAGCCTTTTCTTTTCCATCAGGTTTTATTTTGCTGTAAACTAATGATTGATAATGCAAAGTTAACAACCTCTAAACGATTTTGTACCGGTCTTTGTTGAACAAGATAAAATTTGTTCGGAACTGAAAAACGAATTGCTTTGTATGAAGTTTGCTTTTGAGCTGTTCTGGTTAATCCGGATAGGGTTGTTCATTAATTTTGGGTAGCATTAAAAAGAAGAAGAATATTCATTGTTGAACGCCGGGAAAAGTATTCCAGTGCAGGTTTATTCCTGTTGTTTATTCTTTTTAAAACTATTTTTTTACTAAAATTCATCACTGATGCTTAAAATTTTCAACATTTCAGGGCTTTCAGGTAATGCACAGTGAATCAGTTAGTATTCGAGATCTTTATCTGGGTTTAAAATAGTTAAAGCCATCTGTTTTTAAGCAAATATTGACTTAATCTTATTTAAACCTTATTTTTGTAGGATGTTTTATTGAAGCTATTTTAAATATTAGAATATGAGACTGGCTGTAGCAAATAATTAAATTGAAATATATTAACCATTTTCGTTCTTTGTCATTATAACAGAATAAAGCATAAAGCAATAAAGTATCAGACTCTGCAAAGCCGGCATATATTTATTCCTATACGGAATATAACAAAATGCAGGAACTTGTTTTGGGGATGTTCTGCTTAATGAAGGAATACAATTGTATTCAGATGCTTCTGAAAACTAAAAATAATAATTTAATTAACCTAAATTACTACGAGCATGAAACCAAAAACATTATTAATTATTACGTTTTTGTGCATTACAGTAAGTTTAATCACAAATGCACAACAGGTTGATAGCGCAACCGCACTGACTGTAGCAAAAAACTTTGCTTACGAAAATTATGCGTTCAGGGATAATATAGCTTATTCTTCTATTGATGCGCATATACAGCAAATAATAACCAGTGATGACAAAATGCCACTGTTGTATTTTATTAACATTTCTCCCAAAGGTTATGTTGTAGTTTCGGGTGACATGCGTGATTACCCGATCTGTGCTTATGATGAAGATGAATCCTGGAGTGACGATAGTATGGATTTATTACCTGATGGAGCAAAATGGTTTATTGATTCATATATTGAACAGATAACCATTTTGAGTAAAGAGAAATTTGATGCATCCGATGAGATACAATTATTATGGGATACTTATCTGGATTTTAATAAATTAATTCCTGAAAAGAGTAGAGCTGAAAATACAATATCAAGATTCGGAGATATTCATTGGGATCAGACTCAGTATTATAATGCACAATGCCCCGGAGGGCATAGTGTGCCATATATATCAGGGTTCGATAACAGATGCCCTGTGGGTTGCGTAGCTGTTGCTGTTGGTCAGATCATGAGATACTGGCATTGGCCGTATAGCGGCATCGGCTCAAGAACATATACAGACCCTGCAAATATAAAGAAAGAACCATGTGATGAAGCAGATCCTTCTTACGGAAGTTTATCAACAAATTTTAACAAAAATTACAACTGGGGAAGTATGCCTTTTGTATTGACTACATACCATAATAATACTGCTGAGCTACTAAAGGATGCAGGTTATGCAGTATATATGAATTATGCATATTGTAGTTCCGGGGCTTATATACACGATGCAAGAGATGCTTTAGTGAACAATTTTAAATTTAATTCTCTTGCTACTTTAGAAATAAAAGATAATGTGCCATCATGGGACACTTGGGAAAACATGATGAAAGGTGAAGTCAACATGAGTAGACCTTTTTATTATCGTGGTAGTAAACCAAAAGGTGGAGGTCATGCATTTGTTGGGTACGGTTATAAAGATATTGGGACGTCATACACTGTATTCAGATTCAACTGGGGTTGGGGCGGGTCAAATAATAATACATGGTTCAGGGTAAGAGATAACGGATCTGAACCTTTAATACAATATTCAAGCAATCAACAAATGATTAAATGGATCTATCCTAATGCATCTCCTTGTTTAAGCTGCCCTAACTATGATTTTAATATTACGCCAACTTCAGCATGGAAGACACACTCTGGGTTTCATACGTTTAATGCTTGTAGAATGTACAGAGTAAGTGTAACCGCTAACAAAACATATATTTTTAAAACAGGTTGTGGAAATGGTGCAACGGCTGATTTTAATACAGAAATTTATGTTTATAATGAAAACTGCAACCAGGTTGCATACAATAATGATGGTTGTGAAGCTTATCGTTCTAAAGTAACCTGGAAAGCTCCATATACAGGATATGCCTATGTGAAGATTAAAGGCTATTCAACCCAGAAAGGGTCTTACACCATGGCTTATAAAATGGTTGACGAATTAATTTGGACTGGAACTAGTGGTACAAACTGGAACACAGCCGGTAATTGGAATGAAGATATGGTTCCTGACGAAAATATAAATGTAATAATTCCGAGCAATACAACATGGCAACCGTATATTTATGCCTCAGATGCTAAATGTGATAATTTAACGATCAATTCCGGAGCAACTCTAACCGTTGGAGGTTACACCTTAAATGTTTCTAATAATATGAATATCAACGGGAACCTTGCCATGAATAATGTAAATGGCGAAATTTCCGCTAAAGATGTACTCTGGAAATCGGGCTCAACAGCAAATTTCACGGCTAATTCAGAATTTAGGGTGTCTGGAAACTGGGAATTTCAGGCAGGCTCAAATGCAAATCTTACAAACGGTACTGTGCGGTTTAGGGGGTTTCCAAATAATCACAGCATACTATGTAAATCCGCATCATCTGCTTTTAATGATATTGTCTTAAGTAATTTTACACTTATTTATACTTTCTACTGTCATTTAGAAATTCTTACTTCATCTAATCAAAATTTAAAGATAAACGGAAATATTCAAATTCCTAATGGAGCTTCTTTTAAGAATTACTCAACCAAAGATTTGATATTGAAAGGAAATATTATTAATAATGGCACTTTTGAATGTCATGCTGGAACAGTGAGATTAAGCGGTACAAATCAGAGTTTAATGATGAATACCGGTGATTACTTTAATAATCTTACATTTAACCAATCAGGAACTGTTACAATTAACGATGCAAATATTAATATTCTTGAAGTAAAAAAAGATGTTGTAATAAAATCAGGAGTATTCAATATTCAGAACAGAATTATGCGTGTGGGCGGAGACTGGACTAATGAAAAAGGCTCAGGTGCTTTTATTGCAGGTACAGGACGTGTAATTTTTAACGGTGCATCGCATCAATATGTAAACTCAAGTGAAAACTTTAATATACTGGAGGTAGATAAAGGGGCTGCGCTTCGTGTTGATAATGTAGCTTATACAGTTAAATGTAATCAATACGAATGGAAAAAAGGAGGCATTGATGTTCTTAAAGGAACTTTTACAGCTTTGGATCTTGTCAATAATGGAATATATGGTAATTATTATGTAAATCCGGGTGGGACTATCAATTTACATCAGGATGCTTCCAGTTGGATAGATTTAAATGGTAAATTTAATTTTAATTATGGAGGAACTATTAATGTTTATGGCGGTTCTTTGCGAAGTTATTGGTCATATGATGGAGATGCCGAAGTTTATATGAATGGTGGAGTGCTGGATTTTAAGGATCAGGGAATATATATTTATAATTCTTCTTCATATACTTTTACTCATAATATTACCGGTGGTACAATCCGCACAAGTAAAGGTTTATATTGTGGCAGAACTGATTTTACGCCTGCCGGAGGTACTTTTGAGTTTTATGGCAATTCTGACAGTTATTTAGATATGATTTCAGGAAGCAATTTAAGGAATGTTTTAATAAATAAAAGCTCAAAAGAAGATGGCGAAAGTTTGACAGGTGGGCCTGTTTATGACCAGAGAAGCGGACAACTTCTTAGCGATGGAACAAGGGCAAACAATATCAGCCTGAATTCAAATATTGATATTCTTGGTAATTTTACAATTAATGCAGGTTTACTCAATACTTGGTCAAAACAGGTTGCAGTATCTGGTAATGTTGCAATAAATAATGGCGGACAATTATCAGTGGGTGCCGGTGGCGGACTAGCCATGTCATCATCCAAATCTGTTACAGTAAATAACGGTGGTTTAATTCAGTTTAATGGAACTGCAGGAACGCAATCAAAGATTACCCGCAAATCATCAGGTTATTATGCTTTAAATATTGAAAGCGGTGGTAAAATAGCAGCAGTACATACCATTTTTGAGTATATGAATACGAATGGGGTAAATTTAAAGTCGGGTGCAATAGTTGATCCTGCTAACGTCTTCACATCATGCATCTTACGCAATGGTCAGAGTGGCGGCAGATTGCTCACTATTGAGAATGATCAGACTTTTTCAGTCAATTATGCAATGTTCCCAAACAATTCATGGGGTGGTAATTTTAATGTTTACAAATCAGTTAATTCCGGCGTGGTAACATTTGGAGGTCATAGCGGAGAATTTAGCGGAGGTAGTCATGAATACGATCCGTACCATCGTATTCACTGGGGCGGTGAAGTAGCAGGAAATGTAACGCTTCAGGGAGTGGATGTGGTAAGCGGACAGGATATCTGCTTTGATGCAAGCAATACATTGACAGTTGCCGGTGGAGGAAATACCTTTGTTGTGCAGGATGGAGGCAATGTCAATCTTATTGCCGGTCATAATATCTGCATTCTCGAGGGGTCATCTGTCTGTTCAGGAGCTTATCTGCATGCATTTATATCAAATGAGTACTGTACATTACCTCCTGTAATGTTAGCAGTGGAAGAAGATAATTATATCATAAATGAAGTGGTATCGGAAAAATCATCAGAAGTTCTTGAAACCCGTACCAATGATCTCTTCAGGGTTTATCCAAACCCAACAAAAGGCATATTTACTCTTGAACTTAATAGCGTAAATGAATCAGACTCAGTAAAGATAGAAATATTTAACCTTCTTGGTGAATACATTTTTAGCACCGAACAACAGTCAAACAGCCATTACCAGTTTGATTTATCAGGTAATAAACCGGGGGTATATTTTATAAGGGTGATGTGTGGTGAAAAGAATAGAATTGAAAAATTAATCAAACAATAGTATAGTTTTTTAATTTCCTGATAAGTATCCGCCAAAAGTCATTTTCATTAAACCGGTTAACAATATTTCAGATTTTTGGCGGATATTTTATTCAGGTTGTCCTGAATTACAAGTATTGCAAAAGGCTTTATTATTTGGTAGCCTCCTGATTGAATGATATTTCATGTAATTTTGAAGCCAAATAGTATAAACTTCAAAGTCATGAGAATTTCTAAGACAAAATTTTGGCTTCTTATCCCGGTTATTTATTTTTCAGTTGTAACTCTCAGTTCATTTTCCCAGCCTCTGGTCATCAATGAATTCATGTCGTCTAATACAAGTACAATTGCCGATGATGATGGTGAATTTAATGATTGGATAGAAATATACAATTCCGGTTCGGCAACAGTAAATCTGAATGGTTATGGACTTTCTGACAATCATAGCAAACCTTTTAAATGGATTTTTCCGAATATTAGTATTGATCCCGGGCAACATTTGCTTGTCTGGGCTTCAGGAAAAAACCGCCAGCCCAATCAGGGTGAGCTGGTAAATGGCTTGTTGCGTGAAGTTTATACCGGAATTCCGGGTTCATCAGTATATAATCTCATAGCTCACCCAAACTATCCTGACAATCCCTCAAGTGTAAATATTATCAGGGGGATATTTGAAACGCCATCAAACATAGGAAATCAATATGGGCAAAGGGTCCAGGGATGGATTAAGGCCCCTGCCACAGGGCAGTACGTATTCTGGATCTGTAGCGATGATAATAGTAAATTGTATTTAAGTTCAACGGCTGACCCAGCTGATACTGTGATGATTGCGCAGGTTACCGGATGGACTAACCCTCGCCAGTGGAATAAATACTCTCAGCAACAATCAGTCCCGGTTACTCTGCAAGCAGGAGAATATTATTTTATAATGGCGCTAATGAAAGAAAACTCGGGTAGTGATCATCTTTCTGTAGGCTGGCAGAAACCCGGTGGAATATTGGAGCGTCCCATTGCAGGACAGCATCTTTTTACCGATCGTTCACAATTACATACCAATTACAGTATAAGTGCTGCCGGTGAAGAACTAATACTTACAAATCCTAATGGTACAATAGTTGACCAGATAGCTCCTGTGGCACTGCAATCTGATATTTCGTACGGAAGATCACCTGACGGTTCAAGCAATTTATTTTATTTTGATCAACCAAGCCCCGGATCACAAAACCCAAGTACAGGCTATAGTGAATTATTGCCTCCACCTCAATTTTCACGCGAAGGCGGACCATATACTGAAACATTTCAACTTACACTGGAGTCAGAACCCGGCTCAATGATCTATTATACCTTAAACGGGCAGATACCAACTTCGTCTTCTGGTATTCTTTACACAACACCAATAAACATAAGCGGTACTGATATTGTAAGAGCAAGAGCCTACAAACAGGATTATATGCCGTCAGAACCCAAAACCATGATATACAGTCGTATAGGTTCGAATGTGCAAGGTTTTAAATCTAACTTGCCGGTAGTTATTCTACATCAGTTTAACACTGCAATAACTCCCGGAGCGCGAACTCCTGCAGCAGCGGTGTTTATTGATAATAATCAGGGCGACACTACTCATCTGATAGGTGATATTGCTTTACAAAGCAGAATTCTTGCCAATATCCGTGGTTCTAGTGCGCAAAGTTTTCCAAAGAAAATGTATGGATTTCATCTGGTAAACGAGTTTAATCAGGATGAGGATGAATCGCTTTTTGGAATGCCTGCCGACAATAATTGGATTTTATATGCTCCATATAGTGATAAAAGTTTAATGCGTAATGCAATTGCATATACCCTGGGGGCAGGTTTTGGCAAATGGGCTCCAAGAGTGAGGTTTGTTGAACTGTTTTTACATTCTGGTAACGGTCAGGTAACCAATTATCATTATCATGGGGTTTATGTACTGGTTGAACGGATCAAATGGGGCGAAGACCGTGTAAATATTACAAAACTAAAACCCGGTGATAACCTCGAACCTGAAATAAGCGGTGGTTATATTATTAAAGTTGACAGACTTAATGATGGTGAATATGGAATGACTACCAGTATGGGAACGTTTATGGCCTATGTGAGACCCTCAGAGGCGGATGCAACCCCGGCTCAGAAAAGCTGGATATTGAATTATATGAACGATTTTGAATCAGCTCTTTATAGCCAGAATTTCACTGATCCGCAAACAGGATATCATGCTTACATTGATGTTGAATCGTTTATTGATCATTTTCTTATAACCGAACTTCTTAAAGAGATTGATGGATACAGGCTAAGTAATTTCATGTATAAAGACCGGAATAATAAACTCGTTATGGGACCTGTCTGGGATTTTAACCTAAGCCTTGGAAATGCCAATTATATGGGTGGCTGGCAGCCTCAGGGGTGGTATTATACACAGCTAAATGCCTCGAACTGTTATATTAATTGCGGAGTTCGTGATTGGTATGTAAGACTGATGCAGGATCCGGTTTATATGCAAAAAATGCGTTTTCGTTGGTGGCAGCTCAGGCAGAATCTGTTTTCGAATCAGAACCTTTCAAATATGATCTGGCAATTCAGCGACCTGTTGTCTGAGGCACAGGTCAGGAATTTTACACGATGGCCTATACTCGGGCAATATGTTTGGCCTAACTGGTATATTGCACCAACTTATCAGGATGAACTGAACTGGATGAACAACTGGCTTATGACCCGCCTGGCATGGATAGACAGTCAAATGGGCGAACCCCCCGTATTTATGGATTATGAACTAGCTTATTTCTGGCTTTTTGACAATACTTTACCTAATGATACGCCATTGGAGCAAATAGAAGCTAAATTCCCACCTTCAGGTAATGGATTGTTATCCTTTCATTCGGCTTTACAGGGATATCCCTTTTATCCCGGGCACCCATACTGGCGTAAAGCTTCGATGGAGCGGCGAAATGCACCTATTGAAATAAATTATCGTCCTGAAGGGAATAATGACATTGCCTTTGAGCAGGTAAATATGCGCGGAATACAGGTGAAACAGCCATTTACTGGTGACGGAGGCGAAAATTATCTGGTTTTTAACATGTCATCAATTGGCTATGAAAATCTTCTTTTCAGTTTTGCTGCAAAAGACGAAAATGCAGCCGATTACCTGCTTGCTGAGTATTCGGTTCAAAGTGGTGAACCCCAATGGACAACAACAGGATTGCAACAAGATACATTGCCACTTTCATCAGATTATCAATTATATGAGATTGATTTTGCTGGGATAATCGAGGCTGATAATAATCTGCATTTTAAAGTAAGGATACGTTTTGGAGGTTCTAACATGGGAGCAAATAATGACGACAGGGTTACATTCAATAATTTCAGTCTTGAAGGCGAAGCGCTGGATCTTATGCCAGGTGATGCCAACTGCGATCTAACAGTAAACGTAATTGATGTTATTACAACGGTTTCTTATGTTCGGGGCACTGATCCCCAGCCATTCTGCTTTGATAATGCTGATGTTAATTTCGATGGGATCATAAATATAATTGATGCAGTTAATATCGTCAATATTATTTACGAGAAATAATTATCAGTTCCGGGTATTTATGAATTATTTAACTTTCGCAAGCTCTGTTTACCCTGCCTGCAATAGGGCTTTGTAATTTGACAATTTTATAAAACTTTGATTATCAGAGAGTAATTTTTCCATTAACGTTTCTGTGTCAATTTCAATCAA
>JAAYJT010000013.1 GCA_012522795.1 Bacteroidales bacterium | reverse complement strand
TTAACCCTCTGAGAAACAATAATATAAAGATAATACATAAACAAAAAAGAGGCTTTGCTGCCTCTTTGATTTGCTCCCCCTGCTGGACTTGAACCAGCGACCCTCTGATTAACAGTCAGATGCTCTAACCAACTGAGCTAAGGAGGATTATTATTTCGGTCTGCAAAAGTAAAAATTATTTTTGATTCTGCAATATGTTTGAATTATTTTTCAACACTATTTATTTAAAAATTTAAAAGCCACCCGTTAAACAGATGGCTTTCAAAAGAGGTTCCAAAAAAATGTATTTCAATCACAAATATTATCTCGGAGGATTAATATATTCTAATGTATTAACCAGCAGTGCTTTAGTAAATCGGTAATTATGTGCTCCGTAACTGTTATCTTCAGAAACAAATTTATAATTAATGAAGCATGCAAGGTCCATCTGACTCATTTTCTTATTGGGTCTGATATATCCGTCAGGATCCATTAAATCTTTATCCAATAATTTTGTTTTTAATTCTGACAGAAGTCCCTGAATTTCTGCACGATTAGGATTAATTTTTGCTGTTACCTCTGCTGTTGTTTCGTGGCATCCTGAACTTAAGCAGCCGGTATATTGGTATGCAATAGCTCCATAGCTGTTCCTGTATTCAATATTCATCTGATGACCTCCAGCCCAGTTTCCGGTAGCATCGCCCATATGGCATGTAACACAACCACTTTTAACAACTATGGTATGTGGCGAATTTAAATATTCCATACTTCCGGGAATCTGATAAGGTCCTTTACCAATAAGCATATTAACATGAGGAGCATGGTGAGGACCATAATATTTACTGGCAATTGACAAAGAGTCTCCACCAGCAACAGGATATGGATTAAGATCATGCGCCTGATGACAGTTGGCGCATAGGTTTGAATTGTCATAATCATATTCACCTTCACCCAATAACAAGTTTACCGGTACACTGGTTCTAAGTCCATAATCATTAAGTGTGTACGATTCGTGAATAGGATGGCAAGTACGGCAGTTTATTGGTGTGGGATTATTAACAGTGGCAATTGTACCGTCAGTTAAGTAATTTCTGAACCCCATACTTGTATGACAGTGCCCGCAGCCTTGATTATTATGGTCTAAAGTAGCTCCTTTAGCATGAACTGAATTTTGATACTGACTTATCTTTGCAAGTAATATTTCAGAAAAATTATGGCATGAACTACAGCTTTCAGCTCCATCTTTGCCATCTATCCCATCGAGTCCAGGTTTGCCTTCAGGTCCTTCTTTAGTACAACTTGAAATTATCATTCCGGTCATTAGTAAAATCATGACAGTTGCTACTGTTACAAATGTTAGTTTCCCTTTCATAATAGTATAATTTTAGGTTACTGTTCAGTAAAATATATTTTTAATTATTCTTTAATTTCTTCTGATTGGTCATCGTCAGTATCGTGCTCTTCGTGATATCCATAAATAATACTCTTCAAATTTGCAGTTGTACTTGACCCTATGGTGATCACGTAAAGATGAATAAGCAGGAAAATAGAGATGAAAAAACCTGCTATTGAATGTACAAGGCTTGTAAGCATTATTCCGCTGTAACCAAACACGTTGAGCACTATTGTTTCAGGAAAAAGAAGTGCCCAGCCGGTTATAAAGGTGACAGGGATAATTGCGTGCATAATAAGATTATAGGTGATAAGCTGTACAGGATTGAACTTTTGTTTTTCACTTACTTTAAAAGGACTTTGTTCCCCTTTAAAAATACCAAACAGATAATAACGTAATTGCTTGGAAAAGGAAGTCAGTAAGCCTTCAGTTTTAACAACATAAAACCTACCTATTGAAGTAAAAAGCACACCTAACAGAAATATAAAATATGATACTGTCAGCGAAACTCCGGCAATATTATGAACAGTAACAGCAATATCAAATCTTATAAGCGGGTATGCCGGATCTGAATATTGCATACTTATTCCTGTAGCAATCAGGAAAATCATAAGTATAGCATTAACATGATGCCATATCCTTAGCCAGAGAGGATACAAGTATAGTTTTTTACTTTTTGCCATGTTGCCTCCTGTAACTTATATACCTGAGTGTAGCATGAACAGCAATTGCAGCCAGTACAAGACCGAAAATAACTACACTGAATACATTGAAATAATAATTTCTGTTTGCTCCTATAATATATGCCTGATTTGTGATTGCTGCATTAAAAAATCCAGATTTACTTCTTTTCTCCACTACCTGATGTTTATATAGCGAGCCCATGAGGATAGAATTTGTTGAATGACAATCAACACAATTTCTTACTGCCTGATTTGCAGGTAACACCTGATGGGCAACCAGTATATCCTCGTGAACAGCAGCATGACAATCAATACATCTTACTTTTCGGAAATGGAGACTTTGGTTTGGAAGCCAGTCATGTTTTGAAAGCATATTTGTAAGCTGTCTTTCAATAAGTACTTCATAATGACTAATATCACCATGGCATCCTAAACACATTGAGTTGTTATATGCAACTATTTCGGTGATACTTTCACTTTGTCTGGCTGTATTTTTATATGTATGAGGATTATGGCAGCTCCAGCAGCTGAAGTTTTCAATATAATGATTGCCATGAACACTTATTGAATATTCTTCTTCAATGGTTTCAAAGTTGAAATCTGCATATTTCTCGTCAGGACCATGGCAGTCAATACATTCAAAATTGGGCTCGAACTTTACTGAAACCGGGTGCGGATGAGTTTCAAAATCAGGTGAGTGACAGTCAATACAGGAAAAGCTTCCATGGGTTGCTTTTGCATATACATTAGGGTCAATTCTGAGTTCTTCATACATTTTCATTGAAACGGTATCTCCGGTTTCAGGGTCAACAAGGGTATAACGCATAGCACCATGACATTCAAGGCATTGTAATGTTTCCTCGTCGAATTCTACTTTAGGATCCAAGCTAACATCTGCACCTGACATAAGCCATGCAATAAACAAAGGCAAGACAAGTAAAAGCCATCTTGCCCCTGTTTTCCTTATTTTCTTTACAAACTTCGTCAGATCCATTATTTTGAGAATATATGATAAAAACTAAAAGGTTCGGTCAATGTGTTATTTTTTCATAGTTCGGATGTAGTTTATCACTGCCCATCTTTCTTCTTCATCTGTGATCTTTTTTTCAAAATTTGGCATTTCATCACGACCTATAATTGACATAAAATATAATTCACCGTCAGTATATTTGTGAAATTCAGCACTTGAAAAATCCCCCGGAAATGTTTTTTGATTCTTGGCCATTACTCCATCACCAAGGCCGGCGTTTCCGTGGCATGAACGACAATGCTTGTTGTAAATGGTCCTTCCTAATTTTACAAGAGAGGCATCATCTTTAAACGGGTTTTTCTTTTCTTTGTATTCTTTTGGGATCTCCCATGGACCACCCTTTTTTTGTTCTTGTGGAACTACAAAAGCTATCATAGCAAAAGCTGCTACTGCTAACATCAAACGGAAAAAAATCTTTCTTTTCATAATTTTGCAACAATTTGGTTATTAAATACTTATTTATTAAAAATTCCAAAATCTTACTATTGAGAATCCAAACATCATATCACCTTTAGTCCAGTCGTTAGTATTATATACTGTATTATGCTGTGGGATCATGCCATCAGTTGATGAAAGGTAGATATGAAACGCATGGGTGCTAGTTCTTATTTCCCAGCCTATACCAAGATTTGGCTTAGCCGGGTTCGTCCATTCACGGTGCTCAGTGATACTCTTGATTTTAAGCGGAATATCGTACTGAAAAAGAATTGACGACTGAGATGAAAAATTTATCCTGCCATTAAAGCCAACTGAAACTTTATCGTGATCTATTCCGGGTTCAGTAATATTGTAATGGGTAAAACTTGCATTTGCTTGTACTGATAACCAGTCGTTAAAACGGCGACCAACGATCAGTTGTGAGAAATATGAGTATCTGTTGCCGAATTTATAGTTATTGCCAAAATCACTTTTGTTTCGGCCATCAACAGCCATATTCGCAAAAACAGCAACAGCTACAGGAAATGTATTTCTCCTTGTTTGTTCATGAATGGTGTATTTTATTGAAAAATCACTATACATCCTAATTCTGCTAAGCCCATATCCAATTTGTAAATTCTTTATTAGAACATAGTTTAAAGCAAGACGAATGTTGGCACCTGGAGCATAAAGACCAAAAAGATCAGAAAAGCCATTATCAATCTTGCCAAATTTATGTTGGATTTGAAATTCAAGTGTTTTATCAGCAGGAATAACACTTGTTTGATTATCAATTAATATACCACTATTAAAAGGTGCCCTTACTGGACGGTCTTTGGTGGGTTCTTCCTGAGCCATAAGGCTGAGTACACCAATAAGAGCTATAACGATGAGTAGTATCCTTTTCATGTATTTGTTTCGTTGAAGTTAATTATTTATTGCACCCTGTTTTATCCATTCAAGAATTATATTTGCCTGAGCCGTTGAATATTTCTGGAACCCATGTGTAGTTGTTGCCGGATGGGGATAGGAATATATTTTACTTGATTCCGGATTTGAAAGGTTAACCAGATTGGGTACAATTGAATTATACGCATTGGTAGGTGTGAGATCAGGATAGGTAGAGCCGGAACGGTGACAGCTTGTACAACTCTTTGCTTCAAAAATTGGAAGAATATCATCTTTAAATGAATATTCTTTATTCGGGTCGGGTGCGTCTTCTTCAATAAACTCGTATTGACAGGAAGGCAGAAACATTAGTAAAACTAATGTGAAGGCATAGATCAGAAAATTTCGGGCAGATGTTGGATAATCCATATCAAGCTTTATTTTACCATGTAGCAAAATAAATAAATATTTGGATATGATATTTTATATGCTTGTTGATTGTAATTAGAGTTTTTATTGATATTTTCGTGTTTTACATTGATCTGAATCAATGTAATTGAACATATAGCTCATTTTTTTATTTATATTACAGTGATATTCTCAAAATATCTTTACAAATGGGAAAGCTCTTAAAAACCAACTGCTTTGCTTGTAGGAGCCGCTCTGATATTTTTAATACTTTAAATGATGATCAGCTTCAGCGCATTGATTGCGAGAAGGTTAGTATTTATTATAAGCCAGGCGAAGTTATTTTCAAACAAGGAACACCTTGTCATAGTTTAGTTTGCATTACTTCAGGACTAGTTAAATCATATATAGAACATGAAAATAGTAATGATTTGATTTTCAGCTTAACCAGACCAAGTAATTATCTTTTAATGCCTGGAGCTTTCGTTGACCAGCGCCATCATTACTCTGCCGTTGCGGTCGAAGAAACCACAGCCTGCCTCTTTAATATTGATATTATAGTTGAGCTGATGAAAGCTAATGTAAGTTTTGCATCTGAATTTCTTCGTAAAGCTAGTTTGCAAACTGTTAACCTTTTTCATAAAATATCGGGTTTGACACAAAAACATATTTATGGACGAATGGCTGATACAATTTTATATCTGGCTTCGTCAGTTTATAATAATAAGGCTTTCGAACTAACCATTTCGCGGCAGGAACTGGCTGATCTTTCAGGAATGACAAAGGAAAGTGCTATTCGGGTATTGAAAAAGTTTAAAGACGAAGAAATTATCTCACTTAATGGTAATTATCTTGAAATCCTTAATCAGTCTATGCTCGAATCAATTAATAAGAATGGCTGACAGTTAAAATTATTTACTCTTCTTTTTTTGAACCCAAACAGGGTTGTTAAAAAATAAAAACCCGGCTGTTTTATTAGCCGGGCATAGTTTATAAATTATCATAGAATACTGTTTTAATATTCCATTGTAGCCATTCTCTTATAGGCATTGTATCTCCACCGTGCATTTTCTTCGGCAGCTTTAAACAGCTCTTCAGCTTCAGCGGGGAATGCTTTTTTCAATGAAGTATAGCGAACTTCTCCACCAAGGAATGACTGAAATTTGCTCCAGTCGGGTTCTTTTGAATCGAGCTCAAAAGGATTTTTACCTTCTGGTTCAAGAGCAGGATTGAAACGGTAATTATGCCAGTATCCACATTCAACAGCTAATTTGGCTTCTTCCTGAGTTTTACCCATGCCGGCACGTAAGCCGTGAGCAATACAAGGCGAATATGCAATAATGAGTGATGGCCCATCATAAGCTTCTGCCTCACGAATCGCTCTTAATGTTTGTGCCTGACTTGCACCCATAGCTATTTGTGCTACATAAACATAACCATATGAAATTGCCATCATTCCCAGGTCTTTTTTCCGGATTTTCTTTCCAGAAGCAGCAAACTTGGCTACCGCTCCTATAGGTGTAGATTTTGAAGCCTGACCACCAGTATTTGAATATACTTCAGTATCAAGAACTAAAAGGTTCACATTTTCACCTGAGGCAATAACATGATCCAGTCCACCAAATCCGATATCGTAAGCCCAGCCGTCGCCACCAAAGATCCAAATTGATTTTTTAACAAGGTATTGTTTCAGTGATAATATTTCTTTAGCCACTGCATGTTTGCTTCCTTCAAGTACTTTTATCACATTGGCTGAAGCCTCCTTAGATTTTTCTGCATCTTTCATGCTTTCGATCCAGCTAATAAAGGCTGATTTAACTTTTTCATCAATTCCATTCTGGATAGCTTCTTTCATTTTTAATGCAATTCTTTCTCGCATTTTCTCGTTTGCAAGTGCCATTCCATATCCATACTCAGCATTGTCTTCAAACAGTGAGTTCGCCCATGCCGGACCATGACCGTTGTGATTTACAGTATAGGGTGTTGCCGGTGCTGAGCCTCCATATATTGAAGAGCAGCCTGTAGCATTGGCAACAATCATTCTGTCCCCAAAAAGCTGAGTAACAAGTTTTAAGTAAGGAGTTTCGCCACAACCAGCGCAGGCGCCTGAGAATTCAAAGAGTGGTTGAGCAAATTGACTGTTTTTTACCGATTTATCTTTTGGAACAATGTTATCCTTGTATGAAACTGTCTTTGAAATAATTTCCCAATTCTGAACCTCAATGCTTTGAGTTTCAAGAGGCTTAAGCTCAAGTGATTTAATCTTTGTAGGACAAACATCCACACAAACACCACACCCGGTACAATCAAGTGGACTTACCTGCAGTCTGTATACAAGACCTTCAAATGTTTTCGGGATAGCTTTAAGAGTAGTAACTCCCTCTGGAAGTTGTTTTAATTCGTCCTCATTAATAAGAAATGGTCTTATGCAGGAGTGAGGACAGGCAAATGCACACTGATTACATTGGATACAATGCTCAGGTTGCCATTCAGGAACTTCAACAGCTATACCTCTTTTTTCATATGCAGTTGTTCCCGGAGGGAATGAGCCATCTTCACGACCAACAAAGGTGCTAACAGGAAGATCATCGCCAAGTTGGGCTGTCATAGGTTCTACAACATTTCTGATGAAATCAGGAATATCGCGATTGTCAACTTTTGAAGTGACTTTAATTTTTGACCATTCAGTAGGGATTTCAATTTTCTCAAGTTCACCTCCCTTGTCAACTGAAGCAAAGTTCATATTGACAATTTCTTCTCCCTTTATGCCAAAAGATTTGATAATGGCTTTGCGCATATGTCCAACAGCTTCCTCATAAGGAATCACTTCAGAAATTTTGAAAAATGCCGACTGCATGATGGTATTGGTTCTGCCGCCAAGTCCTATTTCTGCAGCAATTTTGGTGGCATTAATGATATAAAAATTGATATCATTATCAGCCATATATTTTTTCATATCATCCGGCAGGCGATCTTTAGTTTCTTCGGCATCCCATATGCTGTTAAGTAGAAATACCCCACCCTTTTTCAAACCTGTAATCATATCATATTTCCCAAGATACGAAGTAACATGGCAGGCAACAAAATCAGAATTTTTTACCAGATAAGGAGCACGTATAGGTTTGTCGCCAAAGCGCAGGTGTGAAACAGTAATACCGCCTGATTTTTTACTGTCGTAAGCAAAATAACCCTGTGCATATTTATCGGTATTGTCGCCAATGATCATAATTGAGTTTTTATTGGCGCCAACAGTACCATCAGACCCTAGCCCATAAAACTTGCCGCTGAATGTGCCTTTAGGCAAAACATTTATAGCGGGTTCAACAGGAAGTGATTTAAAGGTTACATCATCAACAATACCTATTGTGAAGTCATTTTTGGGTTCTGACCTTGAAAGGTTCTTAAAAACAGCAACAATATGCGAAGGATGAGTATCTTTTGAACTCAGACCATAACGTCCTCCAACAATCAGAGGCTGATTTTTCTTACTGTAAAACATGCTTTTTACATCGAGGTACAGAGGTTCTCCAATTGAACCGGGTTCTTTGGTGCGGTCAAGGACAGCAATGCGTTTAACAGTTTTGGGAAGCACATTGAAGAAATATTTTTCAGAGAACGGACGATACAGATGAACTACTACAACTCCAACTTTCTCACCATTATTATTAAGGTGTTCTACTGTTTCGCGAATAGTTTCGGTTATTGAACCCATTGCAACAATGATGTTTTCAGCATCAGGTGCTCCATAATACATAAATGGATGATACTCACGGCCACAACGGGCTGAAAGTTCTTTCATATATGATTCTACAATATCGGGTACAGCATCGTAAAATTTATTTGCAACCTCACGTGTTTGAAAATAGATATCAGGGTTTTGAGCAGTTCCGCGGGTTACAGGGTTTTCCGGATTTAGAGCGTTTTTGCGGAATTCCTGCAATGCATCGCGATCCATTAAATCGGCGATTTCTTCCATGTCAAAATACTCAACTTTTTGCATTTCGTGCGAGGTACGGAATCCATCAAAAAAGTGTAGGAATGGAATACGGGATTTAATTGCTGCGAAATGAGCTACTGCTGCTATGTCCATGATTTCCTGTACACTGCTTGTAGCCAGCATTGCAAAACCAGTTTGGCGGGCACTCATTACGTCACTATGATCACCAAAAATTGATAATGCCTGAGCAGCAACGCTACGAGCTGAAACATGAAAAACTCCGGGAAGCAGCTCTCCGGATATTTTAAACATGTTTGGTATCATTAATAACAATCCCTGAGATGCAGTAAACGTACTGGCAAGAGCACCAGCCTGCAAAGTACCATGTAAAGCACCTGCCGCTCCAGCTTCTGATTGCATTTCAGTAACCTTTACCGGCTCTCCAAACACATTTTTTCTTCCATGAGCAGCCCATTCATCTATATGCTCAGCCATATTCGAAGAAGGGGTAATAGGGTAAATAGCAGCCACTTCACTGAACATGTATGCAATGTGCGCTGCGGCATAATTGCCATCACAAGTAATGAATTTTTTCTTTTTTGTCATAATTTATATAATTAAAAGTCTGTTAATTAACACTTTGAGTTTAAAAGAAATTTTGTGCTAAATTAATTAATTTAATTGAATTGAAACTCAACAAACTCATTATCAGTGCTTATTTGGAAGTGTTTTAAATAAGCGAGCACTTTGTGATTTACATACGATGAAAAAAGCATTTGAAATGTAATATGGCGGAATTTACTAAAATTAGGTCTTTCATTTAGCTAATTGTTTTAATTTTGCCAAAACATGTTTGTTTTTTGAACAACAATGCTTTGATTTACGTTTAAATCCTAGCATACCGAAGTTCGACAAAGCTATTATTCACCTGAAAATAAACAATTTATGACTGATTTAAAGACTACTTATCTAGGATTGAAGTTAAAAAATCCCATCATTGCCGGAAGCTGTAATTTAAGCACTGATCATGACGTTTTAAAAAGGCTTGAAGACAGTGGAGCCGCTGCTGTTGTTTACAAATCTCTTTTCGAAGAGCAGATTCAGCTTGAAAGGTATCAGATGGATGAAGATCTTGGCGAGTACGCAGAGCGTAGTGCTGAAATGCTAAGTATTTTCCCAAACCTTGAACATGCCGGACCACAGGAACATCTTGAAAATTTGAGTAAAGCAAAATCAGTGCTGGGAATTCCTTTAATAGCCAGCCTAAATGCAGTTTATAAAGAATCGTGGGTAGATTATGCTCAACAACTGGAACAGACCGGCGTAGATGCTCTGGAATTGAATTTTTATTCGATTCCGAATAAATTTGATAAAGACAGTAAAACCATTGAACTTGAGCAGATTGACATTATTAAAGCTATCTTAGGTAAAGTTAAAATCCCTGTAAGTGTTAAACTGAGCCTTTATTACACCAATCCGCTTAATTTCATAAAACAGGTTGACGATCTGGGTGTAAAAGGTTTCGTGTTTTTTAACAAATTATTCCAGCCCGAAATAAATATTGAAGACGAGAAACATATTACTCCCTGGAATCTTAGTGAACCCAATGACAAGAGAGTGCCTTTGCGTTTTGCAGGCGTGCTGTACAGCAGAATAAAGGCACAGATATGTAGTAGCACCGGAATTTTTGAAGGTAAGGATGTAGCTGCTATGATTCTTGCAGGTGCTGATGCTGTTCAGGTAGTCAGTACTTTGTACCGCAACAAGCCTGAGCATATTGCAAAAATGCTGGAAGATCTTACAGCCTGGATGGAAAAGAAAGATTATTCAAATCTCGAATCTTTCCGTGGAAAATTATCGGCAGCAACTCTTAACGATCCATTTATATACAAACGTGCTCAATACGTTGATGCATTGCTCGGTTCGAATAGTTTGCTTAAAAAGGTTCAGCTTTAATTGATAATCCAAAAATTAATTAAGCCCGCTGATTGCAATATTAGCGGGTTTTTTTGTTTAAAAATACTTGTAATTTTTAGGGCATCTTTGTTCAGGCTGGTTATAAAACAATTAACTCTGCTAACTTTGCACATGAACATAAAAAAGCAGACATTAATTCACTCTTAGAAAATTCTGAGAAAAATCAGTTAGTAATATCATGATATATCCACAGAACTTTGAAGAAAAGATTGGATTTGCCACAGTGAAATTGCATATCAGCAAACATATTCTTTGTGATTTGGGCAAAAAATATCTGGAGGATATGTGTTTTACTGATGATCTGGTTACCCTGCGAACCTGGCTCAATGAAACCAATGAAATGGCAAATCTGCTCCGCAATGGACTTTCTTTTCCGCAGCAGGATTATCTTGACCCCACTACTGAACTTATTCGGATTAAGACCCCGGGAACTGCAATTGAACCTGAAAGCCTCTCTGTACTGCATGTTTCGCTTAATACAATTCTGGAAATAAAAAGATTCATTGAAAATCAGGAACCTGAAAAGGTGACATATCTGCTTACAGTTGCTTCAAAGGTTTCAGTAGAAAATGAAATACTAATTGAGATTGACCGTATTATTGATCCCAAAGGATTAATCAAAAGCAGCGCTTCACCTGTTTTAAAGGATATCCGCAGTAAGCTTGTGCAGAAACAGCGATTTGCGGAATCAATCATGGCAAAAATATTTACACAGGTAAAAAGAGAAGGGCTGGCTGGCGAAAACCTTGAGGTTACAATACGTAATGGTCGTCCGGTTATACCTGTTCCCGTTTCGTATAAAAGAAGGATAAAAGGCTTCATTCATGATGAATCGGCTACCGGCCAGACGGTTTTTATTGAACCGGCAGAGGTTTTTGAGATAAATAATGAAATCCGTGAACTCGAGAATGCTGAATTAAGGGAAATTAATCGGATACTTACTGAATTTGCGAATTTTATACGCCCACATATTGAGAGCCTGCTTCAGTGTTATTACTTTTTGGGAAAAATTGATTTCATAAGGGCAAAAGCCAGATTTGCTATTGATATTAATGCATATTTCCCACACCTTCATGACTTTCCGGTTTGTGAATGGAAAAATGCAGTACATCCTTTATTATATATTTCTCACCGGAGTCAGAAAAAGACTGTGGTTCCTCTTGATCTGTCGCTGAATCAAAAGCAACGAATATTGATAATTTCAGGACCCAATGCGGGTGGAAAATCTGTAGCGCTTAAAACCGCAGGTCTCCTGCAATATATGCTGCAGTGTGGTTTATTGATACCTGTTGATGAAAACAGTGAAGCGGGGATTTTTAAAAAAATATTCATTGATATCGGCGATGAGCAATCCCTTGAGCATGATTTAAGTACATATACCTCGCATCTAAAAAATCTTCGCTTTTTTATTGAAAATGCTGATGGTCAAACTCTGGTTTTAATTGATGAATTTGGTTCGGGTACTGAACCACAGCTTGGCGGTGCTATTGCCGAAGCCAGTATTGAGGATTTTGCGGATAAAGGCTGTTTTGGCGTTATAACTACTCATTATGCTAACCTAAAGGATGCTGCCCGAAGGATCAGGGGAATAATTAACGGTGCCATGCTTTTTGATCCTGAAAACTTATCGCCTTTGTTTGTGCTACGCATTGGTAATCCAGGAAGCTCCTATGCTTTTGAAATAGCTGAAAAGATCGGATTCCCGGTTGACATTCTTAAAAAAGCAGAAAGCAAAATAAATAAAAGTGCTATTGATTACGACAAACTGCTTCAGGAACTGGAAGTCGAGAAATCTGCACTGGACCAGAAAAAAACAGGCATTAGTATTACAGATGAGTTTCTTTCAGAATTGGTTGGTAAGTATAAGCTGATGAACAGTGAGTTAAAAGCTGAAAAGGAGAAAATTATAAAGGAAGCCCGTGAAGAAGCTTTGCGGATTATCAAAAGGTCAAATAAGCTTATTGAGAACACAGTGCAGGCTATTAAAGAAAGCAAGGCAGAAAAGCAAACGGTTCTGAAATTGAGAAAAAGAGTCCAGGAAGCGCGCACCCAGCTTGAATCAGAAATTAAAAAGCTTGCTGAAGATAAACCTGAAACTCAGGAAAGTACTAAGGAAACATTGCCGGTTTTGGCTGTGGGTAATTGGGTAAGGATTAAAAATCAAACAACTGTAGGGCAGATAATTGAAATTCGTGATCAGGAAGTTGTGCTGGAAGCCGGGCAAATGATGTTGCATGTTCGTGCTGACAGACTTATAGCAGCCAGCCCTTCTGATAAAAGTAAATCAGAGCAGCAGGGCGGACAAGGCAAAATTTTAGTTTATAAAACCATTCTCGACAGAACAGCAAATTTTAAACTAAGCATTGATCTCAGAGGTAAGAAAGCTGAAGAGGCACTTCAGATTGTTAGACGGCATGTGGATGATGCTATTTTGTTGAGTATTGCTGAATTTACAATCATCCACGGCAAAGGAGACGGCATACTGAGAAATGTTATCCGCGATTATCTGAATAGTATTCCAGAAATAATAAGTTTAAAAGAAGGGCATCCTGACAGGGGAGGTGCAGGAATGACTATAGTGAGCTTTAGGTGAAATGTTTATAAAAATTAGTCATAAAGATTTTTAAGCCCAGTAGGCGTCTAAGTAGTTAAATATCAAAGGGCTACTCATCACTGTGTTGTGATAAAATAATTAGTTGTTAATACATGGATTTGATTTTGTTCAACAAAGACCGGATAAAACCGTTTAGTGAATATTGTTAAGGTCTTTATTGTATCATAATAGAGATAACAGCAATTACTGATTGTGTTTTAACATTTACCAACAGATGAAAATATTAAAGAAATATTATGCTCAGCTTGTGGGAGCAATAATAGGAATTGTCGGCGGATACTTTTATTACAAATTTATCGGTTGTAATTCAGGTTCATGCCCTATTACATCCAATCCTTTTATGAGTATGATATGGGGAGGCTTGATGGGTTATCTGCTTGTTGATATGATTGTTGGATTTAAAAAATCAAAGAAAGAGCCCAGGGAAAGCTAACTTCCGGCTATGCTGTTGTATTTAGCTGAACCCTGATCTTTTTCGGAAGACTTTGAAATACTAAATCATAGGAATGATCAATGAGGTTATAAACAATGTCATCATCAATAGTACCATCTATAATGATTGTGTTCCAATGTTTTTTATTCATATGATATCCTGGAGTGATTGATATAAACTGTTCTCTGAGTATGGCGGCCTTTTCAGGATTGCATTTTAAATTTAGTTTGAAATCTTCTTCAAGATCGGTAAGTGCAAATATTTTATTAAAAACCTTGAACACCAGCGTTGTATCATCAAAAGGGAAACTTTCAGTAACGCCGGGCTTCATGAGGCAATAATTTCGGAAATCTTCAATATTCATATAAGCCAATGATTAGATTTAAATATGTTTCTGTTGATAATCCGGAACCTAAATTAGTAGTCGTTATTAATTAATAGTAAGCGAATTGTACTTTGGAACGCAAAAGTATTGATTTTTAAAGTAACTGACAGTCGGATAATAATTTGCAGGTATTGGGATGAGCGGTGGTGTTATTCTTAAAATATTGATGTATTGTTGATATCTTTTAATTGGATAATGGAATAATTTCTTTACTTTTGCTTTTCTTCGGAGGAAAACTTTTTAGTCCATACGGAACAAAACAGATTATTTACTAACCAATAGTACTATGTCTTTACATAAAAAGACTTCTGAGCTTAAAAAGCGAATGCAGGATGCTCTTAGTGGGGGAGGAGCAAAAGCAATTGAGAAGCAGAAAGCTACAGGAAAAATGACTGCTCGTGAGCGAATTATAACCCTTTTAGACCCCAAATCATTTTATGAGTATGACCTGTTTGTTGAACATGCAGGTAAAGACTTTGATATGAGTGATAAGTATTTGCCAGGCGATGGAGTAATTACAGGTACAGGAACAATTAACGGCTACCCGGTATGTATTTTTGCTCAGGATTTTACTGTTGCAGGAGGTTCACTTGGATGGATGCATGCCAAAAAGATCACTAAAATTATGGATCATGCCATGAAACTGAAGGTGCCATTGATAGGTATCAACGATTCAGGTGGAGCACGTATTCAGGAAGGTGTGAACTCATTGGCCGGTTATGGCGAGATTTTTTATCGCAACACCCAGGCATCAGGGATAATTCCTCAGATTTCAGTGATTTTGGGTCCATGTGCCGGAGGAGCTGTTTATTCGCCTGCACTTACAGATTTTGTTTTTGTTGTTGATAAGATTTCAAAGATGTTCATTACCGGACCTGAAGTAATTAAAACAGTACTTGGTGAGGAAATTTCAATGGAGGATCTGGGTGGTGCACGCATACAAGCTGAAATAACCGGTAATGCTCATTTTTTCTCAAATAGCGAACAGGAGTGCTTTGATCAGATCAAACGCCTTTTTAGTTTTATCCCATGGAATAATATCAAAAAAGCTGATCCGTTTCCTAAAAAACCTCCCCGCAGCCGGAATTATAAAATTGAAAACATTTTCCCTACAAATCCGCGTCAGCCTTATGATGTGAGAGATATTATCAGAGCAATTGTTGACGACTCCGACTTTTTTGAAGTACAGGAAATGTTTGCTCAAAACATAGTTATAGGATTTGCACGTATGGCAGGGCATACTGTTGGATTTGTAGCAAACCAGCCTATGGTTCTTGCCGGAGTGCTGGATGTGGACTCATCTGATAAAGCAGCCCGTTTTATCAGATTCTGTAATGCTTTTAATATTCCTTTGGTTACACTGGTTGACCTTCCGGGATACCTGCCCGGTATTGATCAGGAGCATGCCGGAGTTATCCGTCATGGAGCCAAAGTACTTTATTCTTACAGTGAAGCTACCGTACCAAAGATCACTGTGATTCTTCGCAAAGCCTATGGAGGTGGTTATATAGCCATGTGTTCAAGCCATCTTAGGGCAGATTTTGTTTTTGCATGGCCTACTGCTGAAATTGCAGTAATGGGACCTGAAGGTGCTGCTAATATTATTTTTAGAAATGAAATAAAGAATGCTGAAAAACCTGAGGAAGTGCGGAAACAAAAAATTAAAGAGTATAAGGAGAAATTTGCAAATCCTTATGTTGCTGCCGCATATGGTTATATTGATGCAGTTATCGAACCATCAGAAACCAGAAATCTTCTGATACACTCATTGGAAATTTCGTCTGATAAAAGTGAGATCCGACTAAATAAAAAACATGGAATCCCACCATTTTAAATATTACTTAATAATTTGAATCGAACAGACAAGAATACATCACCCATAAATTATTGCCTGACTGATTCACACCCGGATTATTTAAGAATTTAATGAACTTTAAAACCTAGGAGAATGAAAGAGCAATTAGTAACAAATGACATTAAGACATTTATTGTTGACGGCGATAAATATAGAACCCGTTTGTCAAAGAAATACCTCCAAAGAAAACCCTATCAGCCTAATGACCCCAAAAAGGTTATTGCCTTTATACCCGGTACAATTAAAAAAGTATTAGTGAATGAAGGGGATACTGTGAATAAAGGCGATAATTTACTGGTGCTCGAAGCAATGAAGATGAATAATTCAATATTGGCTTCAGCTCAGGGAGTAATAGCCAAAGTACTAGTAAAAACCGGACAGGTGGTTTCAAAAAATCAATTACTAATTGAGTTAGAATAAAATTCGTTAGAACAGGTCATAGGTCTGTTCATGAGTTCATGATCTGTTTAATAAATGTAAGAAGCTCATCTTTCCCAAATGTTGTTGCCGAGGAGGTTACAATATTAACAGGAGGCACTTCCCATTCATGTTCCAGAAAGTTTCTGTAAGCCTGAACATTTTCCGCTAAATCATTTTTGTTGAGCTTATCAGCTTTTGTAAAAATAATTACGAAAGGACGCTCCTGATCTGCGATCCTTTCCATCATTTTCAAATCATTGGGCTGTGGTGCAAGGCGTATATCAACAAGAATGAAAATACATTTCAGGTTAGTTCTTGTTTTTAGATATCCCTGGATCATTTTTTCCCAATCCTTTCTTATTTTTTTTGAAATTCTGGCATATCCATAGCCTGGCAAATCAACAAGATACCACTCATTATTAATAACGTAATGATTTATAAGTCGAGTTTTACCCGGTGTTCCAGATGTTTTTGCCAACCCTTTTACGCCAGTAATCATATTTATTAACGATGATTTACCTACATTTGAACGGCCTATAAATGCAAACTCAGGCAGATTTGTTGGAGGGCATTGCGCGGCTAAGGCACTACTTTTAAGAAATACGGCGCTGATTATTTTCATTGGTTGGTAAATCAATGATTTTATTTTGACCTTCTTAAACGCTTACGTTTTCCCTTAAGGTCTGAGATTTTAATTTTTATTTTAGGCATCCTGGCTTTAAGGAGCTTTAATTTCTCGTTAATATATGAATCGAGGTATCTTACCCTTTTAACTTCATGTATATCGCTGATGGTGACCATGATGCCGGTTTCCTCAACTTTTCCGAACTCATAATTGATAGCTGTTCCAAAAGTTTTCATGGTTGGCGAGAGATTCATATATGCATTTACCAAAGGAGGCACATGTTCTTTTCTTTCACGAACCTGTTGTACCAGTATTTTATAGTTTTCTTCGTATGATGCACCAGTAAAGATATTGTCAAGCTTTTCCTTTGCAATAACAGGCTCTACCGGTTCGTATGGTGAAGCAAGTTTTTTCTTATCAGGAAAATAGCGATGAAGAAAATACAGAACCATATCGCGTGCCTCAATATTATATTGAGGATACATGGTGATTTTGCCGAAGAAATAAAGAATGTCAGGATTGTCAACAATTATGGCACCAAGCCCGTCCCAAATATTATCAAGAGCATACATTCCCTTTCTGAAATTTACCATAGGCTGGTAGCTGGGTTGAACAAAAGACCTTCCTAACTCAATTGATTTGCTCAGGTATTCCTTAATGAACTTTTCACTAAAGCTGAATAATTTTCCGGTTGGTCCAATCAGATTTCCAGATGCATCAACTTTCTGATTCCTGCCATGGATGAATCTGTACCCACCAATAATCTCTTTATCGGTAGGATTCCATACCAGAAGCTGTTCGAAACAGTCGCTACATTTATCATATTGGTCAATATCGCATTCCAAACCAGTTCCTCCACCTGCATCACGAAATGATATTTCACGCAATCGCCCGATCTCTGTAACTGTATTAGGAGCATTGTACCAGTTGACGATATAAATAAGGTTATTACCATTACTGGTTTTCCTTACAAATCGTTCGGGAGTTAATTCCGCTTCTATCAATTCGCGCGCTACCGGCGCAATTACCTGTTGCATAGTGTTTTATATAATTTGTTCAATTATTGTCTGATTTTGCCAAAGAATATACCATTTGCCTTATCATTTGAGTTGATTCTTTGTCTTTACGAGGGTCATTAAACAGGGTATAAGATACAGGTTTTCCAAATCTGAGTATTATTTCTTTATTTTTCTGCTTAGCCATTTCATCCACAAGGTATAACATTTCTACATTTAGCTTAATACTTAGCCTCACACGCCAGTTTGCAAGATTATAAAAGAAATTTGAATTCTTGCCTTCTACATAAACAGGTATAATATCGCGTTCAAATTTACGGGCTTTGCTTATAAAAGTTTTTTTCCATTCCAGATCTTCAATCTTCCCTTTTATTTTCCTTGAACATAAGCCTGCCGGAAAGTAAAGAATAACCGAGTCGGAGGCAAAAGCATCATCAAATATTCTAAGGTTCTCAGTATTTCTACCATGTTTATTAATTGGTATGAACAAAGGTTTCAGATTTGGCAGATACATCAGCAAATCGTTAACCGGAAATAAAATGTCAGGACGTACTTTCCCGACTACTTTCATCAGTACCATTCCGTCGAGTCCTCCCAGAGGATGATTGGCAGCAACGATATAGCGCCCTTCAGCCGGCATGTTATTGATCCCCTCAACAATGATTTTAGCACCAAATTCATCAAGAATGTGATCAATAAAATCAAGTCCCATTTTGTCTTTATAGCGTTCGAGGACATCGTTAAGCTCATCCTGATGGATAATTCGTTTCAGATATCTGAAAACAAAACCGGGTATAAGTCTGGACATCTTAGGACTTTTACCTGCAAAAACTTCTTCAATATCAATAAACTTTTTGCCCACTACCCTAATTTCAGAATTTTCATTCATGATTTAAACGATTCGCATATAAAAACATACAAAAATAGATAATTAAAGCATCGAAAATTTAGGTTTAAGGTATAAAAAAGTCAGGATTTTGTCTTTTTTAATAAAAAATCAATTTCTCTGATAACTTTTTTAAAAATTATGAAATAATGTAATAATATGATTATCAGTGAGACAATGGTTGTTTTTAAGAAAAAAGGTCATGAAAAATAAAAAAAGTTATTAACAGGTGGTAAAAAGTGTGTAAAAGTGGGAGAAATATATATATATTTGTCTTCGAAAAAATAATAGTTCTACCATGTACAAATTTACAGACTTTCAAGAATGTAAGGTTGATGCCAAGGGCAGGCTGCTGTTTCCGGCCGTATACCGGAAAACTATGGGAGAGGCTCTGGCAGAAGGGTTTGTGCTAAAACGTTCCATTAATACAAAGTCATTACAATTATACACCAAAGCCAGTTGGGGTAAAACCAAACGGCTTATTGAAAAATTGAACAAATTTAAGCAACATAATCAAATTGCGATAAGGCATTTGATGGATGGAGTCATTGAGAATATTCAGCTCGATTCAGCAGGACGCATTTTGCTGCCAAAAGAGCTGGTAAATTATGCTGAAATTAAAAATGAAGTTACACTTTCTCCTGCATTCGATTATCTTGAGATTTGGGATTCAGATAATTATAAGCTTATAATGACTGAAACAATAGAAGATATAGGAGAAATTATTGATAATGTATTAGGCGATATTGAAGAAGATTAAAAATTATGTATCACCAACCCGCTTTATTATATCAGACAATTGAAGGGCTTAATATTAAACCCGGAGGTATTTATGCTGATCTTACTTATGGAGGAGGCGGGCATAGCAGGCTAATACTTAGCAAAGTAGGTGATGGAACTGTGATTGCTTTTGATCAGGATAAAGATGCACTGGCAAATAAAATAGATGATGAACGTCTGATCCTTGTTCATTCAAATTTCAGGTTCCTGAAGAATTTCTTAAAGTTTTACAAAGCATTACCTGTTGATGGAATACTTGCCGATCTTGGCATTTCCTCTTATCAGATTGATGACCCTGAGCGGGGGTTTTCATTCCGTTTTGATACTCCTCTTGATCTTCGTATGAACCAGATGGGTGACCTTACGGCTGCCGATATCATTAATGATTATTCTGAAGAGAGTATCAGGACAATTTTAAAAGAGTTTGGTGAAGTTGCTGAGGCTGTGTGGCTTGCCAGGGAGATATGCAGCACACGCATTAATAGTTCGATAAAGACTACAGGTCAGTTAATGGAAGTAGTTAAAAAAGTAGCACCAAGAAATCGTGAATATAAAACAGGTGCAAAAGTTTTTCAGGCATTGCGAATTGCTGTGAATGATGAGCTTGGCGCACTGGCTGATATGCTCAATCAGGCTGTGGAAGTGTTAAAACCAGGTGGCAGGCTGGTAATTATTTCTTACCATTCACTTGAAGATCGTTTGGTTAAGAACATTTTTAAAACTGGGAATATTGAAGGTGAGCTGATTAAAGATTTTTATGGGAACCCTGACCTTACTTTTAAACAAATAAACAGAAAACCAATAACTCCATCAAAAGAAGAGATAAGTGAAAACAATCGTGTGAGAAGTGCAAAACTAAGAATTGGCGAAAGGTTGTAATTATGAATAAATTAAGAACGCATAAAAAAGAAGCTCCGAAGAAAAAACGGGGAAACGTGATCGCCAGCTCGTTTGCATGGGTCATTTCAGGAACTATACTTACAAAGAAAAACGTAGTAAAACAGCTTCCTTTTTTGATCATGCTTATGGTTTTCTCGCTGATTTATATTGGAAACATATATAGTACTGAAAAATTGATACGTATGGTAAATAAGCTTGAAAGAGAGAATAAGGAATTGTATTATAAGCATATAGTTATGAAATCGAAGCTGACCAGAGAATTCAACAGGCAGTCGGAAGTAGCTAAAAAGCTTACAGGTACGGGAGTTAAGGAAGCAGTTGTTCCACCGCAAAAAATATATTCAGTAAATTGATATTCAGGTATTATGGAAAAAATGAGAAAGACCATACTCACCAGAGCTTATATAGCTTATCTGCTCATTTTCCTCTTTGCATTGGCTATTGCTGGCAAAGTAATATATCTGCAGTTTGTGGTGGGCGATAAACTTAGAGAAAAGGCTGATTCCCTGAACTACCGTGTTAGAGAAATTGATGCCATAAGAGGTAATATATTCTCATCTGACGGAAAGCTGCTCGCAGTCTCGATACCTATATTCAATATACATATTGATGCAAGTAGTAAGATATTTCCTGACAGTATTTTTAATAACAATATTGATTCATTAGCTATTGGTTTGAACAAGCTCTTTCCTGAATATGATAAAAATGAATATAAAACCAGGATTACAAAGGCAAGAGAAGAAAATAACAGGTATTTGCTTGTTAAAAGGAATGTGAGTTATGATCAGTTAAAGGTATTGCGAACCTTACCACTTTTCAGAAAAAGCAAATATGGTTCAGGTTTAATAGCTGAAATTCAAAGCCGGCGCGAATTGCCATTTAACGAACTGGCAAAGCGAACAATAGGCTGGGACAGGCAGGGAACTGTTCAGAACATGGGACTGGAAGCAGCCTATAACGAGGTTCTTACAGGTGTGAAAGGGAAGCAATGGGTTGAACGTATCGGAAAACATGATTGGAGACCAGTATACGAAGATTTTGTTGTAGAGTCGCGAAACGGAAAAGATGTTGTTAGTTCTATTGATATTATAATTCAGGATGTAGCCCATGACGCACTTTACAGGCAATTGGCTGCTAATGATGCAGAACAGGGTTGTGTGGTATTAATGGAGGTGGAAACCGGATTTGTACATGCTATAGTTAACTTACAACGTGTAGCTCCGGGCAAATATGAGGAAAGGTATAATTATGCAATTGCTCAGGCAGGAGACCCCGGTTCTACTTTTAAGCTCGCATCGCTGATGGTAGCATTGGAAGACAATCCTATCAGCCTGAATGATACCATTGATACCGGTGAAGGATTTTTTAATTTTGGTTCACGAAGGATAGAAGATTCACATAGAGGAGGTTATGGAAGAGCCTCGATAAGAAGGATTTTTGAAGTCAGTTCCAATATTGGGATGGCAAGGTTGATTCATCAATATTATAAAGACCGACAGACAATGTTCCTTGATCATCTCAGAAAGATGTCGCTTGGCGAAAAACATGGGATAGAATTGCCCGGCGAAGGAACTCCGGTTATAAATAATGTTCCTGAAAAAACATGGGCTAATTACAGCCTTCCTTCCCTGGCCATGGGTTATGAAATAAATCTCACCCCATTACAAACATTGACTTTTTATAATGCAGTGGCTAATAATGGAAAAATGGTAAGGCCATTGTTTGCCAGAGAGATAAGAGATATGGGGGTAACTGTTCAGAAATTTGAACCTGTGGTAATCAATCCTTCAATTGCTTCTGTACATACTATTGAGAAAGCGAAAAGCCTTTTAAGAGGGGTAGTTGAAAACGGAACTGCAAAAAATCTTAAAGAAACCAGATATATGATAGCTGGTAAAACCGGAACAGCCCGTTTGCATGAAGCTGGAAAGGGTTATAGCAGCAGAAAGTACAATGCTTCATTTGTTGGCTATTTTCCTGCCGATAATCCTAAATACAGCATGATAGTGGTAATTTCTCAGCCAAATATGGGGAGGTACTATGGTGCGCAATTATCGGCTCCTGTTTTTCTTGAGATAGCAGATAAAGTCTATGCAAGCAGCCTCGAGATACAACCCGATTCTGACAGTAAAGCTGATTTGTCATATGCTGAACGTGTTATTGCAGGTAATCGGAAAAATTTGTTAGCAACTTTTAAACAGTTGAATCACAAGATAATAAATGAAGGCTCTGATGAATGGGTTCAGGCAGTTATTTGTCGCGATACTATTAAGATAATAAGCAGGGAAATTGAAAATGAAAAGATACCTGATGTTATTGGTATGAGTGCCCGCGATGCAACATATATTCTTGAAAAGCTAGGCTTAAAGATCGCGCTTCATGGTTCCGGAATTGTGGTAAGTCAGATTCCGGTACCGGGAGAAGATATTGATGAAAAAACTGAAATTAAACTAACTCTAAGCATATAATAGCTTATTTTGAAAACACTGAAAGATATATTATACAAAGTCGGGCTACTGGAAGTAAGGGGCGACATGCTGCAAGGGGTAAGCAATATTACGGTTGATTCCCGTATTGTGACTGCCGGAGATCTTTTTGTTGCAGTTCGCGGCACTCTGACCGACGGGCATAAATATATTGAACAGGCTATTGAGAAAGGCGCTACCTCTGTTGTATGTGAAGAGATGCCTGAGGAAACTGCTGATGGTATTACTTTTATGAGAGTTAAAGACAGCAGTCTTGCACTTGGTACTATTGCTGCCAACTTCTATGATAATCCGTCAGAATCCTTAAAAATAATTGGTATTACGGGAACTAACGGAAAAACCTCAATTGCCACCCTGCTTTTCAGTTTGTTCACTAAATTAGGTTATAACTGTAGCTTGATATCAACCATAAAAATAATGGTTGGAACCAAAGAATTACCAGCTACTCATACCACTCCCGATGCTTTAGCTCTGAATAAGTTGTTTTCTGTTATGGTCAGAAAGGGTATAGCATATTGCTTCATGGAGGTGAGTTCGCATGCAATTGACCAACAGAGAATTGCGGGTATAGTTTTTTCTGGAGGGGTGTTTACAAATTTAACCCACGATCATCTGGATTATCATCATAGTTTTGAGGCATACCGCGACACTAAAAAACGTTTTTTTGATGAACTGCCTTCTGCGGCTTTTGTATTGTCAAATGCTGACGATAGGAATGGAAGGTTCATGCTGCAAAATACAAAAGGCAGGACTTCCTATTATGGTTTAAAAAGTATGGCCGATTTTCGCTGCCGTATTATTGAGAACCGGTTCAATGGTTTACAATTGAATATTGATGGCGTTGATATCTGGTTCAGACTGGTAGGGCAGTTTAATGCATATAATTTGCTTGCCGTCTACGCTTGTGCCGTGTTACTGGGCGAAGACCAGGAAAATATTTTAACCGTATTGTCTGATATAATGCCGATTGAGGGACGCTTTGATCATTTCATCTCTACTGACGGTATTATTGCCATTGTTGATTATGCTCATAGTCCGGATGCGCTTGAAAATGTGCTTAAAGCCATTAACTCTGTAAGAACAGGTAATGAGCAATTGACCACTGTGATAGGAGCCGGTGGAGACCGTGATACAGCCAAGCGTCCTGTGATGGCTTCAATAGCATGCAAATTAAGTAACCGGGTGATTCTTACTTCAGATAATCCGCGGTTCGAAGAGCCTGAGGCTATTATTGAAGAAATGAAAAAAGGAATACCTGCCGATAAAAAAATGACAACCTTAAGCATTACCAACAGGCTGGAGGCAATAAAGGCTGCATGTGCAATGGCGAAAGAAGGTGATATCATTCTTGTAGCCGGCAAAGGACATGAGAAATATCAGGAAATTAAAGGAGTGAAATACCCCTTTGATGACAAAAAGATCTTACATGAAATCCTGAATCACAGAGCTATAAACCAAGACTTAACAAAAAACTGAGACTATGTTATATTCTCTTGTTTCATATCTTGATAAAAACTTCGATCTGCCCGGAACCGGATTATTCGAATATATCTCATTTCGTGCTGGTGCTGCCGTAATTGTTTCGCTGACTATTTCTCTGTTTTTTGGTAAATCGCTCATTAATTATCTTAAGAAAAAACAGGTAAAGGAATCTATAAGGGATCTGGGATTAGAAGGACAGAAGGCAAAAGAAGGAACTCCTACAATGGGCGGTTTGATAATTCTTGCTGCTATACTCATTCCTGTACTGCTTTTTGCAAAACTCAACAACATTTATATCCTGCTTATTATTTTCACTACTGTTTGGCTTGGTGTTATCGGCTTTGTTGATGATTATATCAAGGTTTTTAAACATGAGAAAAAAGGCCTTGCCGCACGTTTCAAACTAATCGGACAGATAGTTCTTGGAATTGTGGTCGGAACTACATTGTTTTTCAGTGAATCGGTAGTGATTAGGGAAAAAGTTCCGTCAAAGGATATAGTAGTATCTGAATTCCAGGATTCTGATGAAATTGAAATGGCTCCTATTGTTAGATTTGCAAAGCAATCAGTTAAGTCAACAAAAACCACGATCCCGTTTTTTAAGAATAATGAGCTGGATTATGCAGTTTTGCTGAAACCACTGGGTAAAAATGCTCATAAATATGCGTTTCTGATATATATACCTATTGTAATCCTGATCATTACGGCAGTTTCGAACGGAGCAAACCTTACTGACGGTATAGATGGGCTTGCTACGGGAACATCGGCTATTATTGGAGCTACTCTGGGTGTACTGGCATGGGTGTCGGGTAACATAATTTTTGCTGATTATTTAAATATTATGTACTTGCCTGACACAGGGGAGCTTACAATTTATATGAGTGCTTTTGTTGGGGCTTGTATTGGGTTTTTATGGTATAATACATATCCGGCACAGGTTTTTATGGGCGATACCGGCAGTCTTGCTTTGGGTGGTGTAATTGCAGTTTTTGCCATTATGATCCGAAAGGAATTGCTTATCCCTATTCTTTGTGGAATATTTCTGGTTGAAAATCTTTCGGTAGTGATGCAGGTTTCATGGTTTAAATACACCAGAAAAAAATATGGAGAGGGAAGACGGATATTTAAAATGTCGCCACTGCATCATCACTATCAGTTAAGCGGATATGCGGAACCCAAAATAGTACAGAGATTTTTCATTGTTGGGCTTATGCTTGCAGTATTAACAATTATAACATTAAAGATCAGATAAATAATGAAAGGAATATGATATGACTAAAGATGGTATTGCAGTGCTTGGTGCTGGCGAAAGCGGGGTAGGAGCTGCAATACTTGCAAAAACACGGGGAATACCGGTTTTTGTTTCAGATAAGGGAAAAATTAAAACAAAATATAAAAACGTTCTTTTACAGTATGACATTGATTTTGAAGAAGGTATGCACTCAGTAGCGGAATTGCTGAAAGCCGGAGAGGTGATTAAAAGCCCCGGTATCCCTGATCAGATTCCATTGCTTAGAGCTATACGTGAGAATGGAGTGCCTATTATTTCAGAAATTGAATTTGCAGCACGATATTCAAATGCTTTTAAAGTATGTATTACAGGAAGTAATGGTAAAACCACCACGGCTGCGCTTTTATGGCATATTCTGAAGGCTGGGAAATTGAATGCAGGTGTGGCAGGGAATATCGGAAAAAGCTTTGCTCAACAGGTGGCACTGCAAAACTATGATTACTACGTACTTGAAATAAGCAGCTTCCAGTTGGACGGAATGTTTGATTTCAAAGCCGATATAGCAGTTTTACTCAATATCACACCTGATCATCTGGATCGCTACGACAACCGCTTCAGTAATTATATTGAATCTAAATTCAGGATCACACAAAATCAGACAAACGATGATGCATTCATTTATTGCGCTGATGATCCAATAATTGCGGAGGAATTAAAAATGAGGGAAGTGAAAGCGAGGGTTTATCCTTTTTCAATTAAGCAGGAGATAAGACAGAACGGAGCTTATATAAAAGATAATGAAGTAGTTATACAAACCAATATAAACCATTTTAGTATGACAATCGAACAATTGGCATTGCAGGGACGACATAATATTTACAACTCGATGGCTGCCGGTATCAGCGCAAGTTTGATGAATTTGCGCAAGGACACCATCAGAAAAAGTCTGGGTGATTTTCAGAATGTTGATCACAGGCTTGAGTTTGTGGCAAATGTTCATGGGGTTCAGTTTATTAATGATTCAAAAGCCACAAATATCAATTCAACATGGTGGGCGCTTGAAAGCTCTTTGAAACCCATAATCTGGATAGCCGGAGGTGTTGACAAGGGTAATGATTATTCAGAGCTGATGGAACTGGTAAAATCAAAAGTTAAAGCCGTTGTATGCCTTGGACTTGATAATTCAAGAATTCATGAAGCTTTTGCGGGAGTTGTAAAGGTTATTGTTGATACCCGTTCGGCTGAAGATGCTGTAAAAACTGCTTATTATTTAAGCGAACCGGGTGATACAGTATTGCTTTCACCTGCATGTGCCAGTTTTGATTTGTTTGAAAATTATGAAGACAGAGGAAATCAGTTCAAAGAACTGGTAAGGAAATTATAATTGGTTTGAAAATCAAAAACATAGAAAGTTAATAATAGATATAAGCCATTGAAAACCAGCTAAAACCTTTTAATAATGAGCAACGGTAAAATAAAATTAAACATAGGGGGTGACAAAGCCATCTGGGTTGTTGTCATTCTGTTTTCAATATACTCAATTCTGGCAGTTTATAGTTCATCTAGTTCACTGGCTTACCGGTATCAGCAGGATAACACTGAATATTATCTGCTAAAGCATCTGGGGATCCTGGGTTTAGGTCTGGTTTTAATGTATCTTACTCATCTGATCCCTTTTCAATGGTTTGGACGAAAATCGCATTATGGAATAACGTTATCAATATTCCTGTTAATTGCTGTTCTGGTGTTTGGAACCACAATGTTTGATGCGAAAAGATATTTGGTATTACCAATAATTAACCTGACCATTCAGCCATCGGATTTTGCCAAACTTGCTTTACTTATTTATCTGGCATGGATACTATCAAAAGCACGTGAAGAAATTAGCGATTACAGATATTTTTTAACATTGCTACTGTTTCCAACCCTTATCATTACTGGTTTGATATTGCCTTCGAACCTGTCAACAGCAGCTATTGTGTTTTTCACCAGCCTGGTTATAATGTTCATAGGAAGAGTGAGGATGAAATTTTTACTTATCACTGTAGGATCTCTTTCTGTGGCTTTTCTAATCTATCTTGCCATTCCTAAGGGAAGTGACAGCATTAACCGTACTTCAACCTGGGATAAACGCATTGAAAGTTATTTGGGAAAGAGTGAAGAAGGTAAATGGCAGATAACACATTCAAAAATTGCAATTGCCGAAGGAACTATTCTGGGAAAAGGTCCGGGGAACAGTAATCAAAAGAACTGGCTGCCACAGGTTTTTTCTGATTTTATTTATGCAATTATTATAGAAGAGTATGGTTTAGCCGGTGGCTTCGGATTGATCCTCATATATTTAATTCTCTTATTCCGGGGCATTAGGATTGCAACGAAGTCCAATAATATTTTCGGGACCATACTCGCTTTTGGGCTGAGTTTCAGCCTGGTATTCCAGGCATTTATAAACATGGGCGTAACAGTAGGTTTATTGCCGGTTACAGGGCAGCCTTTGCCGTTGATAAGTATGGGCGGAACATCAATATGGTTCACCAGTATTGCTATTGGTATTATGCTCAGTATTAGTCGTTTTGTTGAAGATACAGAAAAAAATGTTGAAGCCTATGCCTGAGAAACCATTAAATATCATAATCAGCGGAGGTGGAACCGGAGGACATGTTTTTCCTGCCATCGCCATTGCCGATGCTTTGAAGAACCTTGAACCTCAGGCTAATATTCTATTTGTGGGAGCTACAGGCAAAATGGAAATGGAAAAAGTACCCGCCGCAGGATATCCGATTAAAGGAATCCCGGTAAGAGGATTTCAGCGCAGGCTTTCGCTTTCTTTGATCTCTTTTCCTTTCCGCCTGATAATCAGTCTTATAAAATCAAGAAGCATTATCCGCAGGTTTAAACCCGGCGTGGTAGTAGGAGTGGGGGGCTATGCTTCAGGACCTTTGTTGAAAGTAGCTATGAATTCAGGTATTCCGGCTGTGATACAGGAGCAGAATTCCTATCCGGGAGTTACAAATAAATTGCTTGCGGGCAAGGCTGAACGTATTTGTGTTGCATACGAAAACATGGAGAAGTATTTTCCGCAGGATAAAATCCTACTGTACGGCAATCCGGTTCGTAAAGATATTTTGAACACAGAAACCAAAAAACAGGAAGCTGCCGCTTATTTTAATCTTGATACAAAACATAAAACATTGCTGGTTACCGGCGGAAGCCTTGGCGCCCGAACAATAAATGAAAGCATACATAAATATTTACAGCTCTTTATTGATAATGGATTGCAGGTGATATGGCAATGTGGTAAAAATTATTTTCCTGAAGCTGCCGGTCTTATCCCCGAAGTTGAAAGTAAAGGGATAAGAATAATGGAATTCATTTCCAGAATGGATCTGGCTTATGCCATTGCTGATATTGTGGTGTCAAGAGCCGGCGCACTTTCGCTATCAGAATTGTGTATTGTGGGCAAACCTGCTGTTCTTATTCCTTCGCCCAATGTGGCTGAAGATCATCAGACTCATAATGCCATGGCGTTAGTGAAAAATAAGGCGGCAATAATGATAAGGGATAGTGAAGCAAGAGAAAAACTTGGAAAAACAATAATCGAGATAATAAATGATAATGTGGTTTTGCTTAAACTCTCAGAAAATATAAAAAAAATGGCATATACCGATGCTGCTGAGAGAATTGCAAAAGAGGTATTGGCGGTTGCAGATAAAAACAGAAAAAACTGATGAATAAAGTAAAAAGTCATATTCCGGCTGAAGAATCCTGGAGAAATGTTTATTTTCTAGGGATCGGGGGTATTGGCATGAGTGCTCTTGCCAGGATGCTCAAGGCTCAGGGTGTGAATGTATCAGGATATGACCGTACTGAGTCAAAATTAACTCAGGAACTTATTTCTCAGGGAATTCCGGTTCATTATGAAGAAAATACCAGACTTATACCCTCAGCTTTAGATCTGGCTGTTTATACTCCTGCCATTCCTAAAAATAATAAGGAGTTTGTTCATTTATCAGCTTCTGATATTCCCCTAATGAAAAGGGCTGAATTATTAGGGTTTCTTACCAGAGATAAGCGTCTTATTGCAGTGGCAGGAACACACGGTAAAACAAGCATATCGTGCTGGATAGCTCATGTTTTGAATCAGGGTTCAAATAAATGCAATGCCCTACTTGGAGGAATATCAAAAAATCTGGGATCAAATCTGGTGTTCGCACCTGAAACTGATCTTTTTGTTACTGAAGCCGATGAATACGACCGTTCGTTTTTACAGTTAGGACCATGGATTGCCGTGATTACCTCAACTGATGCCGATCATCTTGATATATATGGCGATCACCAGCATCTTAAAAACTCATTCCGGTCATTTACTTCAAAAATAAAACCTAATGGAAAACTTCTGATAAAAAAAGGTATTGAACTCTTTACTGAAGTAAATGAGTCAGTATCGGTTTATTCATATTCGCTTTCTGAAAAAGCTGATTTTCATGCAATTAATATTAATGTGAAGAGCGGGATTAACAAATTTGATTTAGTTACACCTTTTAGGGAGGTAAAAGGTCTGCAATCAGGAATTCCGGGCATTATCAACCTTGAAAATGCGGTGGCAGCTTCGGCAGTTGCTATTCTTACCAATGCAGATGAAGAAACAGTAAAAACCGGATTATCATCCTTTAAAGGCGTTAAACGGCGTTTTGATATCAGGATAGAGCGCGACAATTTCATATTCATTGATGATTACGCTCATCACCCAAATGAAATTACAGCCTGCATTGATTCAGTGCGAAAATTATATCCTGAGAAAAAAATTACAGGAGTATTTCAGCCGCATCTTTACACCCGGACCCGTGATTTTGCCGGTGAATTTGCTCAGAGTTTAAAAGCGCTGGACATAATTATTTTGCTTGATATTTATCCTGCAAGAGAGTTGCCCATTGAAGGGGTAAGCTCTGAAAACCTACTGAAGATGATAGATCATCAACATAAATATCTGTGTGCCAAAGAAGATCTCATATCATTTTTAAAAGTTATCAAACCCGAAATTCTTTTAACTATTGGCGCCGGCGATATTGACAGACTTGTTGAACCAATTGAAACAACCTTTAAAGCCATACATTCATGAAGCGTATCTTAAATATAGTCTTTACCATTTTGTTACTGGCAGGAGTTTTCGTTTTGCTTGGTTTTATCAGGCAGGAGCATAGTACTATGGTTTGCGTAAGCCAGGAAATTGATTTGAAATATATAAACCAGGATACCTTGATTACAAAATCTGAAATAAGAGCACTTATCAAAAATAAACTCGGGGCTCCCGAAGGCAGGGTTTTAACAGCGGGGGATATTGCTCAGATAAGGGATGAGATCCTTAAAACTCATTATATCGAAAACTGCGACATTGATTTGACACTTGACGGTTTATTACGTATCAGGGCTGTTCAGCGGGTGCCGGCAGTTAAAGTTATGTTTGGCAGCGAAGCCTGGTACGTTGACAATAAAGGTGTGGTTATGTCATTGTCGAAAAATCATCCTCACAGACTACTGATTATAAATAGCGATATACTACAGCCTGACCAACTGAAGCCCGGAATTAATTTACAGATGATGGCAGAAAATATGCCTGTGTTCAGGAGCAGTAGCCTGTATCAGGCTCTTCAGGTGGGTTTATATATTCATGATGATGACTTTTTGCAATCTTTAATTGAACAGATATTTATAAATCATAACGATGAACTTGAATTATATACTCATGTCGGCAGGCAGAGAATTTTGTTTGGAGACGGATTTGAAGCTGAAAATAAGTTAGACAGGCTGGTAAAGTTTTATCGCTCGGAAAAAGCTATTCAAAACCTTGATTTATATAAAACAATCAACTTAAAATACAACAAACAGGTAGTATGTTCAAAAATCTAACAACTATGGAACAATCAGATATTATTGTAGGACTTGATATTGGCACAACAAAGATTGCTGCTATTGTGGGAAGGCTTAATGAATTGGGTAAGATTGAAATCCTTGGATTTGGCAAAACTGATTCATATGGTGTAAGACGTGGTATGGTAAATAATATTGAAAATACTGTTGCAGGAATTCAGCAGGTGGTGGAGTTTGCAGGTCATCGGGCCAATGTGGATATTAACTCGGTTTATGTTAGTATTGCAGGGCAACATATCAAAAGCCAACAGCATCAGGGACATATCATTCGCGATAACAGAGAAGATGGGATTACTCAGGAAGAAATTGATCGTTTGACCAACGATATGTACAAGCTGGTAATCAATCCGGGGGAACAGATAATTGAAGTGATACCACAGGAATACACTGTTGACGGTGAGACTGGTATAAAAGCACCCCGCGGTGTATTGGGTTCGAAACTTGAAGCAAATTTCCATATTATAACCGGACAGACATTGGCAGCCAAAAACATTATTAAATGTGTGGAAAGTGCAAAACTTACTGCGGCTGGCCTTATACTTGAGCCAATTGCTTCAGCTGAAGCGGTACTAAGCGAAGAAGAAAAAGAAGCCGGAGTTGCATTGGTTGACATTGGAGGAGGTACTACTGATCTTGCGATTTTTCAGGATAATCTGATAAGATATACTGCTGTGATACCTCTTGGAGGCGACATAGTAACCGAAGATATTAAAAAGGGATGCTCAATTATTAAAAGACATGCCGAGGAGCTTAAGGTAAGGTTTGGTTCATCAGTGGCAAAAGAAAATAAAGATGAGGAAATTGTTACAATACCGGGCTTACAGGGGAGACCATCAAAAGAAATTACCCTTCGCAACCTTGCAGGCATTATTCAGTCGCGTATGACAGAAATAATTGATCATGTGTGTTATGAGATCAGGAATTCAGGTTATGAAGATAAGCTGATTGGGGGCATTGTTCTTACAGGGGGCGGGTCGCAGTTAAAACATCTGGCTCAGCTTACATCATTTATTACTGGCATGGATGTTCGTATTGGTTATCCCAGCCAGCATCTTGCAAATGATTTGCCTAAAGAACTTGGCAGCCCTATGTTTGCAACAGGAGTAGGACTTGTAATGCTTGGAATTCAGCAATCAGAGGAGAAAAGAAAAAAGAAGGATTATTATTCTTCAAAAAGTACTTCTGGCTCAGGGCAAGGAGGTAAATTTTTTAATGTTCTGGTAGAATTATTCAAAAAATCATAAGAAAATTAAATAAATAATCACTAAATTAATTAAGGAGAATTTACAATGACTGACTTAGAATTTGACCTGCCAAAAAATGGTTCCAGCATTATTAAAGTGTTGGGAATAGGAGGCGGCGGAAGCAATGCCGTATCATACATGTATGAGCAAGGTATTAAAGGTGTGGATTTTATAGTTTGCAATACTGATGCTCAGGCATTGGAACTTAGCCCGGTTCCTACAAAAATTCAATTGGGCAAACGAGGGCTGGGAGCCGGTTCAGTACCCGAAATAGGGCGGATTGCAACACTTGAGCAAATTGATCAGATCAATGAAATATTTCAGGTGAATACAAAAATGCTGTTTATTACAGCCGGAATGGGAGGTGGCACAGGTACCGGCGGAGCACCTGTAATTGCTCAGGCAGCCCGTGAATCAGGCATACTTACTGTGGGTATTGTTACCTTGCCATTTTCGTTTGAAGGACGCAAACGCTGCCAGCAGGCTGAAGCCGGAATTGAAGAAATGAGGAAATATGTTGATGCATTGCTGCTGATAAGTAATGATAAATTACGGGAACTATACGGAAACCTGAAATTAAGCGAGGCATTCAACCGCGCTGACGATATTCTTACCACTGCCGCTAAAGGCATAGCTGAGATAATTACTATGGAAGGATATGTAAACGTTGACTTTGAAGATGTTAAAACAGTTTTAACCGATAGTGGCAAGGCTATAATGGGTTCAGATACCGCTGACGGAGAGGACCGTGCAGCAAAGGTTGTGAAGGGTGCGTTAAATTCGCCATTGCTTAACGACAACTCAATTAAAGGTGCCGATAATATTTTGTTGCAAATAAATTCAGGTGAAGATGAAATAAGTGTTGATGAGATCAATGAAATAACTGAATATATTCAAAATGAGGCAGGTCAGAGCGCTCAGATATTATGGGGTTATGCAAGAAATCCTGAGCTTGGCTCAAAAATCAGTGTAACAGTTGTTGCAACAGGGTTCAACAGGAAAAAGTCAGAACATCCAAAGATAGAAAAGAAAATCGTAGGTGTAGTTGCCGATTCCAATATCATAGAGAAGGAACATATTGAGGTCAGACCGGATGAAGAAATAACCAGCGAGCCTGATAATCAGTTGATAAGCTTGTTTGATCAGATATCTGAACCGGTAGTAAAAAGGTCAGAATCAGAAACCATGAAGCTATTCCCGGACGAAGAAGAGAAACTTGAAGAATCTTCGTTAATGAAAGAAGAAGAGGATAATATTCAGAAATTTGAAATTGATTCTCCAAAATTGAAACAAACTGAAGATACCATTCAGGATACTGACGAAGACAGGATTTTTGCACCGGCCAGCAAGCCTGTTGAATCATTTGAAACCGAAGATACCGACCTGCTGAGAAAACAGTCAGAAGAACGTATTCAAAGGCTGAAAAGCTTAAGCATGAAAATGAAAACACCGGCAGGATTAAGTGAATTGGAAAATGAGCCGGCATACAAACGTGTGAATTTTGAACTTAAAGATCCTCCTCCAAATGTTGGTTTGCAGGCTTCACGTTATGTTCTTGATGTTGATGAGGAAAATAATACTGAAATTCGTAGTAATAACGCATATTTGTACGATAATCCGGATTAATCCTTTTAACTATGAACCTCGAACAAAAAATAATGACTGATATCAAGGCTGCCATGTTAGCGCGGGATGCCGGTAAACTGGAAGCACTGAGAGCAATAAAAGCAGCTATTTTGCTTGAGAAAACCAGAGGGACAGCTTTTGTGGAAACCATTTCGGAAGAGGAAGAAATTAAACTATTGCAAAAAATGGTTAAACAACGCCGGGAGTCTGCTGAAATTTTCCGTAGCCAGGGAAGAATGGATCTTGCTCAAACAGAAGAGAGCCAGATCTCTGTTATCGAGGCATATTTGCCAAAACAGCTCGATATAGAGGATGTCAGAGCTGTTATTGCTGATCTAATCAAAAGCATTGATGCAAAAAGTATAAAGGATATGGGGAAGGTAATGGGCGAAGCTTCAAAGCAACTGATGGGAAAAGCTGATAACAAAACTATTGCAGCTATTGTTAAGGAACTGCTTGCCGGAAATTAAACTCAGAAACCAGATAAGTATTTTGATTTTTGATAATTGTAAATACAATTCGTATTATTTGCAGGGTGAACTTTTATAAAACAAAAATTTATGCTTATGAATAAAGGAATACGTTATTGCGCTAAACTTGCGCTGATATTATTC
>JAAYJT010000089.1 GCA_012522795.1 Bacteroidales bacterium | reverse complement strand
TGTTAATAATTCGAATATGTAACATAAAAAAATGCCTTAGTGCGACAAATTTAGATTTTTTACTCAATAACTAATTGAATATCAATATAATATTTTTGGCACTTCAATAAGGCGGACAAGTCAGGAGATTTGAAAATGCCCAGTTCCTTTTCAAACTTTTTTGTATTACCGTCATGAGCAAATTAGCAATCAAAGTACAATATATTTGAATTTTGATGGCGTTTTCATTGTCTCCCAGAAAATATTTCGACGGAAAATTTTGCTTAATCTGCTTAAAAAGAATCTCAATTTACCAGCGTAACTTATATATAGCTGATACTAAATCAGGTCGCATCTCAAACAAATTGGCTAGAAACCCAAACTCACGTTTTAAGGCTCTATCGTAAAACCTTATTTTCCTGAGTTTTAACTTACTTGTTGTTGTCTCTTCTTTTACAGTAAGTTCGATGATTTCATCCTGAAGAACGCTTGAATGAATATGCTCATCAATTTCATTCTCATAGACAGACGCATATACTACATTCTCTTTAATTCGGGTAATAAATCCGGTTTCATTATCACTGAACTTTTTGAAAGCCTTGTAATCATTGTAACCCTTATCAAACACATAAATAGTATTTGGATTCATTTTTAGCTTATTCAACAAGATGTGGTCATCTGTTGCTGAATTGGTAAGCCAGACTAACTTTGGAACCACCTAATCAACATTAATAACAGTATGAACTTTGATGCCTCCTTTGTGCTTTCCATCTTTTGGTTTTCTACCAACACATTTTAAAATGTCTTTAAAAAAACTGATAGTGGTGCTATCGAAAATCTCTATTTGCTTGTTAATGACATCTTTAATCAGGCTGTCCGAGAAAATATATCCATATTTTCTAAAGAGCTTGTTGTATATAATTCCGAAAACTTCAGCATCTCGTCGTTGATTTGCATCACTAAGCGTACTCCTTTTGGGTATGTGATCCAATTGAAAATGTTTGGTCTTGCCTGATAATCCTAGTATAGCACCTGATACCTCTCTCAATGAAGAGCATTTTGTAAGTGCACAAAACACCATGCTTATCAAGTGACCTTTTGTTTTAAACTTCTTAACATACCGGTCGGCATTACAAGCTTTGCTAACATCAGATATAATTTTAGGATCAATTAAAGAAATAAGCTGTCCGAAAACAGATTGACCGAAAAAAAATGTAGTTTTGCTCATAGTAGTTGGATTTTAACGAAGTAAAACTACTAAGAAAAGGAAGCCCGGGCTGTCATGGTCTGACTCTTTTCAAATTTATACCAGATAACAATGATAGCAAACGCAAAAAAACTCTATTTTAGCAAGTTGAAATTTTTATTTAGCCTGACTATAAAAATTAGATTTTAATGCATAACTACCGGCTGAGATGCCGGTTTTCAAAGAATTTTCATGAACGTCAAACTACTAAGAAAACTCGATCTTATTACAGGGTGGATAGTATTTGCAATAGCTACTCTGGTATATTTTTTAACAGTTGAACCTACTACCAGTTGGTGGGACTGCGGAGAGTTTATTGCCACTGCTTACAAGCTTCAGGTTACGCATCCGCCAGGAGCTCCTTTGTTTCAGATGCTTGGAAGAGTATTCACACTTTTTGCATCTGATGGTTCCACAGTAGCTCTTATGATCAATATTATGTCAACACTTTCAAGCTCATTCACTATTTTATTCCTTTTCTGGACTATTACCATGCTGGCTGAAAAGGCAGTGAAAAGTACGGGTGAACTTACCCAAGGCAAAATTTATGCTATTCTGGGTGCTGGTGTTGTAGGTTCGCTGGCATATACATTCTCCGATTCGTTCTGGTTTTCGGCCGTTGAGGGTGAAGTTTACGCCATGTCATCGTTTTTTACAGCTCTGGTTTTCTGGGCGATTTTACGCTGGGAGCGCGTAGCCGACAAGAGACACAACCTGCACTGGATTGTTCTTATTGCTTATCTGATTGGACTTTCAATAGGAGTGCATCTGCTTAATTTACTTGCAATCCCTGCCATTGCTTTCATTTTTTATTTCAAACGTTACGATGTATCCCGTAAAGGAATTGCTATAACCGGAATTATATCAGTGGTTCTTATTTATTTTATTATGAGCCTGTTAATACCCGGAATTGTGAAACTTGAAGCTAAAACCGAACTTTTATTTGTGAATGTCTTAGGACTTCCGTTTAATTCGGGGACAATCTTCTTTTTCTTGCTGATTGCATTTCTGCTGACCTGGGGTTTACTTTACACACATAGAAAAAGAAAAGTATTGCTTAATACAGCTTTGCTTTCGCTTACATTCATTATTATCGGTTATTCTTCCTTTTTTATGATTGTAATCCGGGCAAATGCCAATCCACCGCAGAATATGAACAATCCTTCGGATGCTATGTCGCTTCTTTCCTATCTTGGCAGAGAGCAGTATGGCTCATGGCCACTGCTTTACGGACCATATTACAATGCCCCTCTCGATTCTGAAAACCCGTATTCAGATGGCAGCCCTGTTTATAAGAAAGATAAAGCCCTGGGAAAATATGTAGTTATTGATGATCGTAAAGGTGTGATTCCTAATTATGATCCTCGTTTTGAGACTATATTCCCAAGAATGTGGAGCAGCACAAGAAGTGCACATGCTGAAGCCTATAAAGCATGGGGAAAAATTGAAGGAACTCCTATTCAGGTGATTAAAAGCGATGGTTCGAATGAAATAATATATAAACCAACGTTCCTTGAAAATCTTCGTTTCTTTTTCAATTATCAGGTTGGGCACATGTATTTCCGGTATTTCATGTGGAATTTTGTTGGAAGACAAAATGATATTGAAGGCCATGGAGGACCAAGAGAAGGAAATTGGCTCAGCGGTATTAATTTTATTGACAACTGGCGTCTTGGCGATCAAAGCAATCTGCCCCCTTCAATGAAAAATCCGGCTCATAATAAATTTTATTTTCTTCCTCTTTTGCTTGGTATCATTGGGTTACTATATCACTGGAAACGTAATTATAAAGATACCCTGGTTGTGGCGCTTTTGTTTTTTATGACTGGCCTTGCAATTATTGTGTATCTGAACCAAACTCCATATCAGCCCAGAGAGCGGGATTATTCCTATGCAGCTTCATTTTATGCCTATACCATTTGGATAGGCTTGGGAGTGCTGGCTTTATGGGAGTTGTTAAGTAAAAAGCTGAACCCCGGACTTTCGGCTATACTGGTTACTCTGATTACATTATTATTGGTTCCCGGAATAATGGCAAAGGAAGGATGGGATGATCATAACCGTTCAAATAAATATGTTGCCCGCGATTTTGCTCATAATTACCTCATAGGTTGCGATCCGAACTCGATTTTGATAACCTATGGTGATAATGACACTTTTCCATTATGGTATATTCAGGATGTTGAAGGCGTTAGAGATGATGTAAGAGTTGCCAACCATATGCTCGCATCAGGTAGCTGGTATGTGCAGCAGCTGGCACGAAAAGTCAATGATTCCGATCCTATGCCGTTTACCATGACAAATGACCAGTATGAAGGTAGTTCAACTGAAGTGGCATATTTCTGGGATCGCGGAATCCCTGATCACAGAGAATTGAAAGAGATAATTAATTTTATTTCAAGCGAATCAGATAATACAAAAGTCAGGCTTGGCGACCGTCAGATAAACTATTTCCCTACAAAAAAAGTTAAAATGACTGTTGATAAAGACGCTGTTTTGAAAAGCGGAACAGTGCCTTCGTATTTTGCTGATAGAATTGAACCTGAGATCAAATGGGATATCAATCAGAATTACCTGTATCGCAACGATCTGGCTGTACTTGATTTTGTTGCTACCAACAACTGGAACCGCTCATTATATTTTACCAGTCCGAGAGAAATATTGGGAGCATTGAACGCCGACAGATATTTTCATCTCGAAGGATTTGTTTACAAATTTATACCTGTTGAAGCCGATCATTATTATCAGGGTATGGGTGGTGTAAATGTGGAGGCAACCTATGATGCCATGATGAACAAAGCCAGATGGGGTAATATCAGCGATCCTAAGGTAACCGTTGATCGTGAAAGTATGCGTAACTCGTTTTTCCCGCGCCAAAATTTCATGCGCCTTGCTCAGGCTTTGATTGATGAAAATAAAATTGATTCGGCAGTAGCTGTTGCCAACAGGTATCTGGAAGTTTTTCCTAATGAGAAATTCCCTTACGACCGTTTTACAACTGCTTTTACAGAAGTGTATTACGAAGCTGATCAGATTGATAAGGCAAATGACCTTGTACGGGCAATAGCTGAAAATTTCAAGGCTGAGATTGCTTATTACAGTGACCAAAGACCTTCAATTGCAGCATATTACCAGGAAGAGCTTGAAATAGCAATGATAATGCTGCAAAGGCTTGCTATGTCTGCGAGAGCATACGAGCAGGAAGAACTGGCTGATGAATTATATGGATTCATCTTAATGTATTCAGGAAAATAGAGAAATTCAGGCTGTACTTAAAGATGCGTTTTGAAATAAAAACGCCCAATTATTCTTTCTTTCTCAAAACAAAATACATACCTGCGATTACAAGTGGTATGCTGAGTATTTGCCCCATATTGAAGATCATAGTTTGCTCGAAGTCCACCTGAGGTTCTTTCAGAAATTCAATAATTATTCTGACTCCAAAAATCAACATAAGGAACCATCCGAAAAGCACACCCCTTTCTGGCTTGCATTGTTTTTTATGGTAATACCAGAATAAAAAGAAAAATATTAACAGATACGCCAACGCCTCATAAAGCTGAGATGGATGACGGGGAATACTGTCAACACTGGTGAAAATAAATCCCCAGGGCAGAGTGGTAGGTCTGCCAAAAACTTCTGAATTAAAAAGATTGCCCATCCGTATGAAAAATCCTGCTAACGCTACTGCAATTACAATACGGTCAGTCAGCAACCAAAAATCAATTTTCTCCTTTCTCGCAAACCACCATAAAGCAATAGTAATACCTATGGCAGCACCATGACTGGCAAGCCCGCCTTCCCATATCAAAAGTATTTCGAGAGGATGCTTTAAATAATAATTGGGCTGGTAAAAAAGTACATGACCCAATCGTGCGCCGACAATAGTTGCAATGATCATCCATGTTAGGAGTTTGTCGAACATGTTTTCGGCAACACCTTCTTTTTTAAGCATTCTACTTACTATCAGATAGCCGAAGTAAAAAGAAAAAACAAACATCAAACCATACCAGCGTATTGAAAAACCTCCGATACTGAATATTTCAGGGTTTACATTCCAGGTAATAAAAAGGTTCATATCAAATACTTTTAATAAGATTTAACAAAGTGTTTTAAAATTTATTGCAAATCAGCCCGAGAAAATCTTTTACTGCCTTATGAACTGTATCATTAACCGGAAAGTTTTTGAAACCACTGAAATCCTCATAAGTTTTGAAAACATCCGTAAGCCGGAATTCTTGCTGGTTCGCAAAATCAGCTATTCCCTCTTGTTTCAGATAAGATGCAAGGTATTCCTGTTCGGTTTGTCCAGGTGTGGGTACAAAAAACACTTTCTTACCAAACCTCGCCAGATCCATTATTGATGAATAGCCTGAACGACAAACTATTATATCCGTGTTCTCAATTAATTTCTTTAAAGCCGGTGTTGAAACATGAGGATAAACAGTGATGTTGTCAATGATTTCAGGTTTTCGTTCCTGATCAGGCAGCCCGCACAAAATGATCACCTTGTTTTGAATCTCAGCTGTTTGCTTTCTAACAATATCTTCAAATATTGTACGCTGAGGTTCCGGTCCGGATATCATTATAAGGATATCAGAAGTATGATCTAAAACTGATCCCGATTCAGCGGAATGGTGTTTTGAAAAACGACTTAACGAACCGATATATTTATGCTTTATTCCTTTGATTGCAGGATGTGACAGATTGCCTGAAAGCCATGGCTTTGTTTCATTATCGGGAATCCATAGAAGATCGTATTTCTTTATGAAAAATTTATGCAGCAGGTAAACTACAGGCTCAAGAAATTTTAATTTCACCGGAGTTTTTATATGGATCTGATGGGTCATGTACACACAGGGAACTTGCCGATTCCACAGCCCGAAACGGTTATCAGAAATAATACCATCAATATTATACTTTGAAATTATTTTCTTAAGCTGCTTATGTTCTTTAAATATATCGCTCAGGATATAAGGAATTGAAAAAAGCATAGCCGAAACCATTCTGCCTTTTTTGCTGTATGTAAAACGATACGAAGGCAAATTTATGAACTCACACTGAGGAAATTCTGATTTTAAGAATTCTAATGATCTTCCGCTGCCGGCAATTAACACTTTGCTCTTTAGCTCAAGCAGGCTGTTAATGATTGGTACACAACGTGTAGCATGACCCAGCCCCCAGTCGAGAGGGCAAACCAGTATGTTGCTTGAGCGAGACAAACGATTTTTGATTATTTTTACCCGTTTTAATTTCTGTAAACTACCTAAAACCTAACGACAGGCTTACAATTTGTAAAAATACAATTTTGATTGTAAAAGTATTATTTCCAAATAAACTAATCATATGAATTTACTGCATAAGATAGCCTTAACTATGATTCCGGGTGTTGGTGATATTCTGGGTAAAAAACTTGTTTCGGCTTGTGGGAGTGCTGAAGCCGTTTTTACTGAGAAAAAGGGTGTTTTGCTTAAGGTTGAGCATATTGGGAAACAATTGGCTAATAGTATTATTGAGAACAGAAGTAAAGCTCTGGAACTTGCTGCACGTGAAATTGAATTTATAAACAAATATAAGATCACTGCATTATTTTATACTGATGAACAATATCCATACAGGCTTCGTGAATGTATTGACGGACCCCTGATGATTTATTTTAAAGGTGATGCCGACCTGAATCATCCGAAAATAATCTCAATAGTTGGTACCCGGAGGGCAACCCAATACGGTAAGGATTTCTGTGAGAAGTTCATTGAAGACCTTAAAGACATGGATGTTTTGATAATTAGTGGATTGGCTTATGGAATAGACACCTGTGCCCATAAAAGCTCCCTTGAGAATGGACTTAATACCATAGCTGTTTTGGCTCATAGTCTGGACAGAATTTATCCTCCTTTAAATAAAACCCTGGCTGAACGTATGTTAAATCAGGGAGGTTTGCTTGCAGATTATCCAAGTGGAACCAAACCCGACAAAGAAAATTTTCCTTCCCGCAACCGTATAATTGCCGGCTTATCGGATGCAGTTGTTGTTATAGAATCAGGCATGAAAGGCGGGGCGCTCATTACAGCAAAAATTGCCAATTCGTATAATCGTGATGTTTTTGCAGTACCGGGAAATATTGGAAATTATTTTTCTGAAGGATGTAATTTCCTTATCAAAACAAATCAGGCTTCTTTGCTTCAATCGGTTGAGGATATTGGATATTTAATGGGTTGGACTCAAAATGTAAAGAAACAGGCTGTTCAGCGCAAACTTATGATAGAACTTACCCCCGATCAGGAAAAGATCATGGCAGTTATACAGGAAAATGGCGAAGCAAGCATTGACAGGATATGTGAAGTGACAAACATCAATATTTCACTGGTTGCCAATGCATTATTAAATCTTGAGTTTGAGGGTCTGATAAAAACTCTGCCAGGAAAAATTTATAAACTTATATAATAAGGTCGTAAATAATCAGATTTTGGATATCTGGCTTCTTACATCTGCTTATTTGTTTATTGCTCTTGCTCTGTTGACTAACACAATGGCTATTAAAATTGAGCCGACAAAAAGGACCATAAGCAGGGTTGGATCCGCAATAATGAAACAAAACTCAAATACTGCCTGAAAAATAGTGGCTGCAAATAATCCTGTAGTTGAATCAATAAAAGCATTACGGCGCAATTTGCCCAAGCCCATGAAAAATCCTAGAATTATAGCAGTGATGATATTTGCAGGCAATACCAGCAAACTGCGATAAATATCCATTGAGGTTTCATTCATAAAAGTAATGTTCCATATAATAGCTGCTAATGTGAATCCAAGAGATGCCATAAGGGCAAAAATTATTCCATCAGCGGGATTGTGAAAATCTCTGCGTTGTTTTGAGATAATCCTTATTGTTATGAATTTACCAAATTCGCGCACGAAACCTGCAATAACAATTGAGTAGAAAATGACCCTGTGAATACTATTACCCAAAGGAAATAATCCGGATAGATTTGCTAAATAAACACTTAAAACATTTAATAAAATACTTACAAATCCCCAGATAAAAAGAATTGGCAGGGCGGGAGCGAAGCTCCTTCTTTGTCGTAAACCGATGGAAAAATAAATGAGAAAAGCTATTAACAGTGTGATTATAGCGGAAATCAGATTTGTGACAAACATATCTTTAGGATTAGGTTTAAGGAAATAATTTGTAAATTTACAACAAAATTTAAAATTGCATAAAATGGAAGAATTAATTGTAAAAAAGCTTTCTGAAAAAGAGATTTCAGACCGGGCTGTAAGGTCATGGCCAATATGGGAAAAAGAAATCTCAAAGTTTCCTTGGAAATACGATGGTGATGAAGAATGTCTGATAATTGAGGGTGAAGTAATAGTGGAAACTGATAAAGGAAATTTCAAAATTACAACCGGCGATTTTGTTATTTTTAAGAAAGGATTGAAATGTGTTTGGGATATTAAACAACCAATCCGAAAATATTATAATTTTCCTTAATTGATAATCAATATTTTAATGGATTTTGGAAGGAATTGTAACCAAATCAACTGGTAGTTGGTACATAGTTAAACTTGATGATGGAACCAGAGTGGAATGTCGTCTTAGAGGTAAATTTCGTACCGGAGAAATACGAACCACAAACCCCGTTGCCGTTGGCGACAGAGTTCGTATTACAATGGAAGCAGGTAAGAATACAGGTGTTATTTCAGAGATAAAACCACGCCATAATTATATGATAAGGCGATCAATTAAACTATCAAAAGCATCCCATATAATTGCTGCAAATATTGATCAGGCCTGGCTTGTTACAACTCTGGCAATGCCAAGGACTTCAATAGGATTCATTGATCGTTTTCTTATCACTGCCGAAGCTTATCATATACCGGCTACTATCATTTTCAATAAAATTGATATCTATGATAAGGCAATTATGGATATTCTGAGAAAATATAAAGAGCTATATGAATCAATAGGATACAAATGTTTTGCAGTTTCGGCACTGCGGGGCGATGGCATTGATGATCTGAAAAATGAACTTAAAGGAAAAACAACCTTGCTTTCAGGGCATTCAGGAACAGGAAAATCAGCAATTATCAATTCAATTGAGCCAGGATTAGATCTTCGAACCAGCGAAATATCAGCTTATCACCATAAAGGTACACATACTACCACCTTTGCCGAAATGTTTGAACTTTCCTTTGGTGCCTCTATTATTGATACACCAGGAATCCAGGAATTCAGCCTTACCGATTTTGAACACAATGAAGTTTGGGAGCGCTTCCCTGAAATGAGAGCAATAAGTATGGGATGCCAATTTAATAATTGCACTCATACCCACGAACCCAGATGCGCTGTAAAGCAGGCACTTGAAAATGGAACTATCAGCAGGATCAGATATCAGAGTTACCTGAGTATTCTTAATGATGAAGAACTTGATATTAACGAATGGGAATAAAACTATACATTCTTTTCTGACATTATGATAAATTTACTGATTATCACTTAGCTCGGTAATGAATTTCTATCTTAAACAAATTATTTGGATTAAACAAAATGCGAGCAGTAATACAAAGAGTTAGCGAAGCTTCAGTAAGAATTGATAATAGTGTTGTTGGAGAAATAAAAAATGGATTGTTGATTTTATTGGGGATAGAGCTCAATGATAATGAAGAAGATGTTGACTGGCTTTGCGGAAAAATTTCGAGACTTAGGATTTTTGATGATGCCCAGGGTGTTATGAACCTTTCAGTTAGCGAAATTAATGGTGAAATTTTAGTTGTAAGCCAGTTTACGCTTCACGCCTCCACCCGCAAGGGTAACCGACCTTCGTATATTCGGGCTGCACGGCCTGAAACTGCAATACCCTTATACGAATCGTTCAAGGCAAAGCTTTCAGGATTACTTGGAAAAAAAGTTGCATGCGGTGAGTTTGGCGCTATGATGAACATCCATCTTATTAATAATGGACCTGTAACTATTATTATTGATTCAAAAGAAAAAGAATGAACCGGATTCAAATAAAAAACCGGGCATGATAGAACAATAATGTCATACATGCCCGGTATTATCGTTAAAAACTGAGATCGTTAAGATTAGTTTTTAGTCAAATTAATACTTTTATTACTTACCCAGAATAATATTTGCTGTTGCAATTACATCAAGGAGATTGATAACACCATCCTGGTTTACATCTGCATTATCAATAATGAAAGGTTGCGGATCCAGACCCATGACATAGCTTGCAATGGTAATAATATCCAATGCATCTACATTGCCATCGCCGTTGGCATCGCCAGGAAGAATTTCAAATCCAAATGTGATTTTGTCACATAACTGAGCATTTCCTGCAATAGCAACTGTATTGATGCCTGTGTTGATATCTACAATATTAATTCCGGCTGAATTAGTCCAAAGTATATTTCCATTGCCAAGCTGATAGCATCCTCGTGGACCTGAGCTGGTACCCGGTATCAGACCAAGCATAGTTCCTTGTGTATCATATTCATAAACGCCGGCTGGAGTTGAAAACCCAGCAGCAAGAATATGATCATTATCCATAATTGAAATTTGCTGGATAAAATTCAGTTCACCAGGTGTGTTCCATGAACCAAGGGCGTTCCCATTGAAATCGTAACGTTCAATACGTGAAAGATATCCACTACCGGCTGAAAAACTTAATAGAGCTTCGCCGTTATACACAATATAATCCCACGGGCTTCCATCAACGAGGAAGTGATCAAGTATTTCTCCATCAAAGCTTATACGTATGGTTGCATTTCCGGGTGCACCGTTTGCAGTACCTGCATTTGAAAGCCATACTTCATCTCCCACAATACCCATCCCGCGAACATTATCCAAACCTCCGCCAGCACCGATAACACCAAGATGATTTCCTGATATATCAAATCTGTCAATTCTATCACCAACTTGATCACAAACCCATATTTCATCTCCTACCTGAAGTACATCTTTAGGAGTCCCAGCTCCGGTAGCCTCCAGGTTAATAAAATTGTCAATTACAAGTGAGCCATCATAAATATCGAGTAATACAACCCTTTTATTATTTGTTGGCATTGAAACAACAGCAAGGTAATCGCCTTGCAGATCGTCAAGGGAAACTACAGCATTATTAGTGGCAGGTATTAGTCCTGCATCCTGAATTGTGGTATGTTCCGGCTGAACACCGGCTTCTTCTGCCTGCTGAGGTGTTAATTGAGATTGTGCAAAAAGTGCAGTGCAAAAGAATAAAGCAGAAAATAGAAAGAAAATTTTTTTCATGTTTGATTTTTTTTAAGGTTTGAAATTAATGAAATTTAATTTAAGTATAGAATTTTAAAATATTAACCTCCTTTCTTGAATTATAGAAAATGAATAATTAGTTTTAATTATTGAAAATCAATTATTATAGATGATAATCCTATGTAATTCTGGCAAATATAATAATATTTCTAGTGTTTTGGCAAAATATTGAAGCAATCTTTGGGTTTTTTATTAGTGATGGTTTTCTTAGACTGATTAAAATGTTCGTAGAAGTATATGGATTGTTGATGTTTGGGACATTCAGGAATTAGTGTTGAGATATAAATACTAAAAAAACAAAAGCCATTTCCGTGCGGAAATGGCTTTTGCAGTATCAGGCAAAACTATGTTTGCCGTAAAGAAGTATTATTCAATAACAATCTTTTGAACTGATACATTATTCTGGGTATGAACCTCGAGAATATATATACCCTTGCTCAT
>JAAYJT010000088.1 GCA_012522795.1 Bacteroidales bacterium | reverse complement strand
ACTAAAAAGTGTGGGTTGAGAATTTTTTTGCTCAAAATTATTAGGGGATAATTTTTTTATTTTATCTTTGTCCATAATGCGGGGGTTTTGGCACAACAAATATACTGTTATTCAATGTAATAGCAGTGTATTTACCCGTATTTTTTCTGTTTTTATGAATAATTCAGGTTAAATCAATACCTGTATTGAAGTGCTGCAATTAGTGAATTATAAAAGATCAGACAACAAAAGAGCCCGTGTCTCAAAATAAAATTCTGTGATGATCTATTTCTCCTTATATGTATCACTATAGTGGAATTAGACCTGATAATAAATCATTCGTATAAACTACAAAAAAGAAGCTGCCTCTTCTCTGAGACAGCTTCCCCAAAACAAACAACAAAAACCAAGTTACTTTGGGCAATAACGAATTGCCAATTAAGTAAACCTTAAAACGTTTATGAAAAAAATTACTCTGCAAAGATATAAAACATTTTTTAATTAAAAGTGTATCCTGAGTAAAAAAAGTTAAAAAATGTTAAGTTCAAGCCTAATCCTCTGCTTTGCAGTACTTTTGCATTCATGAACCGACTGAAAATATCACTTGCCATAATCTTGGTTAGCCTTTCACTGCTGACTCTTGTGGCTATTCAGCTATATTACATCAATAGCGCTATCAAGGTGGAAGAAAGTAATTTTCAGCACAGGGTAACCGAAGCAGCTACTAATATTGTAAATAAGCTTCAGAAAATGGATCTGGTTTACAATTTCAGCCTTCAACAACGTAAAAACAAAATCTTACATTCAATTGACTCATTAAGAACTGCTTACCAGTTACAAATGATTTCTGATTCTGTGAATTCTCCGGAATTTAATTACTCCAGACAATACAAACAGATTGAGATGTACGATGGCAATCACTGGGAGACCGTTCAAAAATTTGACACAAGCACCATTATTTCAAATAATCCCTCCGATTCCGCTTACAAATATATTGAAGAAAGCTTTTATCATCAGGCTGATCTACTTGGTGAGCTTATTGACGAAATGCTTAGTGGTAGAAATCCTTATGAGAACTCTGTGAGATACGGTAAAATAATGATTGATTCCTTAATTGGTGCAGAGCTAGCCAACAAAGGACTGAAACTTGAATTTGAATTCGGAATATTCAGCACCATGCAAAACCGGTTTCTTATGGAAAAAACCGGAAGCCATACTCATTCATTGATTGAAAATGGATTTTCGTATCAACTGTCGCCGGGTAGCTTTTTTATGAGTTCGGATTATCTAATCCTCTTCTTTCCAAACCAGATCCGTTTTGTACTCGTTAGACTTGCAGGTATGCTTGGCGTTTCACTTTTAATTGTTTTAATACTGATAGGAGCATTTTTCTATGCTTTTCGAACCATTTTACAGCAAAAGAAATTATCGGTAATAAAAAGTGATTTTATCAACAATATGACACACGAATTCAAAACACCAATTTCAACGGTTGCCCTTGCATGCGAGGCATTGAGCGACAGTGATATACAAAAATCAGAAGAGCTTTATAAAAGTTATATCAGTATAATCAGCGAAGAAAACAAAAGACTGGGGATTATGGCTGAAAAAATCCTTCAAACAGCTATTCTTGAAAAAAAGGAACTAAAACTGAAGCTTGAAAACTTTGACCTTCACGGAATAATCCATGATGTTATAAAAACCATGAGCATTCAGATTGAAATACGTGACGGACAGATAAATACAGAGCTCGGTGCTAAACAAAGCCGGATACTTGCCGACAAGGTTCATATTACCAATATCATTACTAACCTGCTGGATAATGCAAATAAATATACTCCTGTGAAACCCCGTATTGATGTTAAAACTGAAAACACTGAAAATGGGGTTGTCATTATGGTTTCTGATAATGGTCTGGGTATTAGCAAAGACGACCAAAAAAAAATATTTGAAAAATTATACCGGATACCTACCGGAAACATACACAATGTAAAAGGATATGGGCTAGGTCTCAGTTATGTAAAATTCATTGTTGATAAGCATCATGGGAGTATTTCGATTGAAAGTGAAGTCGGGCAGGGAACTAAATTCAGAATATTTTTGCCTTTTCAGCCTGAACTCAAATAAACAAATGTATATTTGAAAAACTGTTAACATATATTTTTTACACTAATTAATTGAAAATCAGCATAAATTCTTTGTTATGGAAAATGAAAAACTGCATGTTTTATTAGCCGAGGACGACCGGAATCTGGGTAATATTCTGAAATCCTACCTTGAGGCAAAAAATTATGAAACTACTTTATGTGTCAACGGGCATGAGGCTTTGCAGGCTTATGCCAAAAGCAGCTACGATATTTGCCTCATTGATGTTATGATGCCTGTAATGGATGGCTTCAGTCTTGCTAAGGAAATCCGTACCGACAACAAACAGATACCTATACTGTTCCTTACTGCCAAATCATTGCAGGAAGACAAGATCAAAGGTTTTGAATTGGGCGCCGATGACTACATAACCAAGCCTTTTGCAATGGATGAACTGCTGGCACGTATGAGAGCCGTGCTTCGCCGTTCAATGAAAGAAACATCACAGGCAGAAGAAATCAGTGTTTTTGAACTTGGAAACTATATTTTCGATGTAACCCGACAAACATTAACTTTTGAGAATGATGTTCAAAAATTGACTTCAAAAGAAACAGAACTGCTTAAATTGTTTTGTGAAAATATGAATCAGATACTGGATCGAAAAATAGCATTACTTAAAATATGGGGCGACGATAGCTATTTCAACGCCCGCAGCATGGATGTTTATATTGCCAAACTCCGGAAATTCCTGAAAAATGACCCTACTGTACAATTGGTAAATGTTCATGGAACAGGGTTTAAACTGGTGACAAATATTTAAATTCCTTTACAAACCAGCCATTCATGAAAATTGCCGCTTTAGTATCAGGAGGAGTTGACAGTTCGGTTACTATACCTTTATTAAAGGAGCAGGGACTGGAACCGGTGATTTTTTACATACAGATTGGTATGGAAGATAAAGCCGGATTCATGGATTGCCCTTCAGAAGAGGATATTGAAATAGTAAACTGGATTGCAAAAAAATATGGCTGCCACATAGAAATCGTTGATTTGAAAAAAGATTACTGGGAAAGTGTAGTTGCATATACCCTTGATTCAGTTAAGAAAGGGCTTACACCAAATCCTGACGTTATGTGCAATCTGCTTATCAAGTTTGGAGTTTTTAATGAGCGATACGGCGCTGATTTCGACCGTATTACAACAGGACATTACGCAAAGAGGATAGAACTTGACAATAAAATATTTCTTGGAACAGCTCATGATAGCATCAAAGATCAGACATATTTTCTTAGTCGTATCACTTCGGCACAAATGCAGAAACTAATGTTCCCGCTTGGAGATATGTTAAAAAAGGATGTACGCAAAATAGCATCCGAAATGAAATTACCGAGTGCAGAACGTCGTGATAGTCAGGGAATTTGCTTCCTTGGAAAGATAAATTACAACGATTTCATAAGACGGTACGCTGGCGAACGTGAAGGAAATATCATTGAATTTGAGACCGGAAAGATACTTGGCAAACATAAAGGCTATTGGTTTCATACAATAGGGCAGCGTAAAGGGCTGGGATTAGGACAAGGACCCTGGTTCGTAGTGAAAAAAGACACAGACGAAAATATTATTTATGTATCAAATGGTTATGATCCTGAAGCTCAATACGGCGATACTGTAAATCTTAAAGATTTTCTATTCATTACTGAAAATCCATGGGGCAACAACATTGATGGTGTTAACATCACTTTTAAAATACGTCATACTCCTGAATTTATTGAAGGGAAGTTATATACCAGAGGTAACCAGCACATTATTAAATCGTCAAAACCGATTGCAGGTATTGCTCAGGGTCAGTTTGGTGTAGTGTACGATACCAAAATGAAAATTTGTATTGGCAGTGGGGTAATTTCAGAATCATAAACTATTTTTCACGAACCAGTATGACTGACTGATTACCTTCTCAGAACGCACTGATTCCCAATTGAAGTTTATTTTGCCATGATACTTAACTGCTGTACACTGCCATCAGTCTTATAATCAATTGTGCTGCCGGAACCACGATAGCTGTAAATCTTAAAATAATAGGTCGTATTGGGTGTTAAACCACCGAAAACAGCATGCTGCACACCATAGGCTATATTTCTGTTCCAGAAATCATTATTTACCGGGGTTCCATCCACAGGATCAATAATACTCTCAAAGCCTGTATCACTCATACGTATCAGATAACCATCGGGCAAAAGGGTTCCTACCGCATCCTCCCAGTTCAGGGTAATGGTATGAGCTGAAAAATCAGTAACATGATAAGCCGGTTCATCTTCCAGACAGTCAGCCCAAACACAATTAACATATTCAGGATGATCAATATAAGGGTTGCGGTTTCCCTGAATTGCATAAACAGCATTGTTGCGGCCAATTTCCTTTTGCGAAACCGGATCATCAGTATGCCATTGCAGAAGCAGATCAAGATACCAGTCTTTAAACACCGGGAAAGTATTGGATTGCAATACGGCAGCACACTGGGGTGAATTGCTGTGCCATCCGGCAACCAGATCCTCATATCGAGTTACCATATAAAAGTATGTACGTGCAAAATCGCCCTTGTATTCATCAATGGGTTCAAACACCAGCCCTGAATAACCTGCCGTTGAATTATTTCCAAGCTTACTGCCATTCAATGTAGTGGTAACAGGAGAATTTACCACACCATACGGATAATTTGAACGCAGTTCATTAACCCAGGCATCAGCGGGGTAAATATGAAAAAGATCGGTATACATAGGAACATCTTCCTGACTGCCGTACCAGCTACGTGGAAATGTATGTTCACGGTTGTAGCAGGAATTTTCAAACGGAACTGAGCCCTCAGTGCATTGATTAAGAATGAATTCATACTGGTACGGTGGGCTTCCGGGAATATCGCTATACATATCCCAGACCTTACCATTAGGCTTTTTATCAGTGTTTTGAAAATGAGTCCAGATAGAATTATATGTAATTACCGTATGATCCTTAATGATATTATAAAGAGCAGTTTTTAGCTCCGAACCGGTTTTACCTGACGCATCATCATAATATCCTGATGGTATCTGTCCCTGTAAATAAAAAGACAGCAGAAAAATAAACAGTAAAGAGATCAAGTTCTTATGTTTCTTCATTGCAATTGTATCATTTAAACAAAGAGCAAAAGTAATGAATAAGCCATGAAATAAATTAAGCTCAGTAATATTATCAAAAGCTTGTATTTTTGCCGATGGCTGTAAATCATTTTTAGCCTGTATGCCTCTATGAAAATTATTGACTGGTATATTATTCGTAAATTTCTGGGAATCTTCTTTTATGCTATTGGTTTACTGGCAGTTATAATTATAATCTTTGATCTTTCTGAGAAAATTGATGATTTTATTGAAAAAGATGCACCGCTTAAAGCTATCATTTTTGATTATTACTTGAACTTTATTCCATATCTGGTGAACATGTTCAGTGCCTTGTTCACATTTATTACCGTCATCTTTTTCACTTCCCGAATGGCTACCAATACTGAAATTGTGGCTATTCTGAGCAGCGGTATCAGCTTCTGGCGAATGATGCGTCCTTATCTAATTTCGGCTGCTATCATAGGGTTGTTATCGTTTATGCTTGCCAGTTATGTGATCCCCATTACAAACCGTTCATTGTTCAGTTTTGAACGAACCTATATCAAAAAGCCCAAGCATAGCCAGCCTAATAATGTTCATTTGCAGATCAGCCCGGGAGTTTACGTTTATGTAGGACGCTACTCAAGTTATAATAATACGGGGCAAAACTTCTCAATTGAGAAAATTGACAATTCAGGTCTATATTACCGGCTAAATGCCGAGCAATTCAGTTACGACAGCGTAAATCATATCTGGAGTATTTTGGATTACAAAGAGCGTTTCATTGACAGTATCGGAGAGCGCCTTAAAGAAGGTAAACGGATAGATACCGTTCTTAATATTCATCCCGATGATTTCATGATTGATGCTGCCCGCCTTAAAACTCTGACTTCGCCCGAGTTAAATGAAGTTATTGCTGTGGAAAAGATGAAGGGTTCAGGTGCTATTATTGCATTACAGGTAGAAAAACACAGCCGGATTGCATTTCCGTTTGCCAACATAATACTTGCAATGATAGGAGTAGCCGTTTCGAGCCGAAAAATTAGGGGAGGAACAGGATTACACCTCGGAATAGGATTGACGTTGACTTTTACTTATGTGCTTTTTATGCAAATATCAACAGTTTACGGTGTTTATGGAGGCTTGACTCCTATAATAGCAACATGGATACCCAATATTATTTTCGGTATTATGGCTTTCTTTCTGATCAGATATGCACCTAAGTAATAAACCGGTGGTATGCAGTTCAGGATCAAACTACTAAAATCAAGTTATTAAAGCACTATATTTCACCCTGTTCTAACATTTTAATAAAACACAAAACAAAGCTTACTAGCTAAACTTCCTGATCATCAACATGATAATGAATACGCATGAAATTCATAATTTCCCTGTCCATTGAAAATATTCAGAAGGAAAATCAATAGCTTCAGGAAGGTTTTTAAATATTCCAAATACAGCGGGACCACTGCCGCTCATAGCTGCATATACAGCGCCCGAAGAATAAAGCATATCCTTTATTGCACTTAATTCGGGGTATATGCCAAACACAGGTTTCTCAAAATCGTTTTTCAGATTGTTCTTCCAGTCTTCGAAAGGCATTTTGACTATGTCATTTAATGATATTCCGGTTTCTGATGGCTTTGTCAATGAATATGCATACCCTGTGTTCACACTGAAATCAGGCTTAACCACATAAATGAATAAATCCTTAAGGTTTAGATTCAGAGGGCTAAGTATTTCGCCCCGCCCTGTAGCAATTGCCGGGGTGTTTCTAATGAAAAATGCACAATCGCTGCCTGTCACCGAAGCATAGTTCATCTGTTTTTCATCGGTCAAGCCAAGCTCAAAAAGTTCATTAAATAATTTTATAGCAAATGCAGTATCCGAAGAGCCACCGCCAAGACCTGCTCCTACAGGTATGGCTTTATGAAGATGAATATAAACTGAGGGAAGCTCGAAATCTTTTTTAAGCAATTCATATACCTTCATCACAAGATTCTGCTCCAGATCTTCACCACTTAACATGCTTAAAAACAATGACTTACTCTCTGAACCCATTGCCAACCCTGAAATCAATGAATTTTCTTTTTTCTGTATTGCCGGTGGGTCATGATGATTTCCATGGGTTCTTATATCAATCCCGCTAACATACATTTTTGTATTTTCAGTTTCGGCAACAATTATTTCCAGCACATCGTACAAGCCAATTGGTATCATTATCGTTTCAATATCATGAAAACCATCATTTCTTTTCCTCAGTACCCTGAGTCCCAGATTAACTTTAGCATTTGGAAAAACCACCATAATTCAATGATTTTTTTTTGATTTTATCACAGTTTTTTCAGAAAGCAGGTTTTGAAATCATCCTCAGTTCTCCGTTTCTGATTTCAAGAGCTGAAGGGAAGTTATTGGAAAATAGTTTGCCGGTTCCCAGCCCGTGATAAGTTGGATTGTTCAGAGTAAAAGTCCATTGTGCCAACGCATTAAGTCCTATATTTGATTCAAGTGCTGAAGTTATCCACCATCCGGAATTTGTTTTTTCAGCTTCGTGTATCCACTCCATACTTTTTGCAAAACCACCCAGCATTGAAGGTTTCAGAATAATATAACGTGGGCGGATCACTGAAAGTAAATTTGATTTATTGTCAACCGCATCCCTAAAAAACAATTCCTCATCCAGAGCTACAGGAACAGGTGATTTTTCACATAATTCCGCCATCAGCTCCCAATTACCCGGTTTGATTGGCTGCTCAATTGAGTGAAGTTCTAATTCTGATAATATTTTTAATTTTTCCAGTGCCTTTTCATATTGGAAAGCTCCATTTGCATCAACTCTTAAAACAATATCATCATTTTTGTATTCCTGTCTGATGGTTTTTAAAATCCCGATTTCCTCTTTGAAATCCAAAGCTCCTACCTTCATCTTAATACAGCGATATCCCTCTTCAATACGCATTCGAACCTGCTGAAGAATATTTGCCCTGCTTCCCATCCAGATAAGCCCGTTGATGGGAATACCTGATCTGTTCTCAGTAAAATCAGAAGAGAAAAGTATCTTTTTACCACCGCTTTGTAGGTCTTTCCATGCTGTTTCAAGCCCAAAACGAATTGAAGGATAGCAATTTAAATCAGGATTGGCAAATGAAATATATTTTGCGGGATCTTCACAAACCTTAGCAAGCATGACTTCAAAATCATTTTCAGGATCTGGGCTTAAGCCTTTTATAAGACTACACTCACCCGTTCCTTTAATATCAGGTTCATTGGTATCAAGAATTGAAATTATGTAAGAAGTCTTAGTGGTAAGATAACCTCTTGAGGTTCCAACCGGAGTGTGAAATTTCAGAATATGTTTAGATGCAGTGGCTTTCAGCATTATATCATTAGAAATTGAATAAATCTTACAGCACAAGGCTGAACCCAAAAATAATTGAAAAAAGCAGTGTGGTGAGTGCCAGTCGTTTGAGGTAAGGATCAAGTTCAGCAGGAATAGTATACTTAAAAACCCCGTAAACATTCATCCAGAAAAAGGGTACTGTAACAAGGAAAAACATTTGTACCGGCGAACGGTAATTTATTATCATATATATCAGTCCGCATATTACCGAACCAAGTATCAGAATAAGATGATAGATCCTTGCAGTTCGTATGCCAAACCTGACTACAAGGGTTTTCTTACTTGAATTGGCATCGTTTTCCCTGTCGCGCATATTGTTCAGATTCAAAACAGCCATACTCAGAAAACCAACTGCCGAAGCCGGCAATATAACATCAGCATGAAATTGCTTTGTGATAAGATAATGGGTTCCCAAAACACCGGCAAGACCAAAGAAAATGAATACAAACAAATCGCCCAGACCATAATATCCATAAGGATTACTTCCAACGGTATATTTTATGGCAGCAATAATTGCAAGCAAGCCCATCATAAGAAACAAAACCTTGACAAGATGACTACCACCCTGCAAAGCCATGAAAACCAATGGAATACCAGTAGCAAGACATAATACTGATAAAATAATAATAGCTACTTTCATCTGTCGGGCACTGATTTTCCCGCTCTGAACAGTTCTTTGTGGTCCTACCCGGTGTATATTATCAACTCCATGAGATGAATCACCATAATCATTTGCGAGATTGGAAAGAATTTGAAGGAAAAGTGTTGTAAGCAGTGCAAGAATAAAAACCGTCCAGTTTGTCACTCCATCAAAATAAGCTATAAAACCTCCAAGCAAAACAGTTGAAAGTGCTAAAGGCAGTGTGCATAGCCTGAAAGCAGAAATCCAGTATTTGAGTTTTAACGACACCTAAGTTACAATTATTTGAGTTTCAATCCTTATTAAGCTTATGAATATCCGGGCTGCAAAAATACATGTATAACATGAATTTAAGGTATATAAATAGATTCAGATTGAATAAAAATTTAAATTCAGGACTTCGGAAAATTAATCACGTATGCAGATGGTAGAAAAGCGAAGATTATATGTGCAAAACACCAGGCATTATTCTGATTTCTGGATTCAGAGAATGATTAATTAATTTTCGGGCAGCCATTTACAAAATCAAATGACCTGATAAAAGCAAATCAGCAATATTATCAACGGTTTACTATCAACTCTGCTATGGGAACTTCGGGTATTTTTGAAAATCCGGTTTTCGTTTTTCAAGAAAAGCATTTTTTCCTTCCTGAGCTTCTTCGGTCAGATAATACAATAATGTAGCATTACCTGCCAATTCTTGTAAACCAGCTTGTCCGTCTAATTCAGCATTCAAACAATATTTGATAATACGTATTGCCAGAGGGCTATTCTGCATAATAGCCCTGCACCATTCAACCACAACGTCTTCAAGGTGTTCAAATGGAACTACTTTGTTTACCAAACCCATTTCAAGAGCTTCCTTGGCTGAGTATTGTCGGCACAAAAACCATATTTCCCTTGCTTTTTTCTGACCCACAACTCGGGCAAGATATGATGAACCAAAACCTCCATCGAAACTGCCAACCTTAGGTCCAACCTGACCAAAAATTGCGTTTTCAGATGCAATACTAAGATCGCAAACCACATGCAAAACATGTCCTCCGCCAATAGCATATCCGTTTACCATTGCAATGACCGGTTTGGGAATAGACCGGATAAGTTTCTGAAGATCAAGCACATTCAATCTTGGCACACCATCTTTGCCAATATAACCACCGTGACCTTTTACATTCTGATCGCCTCCGCTGCAAAACGCTTTATCGCCTGCACCGGTTATTACCACAACTCCAATATCATTATTTTCACGGCAATGATGCATAGCATCAATCATTTCCTTAATTGTATCAGGAGTAAAGGCATTACGATAACGCGGACGGTTTATGGTAATACGGGCAATTCCTTCGAAAAAATCAAACATGATCTCTTCATATTCTTTTATGGTTGTCCAATCTCGTTTTTCAGTCATGATCTCAAAAAATTAAAGTATTCTCTTAATATTGAAGCACTTATCTTGTTCACAGTTTTAATTTCAAGTAATGCAGGCATTGAAATACTGTTATTCCAAAACTCAGGAAGGCAGTTTTTAAGGGTTTCTGGATCAGAAGCCTGAAAATATTTCAGTCCGAACATTTCTGCGAGGTATCTAATTTCAGGAATATACGGAGTTTCAATATAGGTTTCCATTTCCGGCATAGTATCAGGTCCTTCAATGATCCGGAAAATATTTCCACCTCCATTATTCATAACAATAATCCTAAGGTTCGGAGTAAGGTTATTATTCCACAACGCATTTGAATCATACAAAAACGCAATATCCCCGCTAAAAAGCACAGTAAGGGCACTATTTGCCCATGCCGCTCCTGCGGCAGTGGAAGTACATCCATCAATTCCGCTAACTCCACGATTTCCGAAACATATTGTCTGCCCGGGTGCATCAAAAAGCTGCAGATAGCGTACAGGAGTGCTGTTACCTGCCTGGATCATTGTCCCGTGAGGTATATGATCAAGTATGATCTCAAAAGCTTTTAGATCTGACCATGGGCAGTTTTTTAAAAATTCTTTGTGTCTTGAAGCTCTCTTACCATGTTGTTCAAGCCATAGTTCACGATAACTCCCTTTTGATTTCCGGATAAGAGGAAGAAAATCCCCAAAAAATGTTTCTGCTTTTACAGGGATGGTATGGCTAAGACTTTTAAATGTATCAACATGAATATTCACGGGAGCAATATGCCAGTGTGTTTTGGGCTTGTACCACCTCAGCCATGCTTTAACTTTTCGTGAAACTATATGCCCGCCAATTGTAAGTAATAAATCCGGAATAAATTCGGGATCTGAATTCTTTTCAAAACCGTCTATCAGACGGTCAATATTTTGCAAAAAGCATCTGCCATGTAAGTTTGAAGTTGACTCAGTAAGAACAACTGTTCCGGGATCTTCTGCCAATTGGTTTAAAGCCCGGTTCAAATCCGGGTTTGGCGCAAGCATTCCGGCTATTATAAGCTTTGATCCTGTATTGTTCCATATATCTGCAAATTTTTCAAGATCACTGTAACTGACTTTTGGCATGGTTCTTACCAACTGCATCAGAGATACCTCAGGCTGAGCAACGGTTTCTTCCTTATAAAGCGGCTCACTAAGCGGGATATTTATATGAACCGGACCATCCACCGGAAACGTACAGGCATCAATGGCATCGTTTATCAGCCTTGCGTTGTAACGAAGAGTGCTCTCGCTCCATGGTTCTGAAGGCAATTGTACACTTTTGCGGATATAATTAGAATACAAGCTATTTTGATTTATAGCCTGTCCATCGCCCTGGTCAATCCACTCAGGTGGACGATCGGCTGTAAGAATAAGAAGCGGAACCATCTGATAATATGCTTCTGCAATGGCAGGAGCATAGTTCAATGCGGCAGTTCCCGAAGTGCATGCAATTGCAACCGGAACCCTTTTCTGCTGTGCAATCCCAAGTGCAAAATAAGCTGCCGAACGTTCATCAACTACACTTAAACACTGAATTCCCTGACGGTTCAGGGCAGCAATAAGCGGTGCATTACGCGATCCGGGAGATACGACAGCAATGTTAATGCCTTTGGCAGAAAGCAAACCAGCAAGTTGTATGAGTGATTCTTTGCCCTTATACAGCATGAAAAAATATTTAAGGTGCTAATTTCTGTATTTTTTCTATAATAGCCATCAAAGTTAGGGCTTTCAATTCGGTTTCCTGCCATTCTTTTTCAGGAACCGAATCAGATGTTATGCCTCCTCCGACATATAAAACCATTTGCTCCTGTGAAATTTTCATGCAACGAAGATTTACAAACAATTCTGTTCTTTTTTCGAAACCTACAGTACCCAGAAATCCGGTATAGTATTCCCTATCGTGCTTTTCAAATTGATCTATTAGTTGTAATGCTTTTTCGCGAGGCATACCACAAACTGCCGGTGTTGGATGTAATGATTCTGCCAATAGCCCCAGTTTTGAAGGATTAGATATATCAAAACGGAAAGTAGTACATAAATGCTCAACCTGACCGGCAGGTAAGGTAAAAGGAGCTGAAATTTTAATGTTTCCGGGATTTAGCGATTGGATTTTTTCATCTATGAACCTTGTAACAATAGCCTGTTCTTCAATTTCTTTATCACCCCATGTTCCTATAGAACCTACAGGGCGTGTGCCGGCAAGCGACATAGTTGTGCAATTATTGCCTGTACAGGATATCAAAGTTTCGGGAGTGGCTCCTATCCAGGTTCCATAAGGCGGAAAATGTACCAGATAAACAAAAGCAGAGGGATATTTCAGGCATAGTTCCCTGTAGAAGGCGGGCAACCTCGTTAAAGAAATACTTTCGGTAATAATAGTTCGGGAAAGCACGACTTTATCAGCAATGCCAGCTTTATGCTGCAAAATGAGTTCTTCAAGATTGTGCAGATATTCATCTTTGGAGATCTGGTAAGATATTTCATTGCTACTTTGAAGATTTAATACAGGCTTGGCGTCAAAGAAGCTAAAGCCATGATTCTCAACATTTTCAACGAGCGTAGTTTTTTGTAAAAATAGTACAGGGCACTTTTCAGATGGTTTGAAAGGGAAAAAAATAAAACCATTCTTTTCTATCCACTGTTCATTATCTATAATTTCCAGATTCCCACCCATAAAAACAGAAGAGTCTCTATCGGGAAGCCGAAAAAATACCCATGCAGGCAGATTTTCAATTGTTTCGTTCTGAACCTGAATTTTGGTACTGCTGTTCACAACAATATAATTTTTTACAAATGGGAATCGGATTTCCTACTAGTTCTGATTCAGAAAATGATTAACAAATTCAAATTTTTCGAACCAATAAGAACTACCAATCCTATAATAATCTGGTTGTAGTTGTTGGTTTTGGAACCTTAACCACCATAATTCTTGCAATAGTATTTGACTCGTTGTACAAACAATGGACGATGTCTTTCGGACTTTCAACCAGAAGTCCGGCATTAATAGTCTGTCTTTCTTTTCCTACCATGATATCGGGAGTTCCTTCAAGTACAAAAAAGAATACATCAACCGGCGTAATATGTGGTTTAAGCTTCTCACCCGGTTGAAGGATAATGTGCATTACCTGAGCATCAGCAGTATCATACAATTGTCTGACATCTACCTTATGAGGAGTATCCTTTACTTCCTGCGTTTTCCAATCTGTAATTTTCATTTCAATAATTCATTAAATATTAATATTCAGTACATTAACCTTAAATATCATTTTCTTTTTTCTATTATCATCACCGTAAGTCTTGAAACACAAATTAAATGCTGCTCATCGTCAGTAATACGTATTTCCCATACATGAAGCTTACGACTCCTTGCTATAATTGTTGCTTTGCCATGCACAAAACCCTCAGTGGCTTTTCGTACGTGGTTAGCGTTAATCTCAATTCCTACCGCAGCATGGACTTCATTGTTTATCAGCAGCATTGAGCCCATGCTACCAAGCGTTTCGGCAAGTGCAGCACTGGCACCACCATGAAGCAGCCCTGCCGGTTGCCTGGTACTATGATCAACAGGCATGCTTCCGCAGATATAATCAGCACCCAGCTCAGTATATTCAATTTTCATTTGTTCCATCATTGTGCCCTTATTCATGGCATTCAGTTCAGCGAGGCTAATTTGTGACAACATATTGAAATAGTGTTTAATATTTTTAAATAATGCTCATTTCTCCCCTCAAAGGAATTTGTAGAAATCTCTCAATTTCATTTTTAGTATAACCACTGCCCAGCAAATACATAAGTTTGGCAATTGCCGATTCAGTAGTTATATCATATCCGCCAACAACACCAATTTTTCCAATCTCAATACTGGTTTCGTATTTTCCTATCTCCACTGAACCACCTTTGCATTGTGTAACATTAAAAATTATTAAGTCCTTTTGTTCAATAGCATATTTCAGAGCTTTTATAAACCATGCATCAGTCGGGGCGTTGCCCGCACCATAAGTCTCTAATATCAAAGCTCTTAATCCTTCAACCTCAATCATTGATCTTACAACTTTTTCAGTAATGCCCGGAAACAGTTTTAAGATGGCAACATTGGAATCAAGCTTTTTATGAACCTTAAGTTTTTTAAAATTGGGTTTTTGAATATATGCCTCATTATAGCGGATATGAACCCCTACTTCCGCCAGAGGTGGATAATTGCCCGATAAAAAAGCATCAAAGTTTTCTGCATTGAACTTATTGGTACGATTTCCACGAAACAACCGATTCTCAAAATAAATAACCACTTCAGGTACTATAGGCGCATTATCGGTTTGAGCTGAAGCTATCTCAATAGCATTAATAAAGTTTTCACGCCCATCGGTTCTTACCATACCCAAAGGCAATTGAGAACCTGTGAAAACAATAGGTTTATTTAGGTTTTCAAGCATAAAGCTCAGTGCCGAAGCTGAATAGGCCATGGTGTCAGTACCGTGCAAGACTACAAAACCATTATATTTTTCATAATTTTCTTCAATTACACAGGCCAGTTTGATCCAGAAATCAGGGTTTACATTTGATGAATCAATTAACTGATCGAACGAGTATATATTAATACAGCAGTTCATATTGGCAAGCACCGGAATGCTATTATAAAGGTTGTCAAAATCAAATGGTTTTAAAGCATTACTCTCAGTATCGAGCACCATGCCGATAGTACCACCGGTGTAAATAAGAAGGATTTGTGTTTTTTCAACCATAGTCATTAGGTGTTTAGAGCCGGTAGAGTGTTAAAAACCTGTAAGGCTGTTTCAGTAGTTATTTGGGCAACTGTTGATACGTCAATACCAAAGGTTTCAGCAATATGAGCCGCAATAAGCGGGATGTATGAACTTTCGTTACGCTGACCTCTGTGAGGAACAGGACTGATAAACGGAGCATCGGTTTCTAGGACCAGATGTTCCAGTCCTGTTTTGGAAATAGTTTCCTTAAGCTTTGAATTCTTAAATGTAACAACCCCTCCTATTCCAAGTTTGAAACCCATATCAACTATTCGCTTTGCCTGCTCTGGTGAACCTGAAAAGCAGTGAAAAATTCCTGTAAGGTCTGGATTATTAATTTCTCTTAAGATTAAAATTATCTCATCCATTGATTTACGAGAATGAATTACCAATGGAAGCTTGTATTCCAAAGCCAGTTCAATTTGTCTTCTGAAGACTTCTTCCTGCTCTTTCCGAAAAGTAATATCCCAATAAAAATCAAGACCTATTTCTCCAACGGCACAATATCCTCCTTTGGCTAATCGGGATTCAATGATCTGTAACTCTTCCTTATAATTTTCTTTTACCGATGTAGGATGTAAACCCATCATAGGGAAGCAGTATAAAGGGAAATCATCGCAAAGCCGGTGCATAGGTGCTATGGAACTGCTATCAATATTTGGCAGTAATAAATATTGTACGCCTTTATTTACAGCGCGCATTACCACCTCATGACGGTCGTTGTCAAAGGCATTAAGATATAAATGAGTATGGGTATCAACGTAAAACATGGGTGCAAAAATAGCAGAATTGCCAGTATCATGCAAAAAGCAGCAAACTTACTGACATAACTACCATTCCTGCTATTACTCCGTAAACTGTTAAATGATGTTCGCCGTATTCACGTGCTGTTGGCAACAGGTTATCAATTGAAATAAATATCATGATGCCTGCTACGGCAGCAAAAAGCACTCCAAAAACAATATGATTGATGAATGGCATAAGTATGAGAAACCCTATCATTGCTCCTAATGGTTCGGCAAGACCGGAATACAATGAAAGTCTGAATGCCTTACCGCGATCACCGGTTCCGTAAAAAACAGGAATGGCCACAGCAATACCTTCAGGAATATTATGAATCGCTATAGCTATGGCAATAGGAATGCCAAGATTAATATCGGCGAGGGCTGATGTAAATGTTGCCAACCCTTCAGGGAAGTTATGTATTGCAATGGCTATTGCCGAATACTTTCCGAGTCTTATAAGACGGTCTTTCTTTTGTTCAGCAACCATCTCCGCATCCATTTCCTCAATTTTATGTACCTCATGTGGGTTTTCTACTTCAGGTACAAATTTGTCAATTATTCCGATTATTAACATGCCACCAAAAAAAGCAACGAGTGTAGTAAGATAACCTGCCTGATTTCCCATTTCAGCGATAAGCATATCTTTTGATGTAAAAAATATTTCCACAAATGAAACATAGATCATGATACCTGCTGAAAAACCAAGAGATAGTGAAAGAAAACGTGTGTTGGTTGATCGTGCAAAATAGGCTATAGCACCACCTATTCCGGTACTTAAACCGGCAAAAAGAGTAAGTCCAAAAGCTATAAGTATATGATTAAGGTCAAAATCATTCATAATATACTTTTTTTGAAAAACACTTTTAATTAACGCAATGGCCAATAATTATGTTGCATTACCTGGATCTACTTATACGAAAATAAAGTTAAATAGTGTTACAGTCTTACAACGGATTAGCATCAAATAATCTCAGTCTTATTTTTTCATATTGTACCGTTTAAGAATATTACCATAATTCTAAAAACATTAGGAGTTAAACATAATAAACAAAATCTTACAGGCTTATATTAATCCCAAACCCTAAATTTTTAGGTAATCGATATTTTCATCTGATTAAGTAATATTTTGGTTGACTTGTTCATTTCTGAAAATACGAACTCTCCCGAAGCAAATCTGATTTGCTTGATTGACTTCATATGCTCTATCGCATCGTTTATCGAATATTTGTGTATCAGCATTTGCTTCTTATTCATTGGGGTGGTTTTCAGTATACGGAATAGCCTGTATATGACCTGCATGCTTATGTGGTTTATGAACATCCACCCCTCAAGCGATTCTTCCCTTTGCATGTGGGAACATGCAGCATCTATAGTATTCTTGAAATGATCGAAGTATTGTTCTATTTCATCCCTGTTCTTGT
>JAAYJT010000087.1 GCA_012522795.1 Bacteroidales bacterium | reverse complement strand
GCTACATCCCAGGAGACCGAATCATTGGTTATCACCGGTTTGTAGGTTTGTCCGTTGAGGATAATACTGATCTGGGTTAAAATTATCAGTAAAAGACTTGCGGCTGTTTTCATTGGTTTTGTTTTTAGATTTGAATTATTCTGTTTTTTTTACCTAAGCAAATTATTGATTTAGGGTATTGCGCTGCAAACAATTAGCACAGTAAGCAATGAATTAATAAATTCACGGTGGCACATCCTTAACCGGCAATCTTATCTGCAGTGCAATTAACTGCCTGTAAGGCTGACAAAATAGCTGTTTTTGCCTGAGATTGCGGTAAGGATGTAAAAATACTTTTGAAAGTGAAACAGTGTAATTGTAAGAAAGGATTGTTTTAAACCACTTAATTTCTTTGGAGTATTCAGAGTGTTTGAGAGCGTTAATTTTAGATTTAACCAGATAAATATATTTGAAGAAGTCTCTCCATCTTTTTCTTTTACTCTCTTTCTCCACAGTCATGCGGGTTTGCTGAGAAACTGCCTTATTATCTGAGAAATAAGCACAAGCCGTTAGTTTATATAAATAGGTTGTTTTCATGTTTCAATATGATCAGAAAAAACTAGCCTTATAATTATAAGAACAACTTTTAGAAATGAAGTACCAAAGCTACAACAAATTTTCGTAAAAAGCAATAGTCTGGTGAAATTAAATGAATTTATGAGGCGGTCTAACAAAACCCTGGTTAATGCGACATGTAGGTGTTTATAAACAAAAGGTTTTTATTGCTTTTAAGTTTTCTTCAAAAATACAATCTTTTTAAATCCTCAAAAGGACTTTTTTTCAATGCTTTTGGGATAGGTGAGGGTAGATTTCTATTGCTCACCTACTACCTACCCTCTAAAAACCAGAGATTTATCTTTCTCATCAACAAGATTGCTTTTGATTGAGGGGGAATTCGACACTATACCATTAAGTGTGTAAGTATAATCAGAGGGTCTGACGTTAAAGCCTGAGCCTTTGTGCAGAGATAATCAAAAATTTATTAATAATTCGTCCCCGGTTTCTAATTGGCTGTGTCCCCTTTTTTGAAGTTTCTCTAAGAGCCAGATAGACCGATTTTATTACTGCTTCATCCGTTGGAAAAGAGAGCTTGTTTTTGCCAACAGCATTTTTATTTTTCCATTTTGTCAAACTGCTCCATTGCATATACTGCAAAAGAAGCGAGCCAGTGTTCGCCTTCATAATTGCCGTCGCTGACCGCATCCAGCGAATGCAGCAGATGCCTTTCGGCTGCCTGCCGGAATGCAGGACGGTATTCCGTTTTCAGCCTGGAGGCAATAATGGCATAAGCCCATGCTCTGGAGAAATTGAGCCCGTCGAGGTGTACCAGCTTACCGTCGGTGCGGTCGCTTACTTTTGCAGGCTCCGACAGTAAGACCGGCTGATTTGAAGCATCGAATGCCAAAAATTCGCTCAGCCAATTTTCAAATTCGTCTTCTGGCAGCACCCGGGCCATCAGCTCGGCCTCACTGAAGCAGGGCGAAAGGAAGTCGTAGCCGGAAGGCTCCCAGCTGATGGGACATCCTTTGTCATTCAAATAAAAATCTTTTGCACGTGCCAAAATGATTTCTTCCAGCTCTTTGTGTTTGCTCATCCGGGCATAATCCAGGGCAAAGCTGAGTCCGAAAGCGGTATTGGAATGCTCACCCACACGTATGGGATAAACCAGCTTCGGCAAATATTCAATATAGTTTTGTACCAAAAGCTCTGTCAGGGGTTGCAGCGCTGCTTCCAGCTTTTGTGCCAGTGGGTCGTCCCAGCCTTGCAGCTCGGAAACAAGTTTCAGAAACCAGGCCCAGCCATAGGTACGCTCAAAACTGCGGTTATTCTTGTCAAGGAAGAAGTCAAGCTCCACCGCAATATTTTCGGCAGTGATGTTTTTTGCCACCGCCGCTTTGATTTGCTCTGCTTCCGGCAGATCAGGAAATGTTTTTAACAGCTTGATCAGCATCCAGTGACCGTGCACCGCCGAATGCCAGTCGAAGCAACCGTAAAATGCGGGACGGTATTCACGGACCGGTTTTATGTCCTCATCGCTCCCCACTACTTCACCGGGTTTGTTCGGATACTCCTGATGGATGCATTTCAAAGCCATTTTCGAAAAATGCGAAGCACGCTCTGCTGTCAATAAGGACTGAGCGCTTAAGAGCAAGCTGCTGAAAACCAGCAAAATGGTTGTAAAGTATTTCATGGTGTGGTGAATTTTAGGGGTGAACAGAGGATAAAATGCAACTCCGCAAACGGCATGGTGTTTAAGCTTTGGTTATGGGCTGGTTAATCTACTCCAGGAAAACTTTCTACAACTTTAACTTTAATATCTGGAAAACTTGTGACAACTTGTACTGTAAAATCTGGAAAACTTTCAGTTGTTTGCCACAAACCACATTTATCGGGAGACGATGTAACGAATTTAACTTTAATATCCGGAAAGCTTTCCACGTATTGAATTTTAATATCGGGAAATGATGTAACGAATTTAACTTTTCCCCAAAGTTTAATTCCCTTATAATAACAATCCCCAGATATCAAAGCTTGAATTGCTTCTGATTTTTCAATATCACTAAGATCCGATAATCTCATATTGGATTCTATAATTTGTTCATTATTGCAATAGCAATCTTGCGCATTCGCAAAACCAAACTTAACCACCATAGTTGCTAAAATCAATAGACTTTTCATTTTTTTCATTTTTAAATTTTGTTTCTACTCTAGTGGATTTTGGAATACTCCCTGTTTTTTTAGTGGTTTACTTGTCTCCACTTTTTGTTTGTCACTTTAGGTGGTCTGCCTGCCTTGAACCGTTTTGTTGTTTAAACTTGCTCATAACGTTTTGGCGGCTTGACGCAGGACGGATTTACCGACATATGTCGATACGAAGATAATACTTTTTCCTTTACGAAAATGGTCAATCGAATCACTTTACCCGCCTTGCGTTTAAACCGCTTGTTATAGCCAGTGGTTATTTATCTTTAAAGTTTGTTAGTTCATAATTTGTGCTTCGTCCGCCTTCCTTAGTATCTTGCAAAATACCTTTTTCTATTAAGTCTTTGATGTCGCGTAATGCTGTATCTGTTGAAACTTTGGTGATTTTTGCCCACTTGCTTGTTTTGAGTTTGCCGTCAAATCCATCAAACAACATATTTATAATAGTTCTTTGTCTTTCGTTGATTGGCGTGTGTTCGTGCAGTTTCCAAAATTTAGCTTTACGCAATATATGTTGGGTTGTATGTTCGGTAGCAAGCATTGCGTTTTTAAGGCAATGTAAAAACCATGCTAACCATTCAGTAATATCGCCTGTGCTGTGTTGTGTTTTTTGTAACACTTCATAGTAGCGTTTACGTTCTATTAAAATTTGGCTTGACATACTATAAAAACGTTCGCCACTATTTTCTGCACGTGCTAATAACATATCAGTTATAGCTCTGGCTATACGTCCGTTGCCATCGTCAAAGGGATGAATAATTATAAACCAAAAATGAGCAACAGCAGCTTTCAATACGGGATCGAGTTGCTTATTATTATTAAACCATTCTAAAAACTTATCCATTTCGGTTTTAACCAATTTTGAGGTAACAGCTTTGTAATGAACTTTCTCTTTGCCCATTGCACCCGAAACCACCTGCATTTCACCTGTACGGTATTTGCCTACTTCTATTTTATATGGTCCGCTATAACCTGTAGGGAAAAGTGCTGCGTGCCAACCAAGCAAACGTTCTTCAGTTAAAGGAGAATTATAACGCTGTGTAGCATCAAGCATCATTTCTACGATACCTTCAATATGACGATTGCTTGGCACAAGACCTGCTGTGTTGATGCCTAAACGTCTTGCTATAGAAGAACGCACTTGGTCATAATTGAGCAGTTCTCCCTCTATTTCAGAAGATTTTACGATGTCTAAAGTTAAGGAGCTAAGCGTTGCTTCTTCCTTGGCAGAAAATCCTAAAGCGTTCATTTGTCCGATGATTTTCCCTTGCATTAAGCGTACTTCACCAAACACAGCGTTTATAGCTTTATCCTGCCAAATGAAATCTGTCCAGTTTTTATATTCGTAAATGTATTTTGCCATTGTTAGAAATTAATCATGCGACAAATGTATAAATTATTTATCGCAAATTTGCGGTGATTGTTCTGTTTTTTCAGCGCATAGAGAAAAATAACAACTAAATGCTATTTCTATTAGTTTTGAGGTTCTTGCATCTTCCATTGGTTATAACGTCTTATTTACGACACAAAGATAAACATTCGTAAATAAAAAGAATAACAGTCTTGTGGTTTTTATCATCCCGAAACTTCGGGATTCAATCGAAGAACGAACTTAAAGCTTACCGAATCATGCATTGCCTGTCCCGGGAGGAAACAATTCGGGATGCGGGATTGAAATTTACCGAAAACGCTCAATCGAAGCACTTTACCAGCCATAATACCAAACTGCTTATTATACCGAGTGGAAAAACATAATAGACCAATTATACCGGATGGCAAAATATAACAGACCAATTATCGCTCCGCTCAATTGTTCTGAATGTTTTAACCACCGGCATTAACGATTGTAATTTACAAAACAGCTTGGACTATTTGTAAATACAATTCGTATAATCGCTCCGCTCAATTGTTCTGAATGTT
>JAAYJT010000012.1 GCA_012522795.1 Bacteroidales bacterium | reverse complement strand
AGAAAACATTAAAACGGACATTAAACCCATAGGGCCTAAAAGAAAAGACTGCAAGCAACTAGATAAACTCAAAGGGCTTATCCGCAAAGAATGGGCTACAAGACTGGAAGGTAGCTTTGGAAAGGACAAGGAGCATTAGCATCTACGTAAGATAAAAGCCCGTACAAAGGCCAATGAAAAGCTTTGGATATTTTTTGGCATTCATACTTCCAGTGCCATTGAGATAGGCAGATAGATGCTCGGGCAAAAGCAAATAGCAGCTTAAAGAACAGAAAACATCAAGATGAGCCAGCTTTTTATTATTAAAGAGCTATAACCACTATGGCTGCAACCTGCCAAAACTAACTTTTTTTCAAAAAAAATTCTTCCACACATGATTTCTAGGATAAAAAAATCTCCCTTTGGGTATTTTTATCCAAAGAGAGATTGTTGAAAGCTGTTTTTAATCCCAAAAAGTAGAAATTATTCTATTTTCTGAAAGTGCCATTTTCCATTTGTTCAATTGGGTGCATTCGTGGTAATGCCCAATCACGTCCATGGTATTGTTATCATCAATAAATTGGTTGATACGCCCGATACGCAAAACGTTGGAACACAATCCGTAGAGACGCAAAATTTTGCGTCTCTACGGATAACAAAATCACAACCACCCAACAACCAATTTGGCCCTCAATCAAAAAATTTAGGATCCATTATTCGCGGATACAAAATTGGTGTTACCATACAATCCAAAATCATTGCCCCCGATTTTAAATGGCAATCCCGATACCACGATCATATCATTCGCAACGAGGCGGAATATCACCGTATCGAGGAATACATATTGAAAAATCCAATTAATTGGAAGAATGATAAATTTTATAAATCAGAAAAATTATCATGAGCACAGTAGGTAAATTAGAACGAGAAACCCAAAACCGTATAGTGACAAGAATGCAAAGAGAATTGCAATATGAATATCTCAGTAATTGGGAATAAAGCGAAGACAACAGCAATATCGAAACAGAACTGTTGCGGAAATGGTTGCTGCATCGTTATGATGAAAATCTGACCTATAAGGCGATCTGCGAATTTACCAAAACTGCCAGCAACCAAAGCAAATTGCTGTACGATGTAAACAAAGAAGTCTATTCACTGCTTCGCTTTTGTGTAACGGTGCAGCCCGGAATTGCACAAAACAGGAAGACAGTTTGGCTCATTGACTGGAAAATCCACTTGCCAATGATTTTGCCATTGCTGAGTGAAGGAAGTAAATAAATGAACAGAGTTCTAAATTAACTTAGTGTAACTGGAAACCTTGAAAGTCTTGAAATTGGCAACGTTGCCTGTTCCGGGAACGTTACTAACAGCAAAAAATGCTTTATGACTTTCGTCAAATTGCTGAATGGCTTTAATACCAAAGTCACTGATTTACGAGATCTAAAATGCAACACATAAATGAACCAACAAAAATTTTTGGTAAAAACATATTTCATTTTATCCTTACAATAAATCCAGCCTGTGAGCATCTTGTTTTACAAAGGTAAACAGCAAAAGCGTAAATGCCATAAGTGAAGAACCGCCGTAACTAATAAATGGAAGCGGGATCCCGATCACAGGAACCAAACCAATAGTCATGCCTATATTTATAATGAAATGAAATGTAACTACTGAGGCTACCCCATATCCGTAAATCCGGGCAAAATCAGACCTTTGCCTTTCAGCCATATTTATCAGCCTAATTATCAATATTATATAAAGGGCTATTACAATTACACTACCAATGAATCCCCATTCTTCTCCTATAGTGCAAAAAATAAAATCGGTACTTTGCTCCGGAACAAAACTATATTTGGTCTGTGTACCCTGTAAGAAACCTTTTCCTTTCAAACCTCCTGAACCAATAGCAATTTTCGATTGATTCAGATTATAGCCGGCACCTTTCAGATCAATCTCCTTACCAAGAAGCACATTGATACGGGATTTCTGATGAGCTTGCAAAATATTTTCAAAGGAGTACTCAACAGTAAATATAAATGCAGCAGCCACAAGAAATATAGAAATCACCTTTACAATGTTAGTCCTGTTACGTTTTATAAACAGAATACTCACAACAGCAATCACAGCTACAGAAATGATCATTAGGGCAGGTCCTAACAGTAATGTCAGCACTGAAAGCAGGATCACGGCAAATCCGGCAATAAACAAATAACCTGAGAGTCCTTCACGATAAAAAGCTATTAAATAAGATGAGAAAACCAGGGCTGAACCGGTATCATTTTGTAACAATACCAAAATTGCCGGTAATCCAATGATCGCAAATGCAATTGCCTTTCCTTTAATGGTTCTCATATCAAAAAAATCATTGCTTAAAGCCCTTGCCAAAGCAAGACAGGTAGCATATTTAGCAAGTTCGGCAGGTTGTAGTGCAAAACCACCTATCTGAAACCAGGATTTACTTCCTGCTACAACCGTACCTTTAAATAACACTGCAATAAGAAGTAAAATTACAACTATATAAATCAGATATGAGAAAGCCGGAAAAAATCTTATGTCAACAAGTACAACAATCACTGCAAGGAATAAGGCAATGGCAATCCATATCAATTGTTTACCATAGTTCTGAGAAATATCAAAAATACTGCTGTGATCTTCCTGGTACACAGCAGCATAAATACTTATCCAGCCAATAAGTACCAAAGCCAGGTAAATCAGAACGGTTATTTTGTCTATGCCGGCAAAAAGGCTATCACGTTCTCTCATATCAATAAAGAATCGCATTTACCATACGCTCTTCAATATGTTTGCGTACTATTTCACCATTAAAATATTTCTCCATCATCAATGTGGCTATAGGGACTGCCCAGGTTGCTCCAAAACCTGAATTTTCAACTACAACTGCTATAGCTATTTTTGGGTTATCCATTGGTGCAAAGGCAATAAATAAAGAGTGATCCTTGCCATGAGGATTTTCGGATGTGCCTGTCTTCCCACACATTGGAATAGTATCAATTCTATACCAGCGTGCTGTTCCATGTGATCCACTAAAAACCTGATGCATTCCGTCAACAATATCATGAAAATGATTTTGATTAACGCTGGTATATTTCTTTTTAAATTCAGGCAAAGCAATGCTATCGCTTCGCTGCGTGACGGATCTCAATAAATGTGGAGGATAGTAAGAACCTCTGTTTGCATAAATTGTAGCCATATTTGCAAGCTGAACAGGTGTAAGCAATATTTCTCCCTGCCCTATTGATAACGATCGTATTGTGAGTGCACGCCAACGATTCACTCCATAAATCCTGTTATATTCTCCGGATTGAGGTATTTTTCCAGACTGTTCACCAAAAAGATCGCCTCCCACAGGTTTTCCCAGACCAAAACTATGCATGGTTTCAGTCCATTGTTGAAATGCCTCAGCAGTGTTCTTAAACTTTGAACTACCAATTAAATCACGAAATGTTGCCCAGAAATAGGAATTACATGAATGCTCTATAGCTCCCCGAAGTGCCAGTGGTGTTTCATGGCTGTGTGTGCAACGTATTGGCTGGGATTGTTTCCCTGAACAGCCATATCTGGATTGAGGAGTTAGTGTTTCATATTTCAGTGCAACCAGTGCATTAGCCATCTTAAATGTTGATCCGGGCGGATAGGTAGCCATTAATGCTCTGTTAAACAAGGGCTTAAGTGAGTCTTTCGACATCAGAAAATAATTTTTTGTACGTGTCCGCCCTACCATAAGTCCAGGGTCATAGGTAGGACTGCTTACCAGTGCAAGTATTTCTCCGGTTGCAGGTTCAATGGCAACAATGCTTCCTCTTTTATTTTTCATCAAATATTCGCCATAAGCCTGAAGCTCAGCATCTATTGTCAAATAAATATCAGAGCCCATTTCGGACAAGGTGTCAAATTTACCTTCCATGTAATTACCTACTTCTCTGTTATGCACATCAACCATCATGATCTTAACCCCTTTTTTCCCTCTCAAAATTTCCTCATAGGTTTTTTCAATTCCACTTATTCCTATATAGTCGCCCATTTTATAATAGGGATTACTTTCAATCACTCTGTTGCTTACTTCACCAATATAACCAAGTATATGTGCTGCAATAGGTTCGGTATATTTACGAAGTGTACGGATTTGAACAAAAAAGCCGGGATATTTAAACAGTTTTTCTTCAAGGAAACCATAAGTTTCGCGTGATATCTGTGCCTCGAAAACTGAGGGTTTGAAAAAAGAATATTTTTTTGCGCGACTTATATTGCTGATAAAGGTTTCCCTGTCAATACCAATTATATTGCAGAATTCAACTGTATCAATATTTTTCACCAAACGCGGCACAACCATAAGATCATAGGCAGCCTCATTATATACCATCAATTTTCCGTTGCGGTCATATATAAGACCACGAGCAGGATATTGGGTCATATATCTCAACACATTATTATCGGCTGAAAGCTTATAGCTCTTGTCAATTATCTGAATATGAAAAAGCTTCAGAATAAAGATAATTCCAACAGCAATCACAAAACCAATAATTATATATTTCCTGTCGGTATAAGGTTTTCGCATTGAATGACTTAGAAATAAAATACCAAAACTTTGCTCTTTAGCAAAATTACTTTATTTAGCTGTATCAGTACAAATAAGTTCGCAAAAGGTTCTAATCAATAATTATGAGAGGTGTGCGAATAGTATTGCTTTGGTGCAATGCCCTGTCTTTAATGCTAACATCAAAGGCTACTGTGTCGTTAAGTAAACGCGACCTCAGTATGGAGTAATCAAAATTATATTCAATAACACCCTCTATCGGTTTATTATCAGGGTTTTCGGCAACTATGGGGATGCGTCCATTAAAATTAACAGTATCTCCAGAAATAACAATCGTTTCCAGTTGTCCGTTCGTCATTTTATAAATATCAATAAACAAATTGAAATCGTAAGGTGAATCTATCATTGTTGAATCCAGCCCTATGTCGCCATCACCATCAGTAAATGAAATGCTCAAAATAAGTAACTGAGGAATGGAGTCAGGCGGAATAATTACCTTTGTAAAGTCTTTGAAAGCTATCCGGGGCTCAACAGGGAACTCCTTTTCTTTCATACAAGACGAAAGGACAAGAAAAAACAAAACCAGAAAGGTTAAAATTATTCGCATAAAAATTTTAATTATCAGCGTATAAAAGTACTATTTTTTTTTCGTTTCGAAACCCATGAATGAGTTTAAACCCGATATAAACCGGATCTTTAATATTAGTACTGAAATGGAATTTCAGGAGCTTGCTTTACAGATTTTTCATTTTCAATACTCGCAAAATGAGGTTTACAGGCGGTTTTGCGACTTGTTAGGAACAGGAAATAAAATTGGCGCTATTTCTGAAATACCTTTTCTTCCGGTCGAATTATTTAAAACCCATAAAGTTCAATGTGGGTCAGAACCGGCAGAAAGAATTTTTATAAGCAGCGGTACCACAGGGCAAACTACATCAAAGCATTTTGTGAACCGGCTTTCGTTGTATGATGAAAGCCTGACGAGGACCTTTGAAATGTTTTATGGTTCTCCGGAAAACTATTGTTTTCTTGCATTATTGCCATCATATCTTGAACGCGAAGGCTCAAGCCTAGTGTATATGGTCAGTAAACTGATGAGTTTAAGCAATCATGCACAAAACGGCTTTTATTTATACGAACACCAGAAACTTGCTCAAACCATAGAACATCTTATTGAAAAGCAGCAAAGAGTTATCCTCATAGGAGTCAGCTATGCCTTGCTCGATTTTTCAGAAGTTTATCCCATACATCTGCCTCCTGATCTTATTGTTATGGAAACCGGAGGTATGAAGGGCAGAAAAAAAGAAATGATACGTAAGGAACTGCATGAAATTCTGAGTTCAAGGTTTCAGATCAGCAGTATTCATTCAGAATATGGTATGACCGAGTTACTTTCGCAGGCATACTCAAAAAATAATGGTGTATTTGGCACTCCGCCATGGATGAAAATAATGATCCGCGATATTAATGATCCGTTCAGGTATCTGTCAGCCGGTAAAACCGGAGCCATCAACATAATTGACCTTGCCAATATTAATTCATGCGCTTTTATTTCTACTCAGGATCTGGGCAGAACAGATCATAATGGCAGTTTTGAAGTCTTAGGCCGTTTTGATCAAAGTGATATGCGAGGCTGTAATCTTATGATCACCTGAGAACTAACAATGCCTTATCTGAATCTAAAAGCATTAAAACATACTTATTGCAGTTATCATCTTGTCGTGAACCCAGATCTATTATTCTTACACCGGAAGTAATACAGCAGGGTTGTCATTTGAAGGGGAATTTACCAGTTTTGATATCTCATAGGCATACATCTGGTTCGGGTCATAAGGCTTTAGCAATGCTAAAAGTTCATCCTGCTTATTACTGTTAAGCCATATTTCTTCCGATTCCTGTCGCAGGATCACCGGCATACGCTCATGAATACTTTGCAAAAGCTCGTTTGCAGCAGTAGTAATAATCGAAAACGAATAAATTGTTGAATTTTCAGGGTTTTTCCAGGCTTCCCATATTCCTGCCATTGCAAAGGGTTGATCGTTTTTCAGTTTTATTCTGAATGGTGTTTTTCCGTTCTGATTTTTCCACTCATAAAAGCCATCAGCCGGAATAAGGCATCTGCGTTGTTTAAAGGCATGTTTGAACGATGGCTTTTCTGTTATACTTTCAGCACGCGCATTTATCATTTTATTTCCAATTTTTTCATCTTTTGCCCAAAATGGTATCAAACCCCACCTGAAATAACGTAATTGCCGTGGTTCATTGGCAACGATGACGGCAAGATTTTGTGTGGGAGCGCAATTATACCTTGCTACATAAGGCTCAATGCCTCCGGCCAGCCTGAAACGCTCGTTCAATAAGTATTCATCAGTGGTTAGCGAGAATCGTCCACACATGACACATCAATTTTATAATTTAATTCTCTTTTCTTTTTTGTAACTTTGAAGCCTGAAAAGTAATACAAATATATATTCAAATACTCATACCTATGAAAAAATTCGCAATTGTTATCGCAGGAAGTGGTGTTTTTGACGGCGCCGAGATCCACGAAGCCGTTATGACCATGTTGGCTGTTAAAAAGGCAGGCGCCGATTATCAAATGTTTGCACCCGATGCCATGCAACATCATGTTATTAATCATCTTACCGGTGAAGAAATGCCCGAAAAGCGCAATGTACTTGTTGAGTCAGCTCGTATTGCAAGAGGGAACATAAAACCTCTGGCAGAATATGACGCAAAGCAATACGATGCTTTAATATTTCCGGGTGGCTTTGGAGTTGCTAAAAATCTTTGCACTTTTGCCTTTGATGGTCCTGACTGTAAAGTAAATTCCGATGTTGAAAAAGCTGTTTTAACAACCCATGCACTGAAAAAACCAATAGGTGCATTATGTATTGCTCCGGCATTGATATCAAGGCTTTTAGGCGATGTGGAAGTAACTATTGGTGATGATGCCGAAACGGCAGAATCTATTGCCAAAATGGGATCAAAGCACATAAAAACCACGCATGGAGAAGTTGTTTTTGATAAGAAGAATAATGTGTTTACAACACCATGCTATATGTTGGATGCAAGCATTGCTGATATTGAGCTTGGCGCAAGAAATATTGTTAATGCTATGCTTGAAGTAATGTAAGACATTATTGCCCAGCAAACTTAATCGCTTCAAATCCGGCCTGGCTTTACATTCTGTTGATCAACTCAGTTACAGCTTTCCGGAGGATCTTATCATGGTCAAAAGCCAGAGAAGGAAGGTTGTTTATTTCAAACCACTTTGCTTCTTTGGCATCTGAACCAGCTTTTGTAAGGTATTTGTCCTGTCCGGCTTCACCCCAGAAAACAACCGATATTGTTCTGTGACGCGGGTCACGATCAGGATCGCTGAATGCATGAAATTGCGAAAGTGAAATTCCTGTAATTCCGGTTTCTTCTTCCAGCTCTCTTTCGGCTGCTTTTTCAAGTGTTTCCTCCATTTCAACAAAACCACCTGGCAAAGCCCATTGGTTTTCAAATGGAGGTAAGAGCCTCTTAATAAGTAAAACCTGGGTCATTGCATTTCTTAACACAATGATATCAACAGTTACTGCCGGACGCGAATATTCATAGGTATATGGCATATTATGTTCTAAAATTAAATCTTAACTGGTATTTGAAGCCAAAAATACTTATACGAATTGTATTTACAAAATAGTCCAAGCTGTTTTGTAAATTACAATCGTTAATGCCGGTGGTTAAAACATTCAGAACAATTGAGCGGAGCGATAATTGGTCTGTTATATTTTGCCATCCTGTATAATTGGTCTGTTATATTTTGCCATCCGGTATAATTGATCAGTTATATTTTACCATCCGGTATAATTGGTCTGTTATATTTTTCCAATAGGTAATATTTCGGGCTTAATTATAAAAATTTATTGCTGTTATTTGCCACTTTCCTTGTAACGAAAGCTTTACTTTTGCCTGTACAAGTTTTAAACATTGTTATCAGGTGAATTCAGAAAAAAAATATGATGTAATTGTTGTAGGAGCTGGTGCTTCAGGGCTGATAGCTGCCGGCAGGGCTGCTCATCTGGGCGCACGGGTATTATTGCTTGAAAAAATGAGAAGTGCCGGACGAAAACTTTTAATTACCGGAAAAGGACGATGCAATATCACGAATGATGCCCCACAGTCAGTTTTCTTTAAAAACATTTTTCCTAAAGGACGATTCCTGAAATATGCTTTCGATGCTTTTTTTATTGATGATATTCTTCAAATCCTTAATGATCACGGTGTTGAGATTATAACTGAAAGAGGTAAGCGTATTTTCCCTATAAGTAATAATGCATCCGATGTATTGAATGCAATATTGCAATGGATGGGGAAAAAGAATATTGAAATCAGATATAATACAAGGGTTACATCATTATTGACCGGAAATGACGGGATAAATGGAGTAAGAGCCGTAATTGACGGAAAGGATGTAGACTTTTTCTCAAAGGCTGTTATTATTTGTACAGGAGGGAGATCATATCCTGCCACGGGTTCCACTGGTGATGGCTATACGCTGGCAATTCAGGCAGGGCACAGTATAAGTGAAGTCAGGCCTGCCCTGGTGCCTCTGGTCACTTATGGAGATACTGCTGAAAAACTACAGGGTCTGGGATTGAAAAACATAAATGCAATAGTTTGGGTTAATGGAAAAAAGATCGCTGAAGAATTTGGTGAACTAATGTTTACACATTACGGACTTAGCGGGCCGGTTATACTTACGCTAAGTCGTATTGTTGTGGAAATGCATATGAAAAACAACAAAGTGGAAATCGGTATTGATCTGAAACCAGCACTTAACGAGAAAAAACTTGATGCACGTTTATTACGTGATATCAATACACACGGGAAAAAACAAGTGGGAAATATTTTCAAGCTCTGGCTGCCTTCAAAACTTATCCCGATTTTTATTGAATTATTAAAAATTGACAGAGAAAAATTATGTAATCAGCTTAGCTCACAGGAACGCAAAAAAATATTGCTGCTGATGAAAGACTTCCGTTTTGATATCAAGGGACATCCGGGTTTTAAAGAAGCTATCATTACAGCCGGTGGTGTTGATACCAGCGAGATAAATCCCAAAACAATGGAATCGAAACTAATGCCTGGTTTGTATTTTGCCGGCGAAGTCATTGATCTTGACGGAACTACGGGTGGATTCAATCTTCAATTAGCTTTTTCAACTGCCTGGCTGGCAGCACAAAGCTGTTATAATAAAACCTAAACTAAAAATCCTGATTTTATCAGATCATTAGTCTCATAGCCCTAAATCCTGAATATCAATAACATAGCATTAGTTCCAGGTAAGGGTTGAAAGTAAATACTGAATATCTTCTTTTAGAAAATCAATTACCGGAGCCAGGGAATCGTTATTTGGAATAACATTGAAATATAAAGCCCCTCTTAAAAAATGCCGGGTACTGTCAGTAACAAAAAACTGACATGGCGACGCTACCCCCGAACCTTTTACATTATAGATAGTTCCGTAAACTTTGGCGTCAGTATTTATAATCATATCCTCGCGAATACCCGTAGCCTTTGAAATTTGCTTTGTTAGCAGCTTATGTGAATCATCAAGGTAAGATGAAAGATTATTGTCAATTTTTTTATAGCTAAGATGAATATTAGCATTGAAACGGAGAATATCAATATTCATCCAATATGGTTCTGACAGCGAAGAAGGATTCAGGCGAACCAGAGCATATTCAGGATATTGAAAAGAATATGGAAAAGGAGAATCAAATTTTATGTAATGTTTTTCAGGAAGTGCTATTCTGAAGAATGCACGGGGTTTTGGAACAGGAGCCTCCTGACAGGATACCAGAATAAAACTCACAAAAAACAAAACATGTAATATCTTTAGTATTTTACTCATTATCATACAAATATGAAATTATTCCAAAACCATCATTGATTAAAATTCAACTGCTGGTCCAACAAAACATGAATCAATATCAATAAACCCGATTTTCAGTATTTTATTTTAAAATCGCATTCTATTGAATTTTTGGCTTAATTTTGAATCCGGTAAAACTCTTACCTGACAAGATTAGTCGTTAGGAATATAAAATCGCATTTTCACCAACTATGTCATTACTTCCGGGCAAATATGCCAACGTTTTACTTCCTTTACCAATTCCGGGATTTTTCACTTATGCAATTCCTCCTGAAATGGAATCAACCCTAATTGCCGGTGTAAGAGTAGTGGTACAGTTTGGGAGAAAAAAGTTATACACTGCTCTGGTTCACAGTATTCATGAAACAAATCCGGGGTTATCCGTTAAAGAGATACTGGTTCAGATGGATATGCTACCTATTGTTAACATCAGGCAGTTTGTGTTCTGGGAATGGTTATCAGAATACTATATGTGTTCGATGGGAGAAGTGATGAATGCGGCACTTCCACCGGCATTGAAGCTCAGCAGCGAAAGTCGCATAAGCCTTGATCCTGATTTTGATCGTGATTACAGCAGGTTTAACGAGCGTGAATACAATGTAATTACAGTACTTGAACAACAAAAAGAGCTCAGCATTTCAGATGTTTCTCAAATCACAGAACAGCAACGGGTTATCCCATTGATCAATTCTCTGATTGAAAAAAAAGCTGTCAGGATTTACGAAGACATGATACAACGTTATACTTCAAAAACCGAGAAATTCTATAATCTGGCTCAGATATACCGCGATGACGAAAATGCACTTGCGGCAATAATAGAATACCTTGAAAGACGCGCTCCACGCCAGTATGAAATATTAATCAATCTGTTACATTATCTTGATCTGAGAAACCATCCCGAAAATGGTATTCCAAAATCGTTATTGATTTCTGAAATTAAAAGCGCTGATGGAGCTTTGCGTTCATTGGTTGAAAAAGGACTGCTTGAAGTAACAGAACAAAATGTATCAAGGCTGGATAAACATGAAGCTGTGCAGTCAGTTTCTGATATAGAACTTACTGAACATCAGCAGGAGGCATTTACAAAGATCAGGGAACATTTCACAAATCAAAAACCTGTGCTTCTGCATGGTATAACCTCAAGCGGGAAAACCGAAATTTATATTAAACTTATTGAAGAAACACTCAAAGCCGGATTTCAGGTTCTTTATCTGTTGCCGGAAATCGCACTTACAACTCAGATAATTTCGCGCTTGCGAAAATTTTTCGGTGATGTTGCTGGTGTTTATCATTCACGATTTGGTGAATCCGAAAGAGCAGAAGTATGGAATAAAGTAGCTTCGTGGCAGGCTGCTGCTGGCGGGCAGGCTGTTTCCCATAGTGTCATACTTGGCGCACGCTCTGCCATATTCCTGCCTTTCAGCAAACTGGGTTTGATAATTATTGATGAGGAACATGATACTTCATACAAGCAATATGATCCAAGCCCCCGCTATAATGCACGCGATGCTGCCATTTATCTGGCAAAACAACATAATGCAAAGGTTTTATTAGGCTCGGCAACACCTGCCATTGAAAGCTATTTTAACGCAAAAACAGGAAAGTACGTGCTGGTATCGCTTGAAAAACGCTATGGAAACATGATGTTGCCTGAGATCTCTGTTGTAAATCTTAAAGAAGCTACACGTCTGAAACAGATGAAAAGCCATTTTACACCTGCGTTGATAAATGAACTTGAAAAAGCTCTGGAGCGCAACGAACAGGTTATTCTTTTTCAGAACCGGCGTGGATTTGCTCTTAGGCTGGAATGTAATTTATGCCATTATATGCCTCAATGTCGCCATTGCGATGTAACACTTATTTACCATAAAAAAGAAAATCATCTGCGATGCCATTATTGCGGATATAAGGAGCCAATACCGCCGCATTGCCCGAAATGTCACAATAAAGAGCTGAACCTCATTGGGTTTGGAACTGAAAAAATTGAAGAGGAGTTATCCCTGATATATCCTGATATCCGTATTGCAAGGATGGATATTGATACCACCCGCAGCAAATTTGCACACCAAAGAATAATCACTGATTTTGAAATCGGTAAAACTGATGTTCTCACTGGTACTCAAATGGTAAGTAAAGGACTTGATTTTGATAATGTCAGCCTTGTCGGTATTTTAAGTGCCGATAACATGATAAGTTTCCCGGATTTCCGTTCATTTGAGCGTAGTTATCAGCTTATGGCGCAGGTAAGCGGGCGCGCAGGACGAAAAAACAAACAGGGTAAAGTGATAATTCAAACCCGTAATCCCAAACATCCGGTTATTAATTTTGTAATTGAGAACAATTATGAAGGTATGTACCGGCACCAGATAGCGGAAAGGCAAATATTCAATTATCCGCCGTTTAGCCGTCTTTTGAAAATTTCGTTAAAACATAAAGAGCCTGAACCATTAAACCTTGCTGCTTATGAACTTGCCGGAAAACTTAAAAAAGTCTTCCCAAAGCAGGTACTTGGTCCTGAATATCCGGTGGTTTCGAGGATCAAAAATTATTTTATTAAAGAAATCCTTATAAAATTAAGTCGTGATAAAAATCTTGCACGAAACAAAGAACACATCTCAGAAATAATTAAAGACTTCATGAGAACCACATCAAATAAGCAAATCAGGGTAATTACTGATGTTGACCCGATGTAGAAGATCAGCTATATTAATGGGATCACAAAGGCAGGAACTGAAATCCTTTATCGCTGTAGTATTTTAAAACCTGTGGCAAGACCCTCAACATTGTTTGAGCTGATTTTTGATTATCATGCAACACGATGATTGAACCCTCACGGGCTGATTTTAAAATATTTTCAATGCATTTTTCTGCACTGACTTTCGGGTCAAAATCACCACCCAATGCTGACCACATTATGATTTTGTATTTTTTTGATAAATATCCTGCCTGACTTCGGGTAATACGACCATACGGAGGGCGAAACAGCTTTGAATCAACAAGCTCCGCACATTGCTTTACATCTTCGAAATATTCTTCATCAGAAGTTTTCCAGCCATTTAAATGATGAAATGTATGATTTCCTGTTGAATGACCGGCTTCCAGGATTTTTTTGTATATTTCCGGATATTTCTGTACATTATCACCTACACAGAAAAAAGTAGCTTTTGCATCAAAATCCTTTAATACCGATAAAACCTCCTCAGTTACGCCGGGCACAGGACCATCGTCAAAAGTGAGATAAAGGCTCTTGTCTTTTGTCGGGATCTGCCATACCAAACCTGATGGCATGAATAACTTTAATAATCCGGGAGCACCGCTGAAATACATTGAAAAGTAATTTTGATTTTTAACATCAAACGGACAAAATGACTAATTTCGCACTCTTAAAAAATAAATCAGCTAATAAATTGCTAAAATAATTATAAAACTTAATCAACATGAAAAAATTAGTTCTGATCAGACATGGTGAAAGTTTGTGGAATAAAGAGAACCGTTTCACAGGTTGGACTGATGTTGATCTTACTCCAAGAGGAATTGAAGAAGCTCATGAAGCCGGTAAAAAATTGAAAGAACTGGGGTTTCAGTTCAGAGTAGCCTACACCTCAGTGCTAAAACGTGCTATACGTACACTCTGGGTAATCCTTGATGATATGGATTTGATGTGGATACCGGTTCACCGTACATGGAGGCTGAATGAAAAACATTATGGAATGTTACAGGGTTTGAATAAAGTAGAAACTGCCGAGAAATACGGGGATGAACAGGTATTTCTTTGGCGCCGTAGTTACGATATTCCTCCAACTGCACTTGATGAAAACGATCCAAGGCATCCGAAATATGACCCACGCTATAAAGACCTTAAACCTGAAGAAATTCCAGGCACTGAAGCCCTCAAAAATACTATTGAGCGTATGCTTCCATTTTGGGAAAACGAAATAAGGCCAGCTCTGATAAAACATAATGAGGTATTGGTTGTAGCTCATGGAAACAGCCTGAGGGGAGTAGTTAAAGTACTGAAAAACATCAGTGATCAGGATATTCTGGAAATGAACATTCCAACAGGCATTCCCTATGTCTTTGAGTTTGACGAAAATATGAACCTTGTGAAAGATGAGTTTTTAGCTGATCCTGAAACACTGAAAAAACTTATGGATGCTATAGCTGCTCAGGCTAAAAAGAAATAATCAAAATCAGGGATCTTTATCCTGATACAAAAACAGCCATCAGTCCGCTTGCTTCTGATGGCTGTTTTTCATTTCCTTAATACCTTACTATCTGTTTGCGCTAAGCATCATTTTACCAACTTCCCATGTTGACGAAGCACTGCTTGAGCAAGTATATTTAAATGCGATATATATGTTTTGCCCTTCATAAGCTGCAAGGCTGACTTCATTGGTTTCAAAAAATGTCCAGCTATTACCGGCTGCACGTGTAAAACCGCTTATCTCATTCCATGTTGCAGTATTTGGGTTACCCGATCCGCTAAAATCTGTTGAAATTAGAACCTTCAGGTGATCATAATCTGTAAGATGATTAATTGCTTCGCGGAAGCTCATTTTAACACCTGTTTGCCCGCTAAGAGATATCTGCGGAGAAATGAGCCAGTCTTCATTCTCATAATGTGTTCCATCAACAAAACCAGTCATTTTAGCACATCCGCTATCAAAATCTGCCCATTCCCAAACTTGATCGCCAGTAACACTATATGTTGAAAAGGTTCCAAGGTCTTCTTTAAAATCTTCAACAAACAAATAATCTTCTCCTCCACTGCCTCCCCCATCTTCAAGCTCAAAATCTTCACTTCCTCCATTACTGTCACGCAAGCCTGCAATTCCAAAATAAGTTCGGAGAGTACCTGTTACTTTCAGCCATTTACCAAGGTTATCAGGATGATCTAAAAGATTTACTTCCGAACGCAAAGGCTTTCCTGCTGGAAGATTAACCACTACGCATTTCGTATAATCGGTTTCGTTTTTATCATCAGCAATCAACACGTTAGTTGCAGAAGTAAAAGGTGGCGCAAAATGAATATCATCGGGTGAGGAAATTGAAGTTATATCTTTTTTAACAGAACCAACAATATAACCCTTCACCCAACCTACTACATAAGGATATGCGTTTTGTTTTTCAATTGCAGATTGAACATCATAAGGATTATTCTGAGTGCCACTGTCTCCTCCATCTTCAAGCTCAAAATCTTCACTTTCTCCATTACTTTCAAGCAAGCCTGCAATACCAAAATAAGATTTCAGGGTACCTTTTACATTAAGCCATTTCCCCTTATTATCCGGATTATCCTGAAGGTTAACATCGCTATGAAGGCTGGTACCTTCCGGAAGATTTACAACAACACAATTCATAAAATTGGTTTCACCGGCTTCATCAGCTATCAGCACATTAGTTGCTGAAGTGAAAGGTGGCGAAAAATCAATATCATCGGCTGATGTTATACTTGTTACACCTGATTTTACCGATCCTACAATAAAACCTTTTACAAAACCAATTATATTCGGTGTTGCATCTTGCATTTCTACAGCTTGTGCCACAGTGTATGGATGTTTTTTTGTACCATCACCACCTGTGGGAGGTGGGGGAATTGTGCCGCCAAAGTTCTTTAAATCACTGGTATCGCGAATAGTAAGCTGATAGGTATTCTGAAAAATACTTAAAATCCCGGTAACTGTACCGCTGCCTGCCGGGATCAGCTCACTGGCAAAATTAGCATATTTACTGGTCCTTACTACCATAGTAGTGCCAACAATTGAACGGTTTGTAGCATCTGCCGACTGAGGTGCCCATTCTTTTCCGGGATCAACAAAGGTGATGTTCTCAAATTTCACTAGCTGACTTACCAGAAACGTATTTAAACCTGTAAGTTCAGTTAACTGTGGTTCAGGAACTTTTCCGGGAAGGCTGTCGCGAAAAATATGTTGTGACATAAATACTTCCGGAAGTCGTCCTATTGAGCCTTCATAAAGATACCCAAGCTGAATGAGTTTATTGTAATCGCCAATGTACATACCCTTACATTTGACAAAAACCCACTGTCCAAGCTTGAATTCATTGTAAAGATTGGTCTTGTCCAGCGCCAGCTCAATACCTGCAGTACTATCCTGAATTATGAGTTTTTTGAACAAATTACCGCTTTCATCATTCCCTACAACAATACCCTGAATAATGATATCTTCTTCAATCTGTTTTAACGATTTATAGGAAGATTTCAATGCAGCTATCGTAATGTTGGAATTAAAATCAACTTTTGGGATATAAACAGGCGGTTCATCAAAATCGCCTTTTACGCAAGCTGCAAAGTATGTTGCAATTCCAAGCAGCAAAAGTCCGATAAATATTTTCCGGATATTTTTCATGGTGTTTCTTATTATGAATTATTTATTAATTATTTGTTCGTTAAAATCTTACAGCAACGTTAAGGAAATAGTTAGTTCCTATCATATAGAAATAGCGGGGAGGAAATTTATCAACATCCTTTTCCTGAAAATCAAATCTTAATTGTTCATATCCTCCGGTACTAATTTTTTTATTGTTTAGCAAATTATTGGCACTGAGATTAAGCTGCAAAAAGTATTTTCGCTTGATCCTGAATGATTTACCCACCGAAACATCAACAGTATAACCACCGGAAAGCGTTTCCTGACGGGTAATTTCTGCAATTCTTGGATCGTCTTCTCCCAAATTTTCAATAGCACCCTGACTTCTGCGCTCTGGATTAAAGCTCAGATAAATATCATCAAAATAATTCACACTTGCATTAACAAAAAGATATCCGGGACCAACCCATTTAATGCCAAGTGCTGCCGCTGTTTGTGGTGTTCCGAAAATAAAAAAGTTCCTGAGGTAAGCAAGTTCAGTTGTATCAGGACGCGACCCATTGTCAAAGGCAATAGTAGCCAGGGGGCGATTTGTATAACGGTAATTACCAATATTTACGGCAGCCTGTAACCACAGATCATAAAACATGTATGCTTCGCCTCCGAACTCAACACCCTGATGTGTGGTATTAATACCATACATAATATGATTGACCAGAGTACGGTAATCGTCATGATAAAAACTAAGTATCTGATTCTGATCTTTAAACTCCGTATGATAGGCTGTCAATCTGGCTTTTACCATTGGAGCACGGAAATGCAGGCTCGCTTCTGAACTGAATATCTTTTCACTCACCAGTTTTGGAGAAACATCATGCCTGGTTCGGGGTGAAACAAAAGCATTACGCATGAACGGAGCCTGGGTCATATATGCCATATTTCCTTCAAGGAAAAGCCTTCCGGTGAATTTATATGTAGCACCACCTTTTAAGGCATAATCAATAAAATTATATTTATGCGATTCTCCAAGCGATTTTTCAGGATGGCGTCCGTTACGCATAAATCCTTCGCGCCAGAATGTTGTGGAAGAGAGCTGTGCTGCAACGAAGAAATCAATCTTACGGTATGAGAACACACTACTGAGCCACAATTTCCCAACCTGCTGTCTTAGTTTGTAATCGTAACCAAACATATCACCTTCTTTAACTATACGGTTTGGATTATCAAGGTCGTTTTGGATTATAGTATCATTACCAATAAAATCTCTCTCGGCAAACTGGTCAATATCAACCCAGAATTCGCCACCAAGCAGATCATCAATTGTTTTAAAATAGCTTACCGTATAACTTGAAAGCTCTACACCCCTGTTGATGGTAATATTTTCGTTTACCCGATGATTTATAACAGTATTCAGATTAAGATTCGACATGTCGTTTCTACGGTCTTCAATGATATACCGTGCCTGTTTGCCTTCCATACGCGAAAGATAATTAGCCTGATACAAGTCATCCCAGTTGATCTGACTAACAGCGCTAGTGGTTCTCCATGTTTCAGTAACTGCATTTTTCACTATCGTATCAGCAAACCAGCTTGGTAGCTTTCTGTAGTAATCCGGGCGGGGATCGGCTGAGTTGTACCAGTTTAAAGCAGTTGTCCCGGTTTTGCCAAACATGTATGACACAGTGGTGGTAATATCGGTATTACTGTTATATTTCCAGTAATGGTTCAGGATCATTACCGGTTGATTCATAGTCCTAACCCTTGAATTTCGTACTTCTCCGTTTTGAAATCCCCAGTTTGGACTGTAATGGTTGGTTCCGAGCAGATCGTAAATCTCCTGTACCGAGCCACCCTGCATACCTCGTTTGACAGGTGCGGCAAAAGCAGTGAATTCAAGAGAGTGTTTATCGTTAAACTTTTTTTCAAGACCCAGATAATAAGCCCATGCATCATAAAATGTTCCCCTGATATATCCCTCGTTACCCCAACGCCTTGAGCCACTAACTGTTACAGCCCAGTTATTATTCATCAAACCTGTGGAATGAATGAACATCAGACGATGAGTATAACTTCTGTTTGATACTGAATAGGTAAACTTAGTTTGAACACGCTGGCGTGAAGGACGGGTAATAATATTGGAAACTCCGCCAATGCTTCCAAAGGAATAATTTGTGGGCTCCAGACCATTAGTAGAAACACTGTTACGGGTAGCATCGTTAAGCCCGCCCCATATTGCCCACAATGTACGACCAGTTTCAGCATCGTTTATCATTGAGTTCCCAACATAGGTGGGTGTAAACTCAGCATCATACCCCCTGTTTCGGAACCATGCCTGACCAAAAGTATAAGACGCAAAAGAAAGAAAAATATCGCCAGTGGAATGAAGCAAGCCTGTAATATTCTGTGCCTTGGCATCGTCGTCCATATCAATCATTTCAAGATTGATTTCAGGGATTTTTTCAGTTTCGGTAAGATCCGCTATCAGAAATACATCATCAAGCCGGGTTTGGGCTTTTACTTCAATATCTAACGTTTTAGTTATAAACCCTGCTCCTGAGAATACGATTTCAGCAGGACCGAGCCTCAAACCCGAGATTGTGAATTTCCCTTCATGATCGGTTATTACCTGCCGCCCCTCAATACTTACAATAATTGAAGTTAATGGTTGACGGATCTGAGATTCCAGCACCCTTCCTGTAACTGAACCAGGTTGCTGGTCATCAGATGATAGGGGTTGTGCGTATATGACATAAAATGGCAATAATGCCATAAGAAAAAACAATAGCTTTTTATTCATGATATATAGAAATATAGGAGTGGATTAATTATAAAGTAAGACAGAAACAATAATTTGTGTTTGAACTATTATCAGATGCCAAATTTCAGTACAAATTAAAGCAAAATTTCAAAATCAAGCATTACACACAGATTTTTAATTACTGCAGTATTATCAAATTGAAGTGCAATGTCGCAGCACTAAATGAAAAACAATATCTTTGCTCATTCATGATTTTATGAAAAAGCACATTGATATGAAAAAAATAATATTTTTATTGTTAACCGGATTATTAGTAGTCTTTGTCACATATACCCAAACATCTAAATCTCAGGATAAAAGAGCCACAGTTGCCTGTATAGCTTTTTATAATGTTGAGAATCTTTTCGATACAATTGACAGCCCCGACACTTTTGATACTGAATACACACCTCTGGGCAGTAAAAAATGGGACAGTGCAAAATATTGGGAAAAAATTTCAAATATTGCCAGAGTCATCAGTGATATTGGAACTGATATTACACCTGACGGACCTGCGATAATAGGACTGGCTGAAGTTGAGAACCGTTCTGTTCTGGAAGATCTGGTCAATGACCCACAAATTCGAAACCGTAATTATCAGATAGTTCATTACGATTCTCCTGATCGCAGAGGAGTAGATGTGGCGCTGCTGTATCAGCCAAAATATTTTAATCTATTGTCAAGCAAACCCAATCTGTTTATCCCTGAAGGGAGAACAAATTTCTACAGCCGCGACGTGTTACTGGTTAGTGGTTTGTTTCATGGCGAATTGATGCATGTGCTTGTAAATCACTGGCCATCGCGTATTGGTGGTGAACGTAAATCACGCCCGCTGCGTAATTCTGCTGCTCAATTAAACCGTAAGATCATTGATTCACTTATGGTTGCAAATCCTGAAGCACATATTCTGCTTATGGGCGATTTAAATGATGATCCGGTAAACGAAAGTGTAAAGATACATCTGAAAGCCGGACGGAAAAAAGATAAACTTAAACCCGGCGAACTTTATAATCCGTTTTTCGAGTTCTATCAGAAAGGAATTGGCTCACTTGCATATCGTGACTCATGGAACCTGTTTGATATGATAATTATAAACCAGACATTATTATCGAAAAAAGAAAATACTTATCAGTTCCTCAGAGCCGGAGTTTTTAATAAACGATATTTACTTCAAACCGAAGGACAGTATTCCGGATATCCGCTACGCACTCATGTAGGCGATAATTACATGGGCGGCTTCAGCGACCATTTTCCAACATTCATCTATGTTGTAAGAGAAAAATAATATCTCTTAAACTAAATATTTAAGACTGACATAGGAAAACGGGAAATATAAACCGGCAGTTAAGCAAAAGGACAGTTGACCTTTTACACAGCACGATTGATCGTTTGGCAGATAAAATGTGAAACAGAAATAAAATCGGTAAAAAGTTATAACTTTGTACGGGTATTTATTAGTTGTATGTGATTATTAATAAAACAAACGATATGAATAGTTTTAATAATATGAATGAATCAATGATATTTCAAATAGCCAGATTTATTTCTATATATGATATTTACAAAAATTTAATATGCTCAAATCTTGGAGAAAAGTATACTATTAACAAGGACTTTTCTAAAGAAAATATGTTAATATTATTTTTATCTTCAATGTACTCATTATTTGACGACCAAAAAAATGCACAATCAATAAAAAAAATAACCTTCAAAAATATTGAAAATGAGAAATTACGTAAAGAAATCATTGGAAATTGGAGTGAAATAGAAGAATCAATAAAAAAAATTAGGCATAATATAGGATTCCACACATCAAAAAAAGTTGAAGGACAAAAAAGCGCTACAAGTGAATTTAATAAAATAGGACAAAAACCATTTGAATTGACAATTAAACTTATCAATCTATACTTTAAGTACTTGAAAAACAAAGATAATCACATATAACATCCAGTTTGCCAGAATGATGGGTAAAATGCTTTGGTTAAACTTTTGAAAAATAAATCCGCCACGCAGATAAGAGCAGAAATTTTAGCGTTCATTGAAATAGATGTAGCAACAAAATTTATACAGTACAAAAGACAGATAAATATAAATGAGTATTATAAATTAAATTTAACTGAAATGAGAAAACAAATAAGCTTTTTGGTTTGCCCATTATTAATTATAGGATCATTTATCTTTTTTGCAAATAGTTGCAAAATGGATGATGACAACAATAATGGAGGTAACAATACAGGCATACCTGTATTGACAACAATAGCCGTTGCCAACGTAACATCGAATACTGCAATAAGTGGAGGCAATATTACATCTGAAGGTGATGCAACGGTAGAAGTACGTGGAGTATGCTGGAGTACAAATTCAACCCCCAATATTGAAGATAGTAAAACTGAAGACGGCACAGGCGAAGGTGTTTTTATCAGTAGTTTAACAGGTTTAATACCTGAAACAACTTATTATGTATGTGCTTATGCTACAAATAGCAAAGGAACAGGATATGGCAATCCCTTATCTTTTACTACACTGGCTGCGACAGTTTTTTTACCGGTTTTAACCACTAAAGAAGTAACAGAAATTACTATGACTACTGCAATCAGTGGCGGAAATATTAGTTCCAATGGAGGTGCAACTATAACAGTACGAGGAGTATGCTGGAGTACAAACCCAATACCCACCATAAATGATAGTAAAACTGAAGACGGCGCAGGCGAAGGTTCTTTTGTAAGTAATATTAGAGGCTTAAGAGCTAATACAACATATTATGTACGGGCTTATGCTACAAATAGCAAAGGAACGGGTTATGGTAGTACTATTTCTTTTAAAACAAAACAAGGTTTTACTGACACACGCGACGGTAATATTTACCAAACCGTAACCATAGGCGATCAGGTATGGATGGCAGAAAACCTAAGATATTTACCAAGCGTTGTGGAATCTGATACAGGTTCAGATACCATAGCATTTTATTATGTTTATGGATATGAAGGTACGAATGTAAACGCAGCCAAAGCAACAGAAGAATACACCACTTATGGTGTTTTATATAATTGGTCTGCTGCTTGCATTTCCTGCCCTCAAGGCTGGCATTTGCCAAGTGATGAAGAGTGGACACAATTAATTGATTATCTAGGTGGCGAAAACGTAGCTGGTGGTAAGCTGAAAGAAACCGGTACAACGCATTGGTATAGTCCAAACATCGGTGCAACCAACGAGACCGGATTTACGGCGCTTCCAGGTGGCTACTGTCGTAGTAGATTTGGAAGTTTCTTCCACATTGGGTCCAACGGTTTCTGGTGGAGTTCTACTGATGCCTCATATTCGACTGTCCAGTGCCTGATTATGTTCCACTCTAACAGCCGTGTGGAGCGCTCCTTTAGCAACAAGTCTTCCGGTCTAAGTGTGAGGTGCATTAAGGATTAGAATACACCTAATGGAAAATATAACAGACCAATTTTCTCTCTGCTCGATTACTCTGTATATTTAAACCATTAGCCTTGGCAATTGTAGATTTACAAAACAGTCTGGACTATTTTGTAAATACAAATGGTATAATATGAGTGTTGATTTATTGGCAATAAGTTAAAAAATTTCACTTTTTCAAAAAATGAGCGGTTTTAATGAAACAAAATCATTCAAAATTTCGTTCATATAATAAAATATATTATCAAATGATAGGAGAAAAAGAAATAACAACAGAACATTATAAGAAATTCACTGAAATTCTCGGAAAGGAAAATATCCCTGTTGAAATTGAAAGCCCATTCGATTTCATACATAATGCCAATGAAGGAATAAATGTAGGTGTTATATTGAATTTCAGCAGATATTTCAACCTGTCAAAAGAGCTTGTTGCTCAATTTCTGGATATTTCTGAACCAACTCTGTATCGTTGGTTTAAAGCGAACAAAAATTTAGAAAGGAATTTCTCGGTTAAACTATTTGAAATTGTTGATCTGTTTATTTACGGTGAGGAAGTATTTGGAAACCGGGATATTTTCTTTAAATGGCTGGGTCTGCCAAATCAAGCTATGGGAGGTATGGAGCCAAAAGAGCTGATTGATATACCGGGTGGTGTTTCAAAGATCAAAGACCTTTTGGGAAGAATTGAGCATGGTGTTTACAGTTAGTGAATTATGCTTGTTTACAGGATCACAGCAAGAAAATATGCAGGCGACCTGAGTGGCTATGGTGCAGCCATGTACGGCGGACGTTGGAATAAAAAAGGAATACCGGTTCTTTATACAGGAGAAAATAAAGAAATCGCTCTTTTGGAAGTAATTGTAAACACTCCGCCAATATTAATTCCGGAATTGGACATCCTTACTATTGAAATCCCAGATGATTCAATAACCATAATTAATATTGAGCAGTTGCCTAAAAACTGGAGTTCATATCCTGCTCCTGTTATTTTAACTGATATTGGAGAAAACTGGATCAAAGAAGGCAAAACTATAGCCCTTAAAGTGCCGAGTTGTATTATACATACCTCTCACAACTATATTTTAAATTGCAGGCATCCGGAATATTCAAGAGTTAAATTAATTGAGCGCAGGTATTTCAGGTTTGATCCGAGATTAAAAAAATAAAACTCACATCATAGTAATGAATCAGGCTATTACGAAAAATCGTGCTGAATGATATGAACCCCTGAATTCATATTTTCATGTACTTGCGAAACACCGCTATTCCAATATATCAAGTAATAAAAAAGTCCGGTTTATTTTCGGCAGAAGCTTTACAAAGGGATATTCCCGTGTTTTTTACCCGGCAAGCTATCAACTTTATTTTGGGTCATTTCCAAAGCCTGAATAAGTTTACGGCGGGTCTGTCGGGGATAAATGATCTCGTCAATATAACCAAGTTCAGCAGCTTTATATGGGTTTGCAAATGTTTCGCGATAATTTTCAACAGCCTTTTGCTTTTGCTCTTCATCAAGTTTTTCGCGATATAAAATATTAACAGCCCCATCAGGTCCCATTACTGCAATTTCGGCACCCGGAAACGCAAAATTCACATCAGCACCAATATGTTTACTCGACATTACATCGTAGGCACCACCATAAGCTTTGCGAGTAATCACAGTAATCTTGGGCACGGTAGCTTCAGCGAAAGCATATAATAATTTAGCTCCATGCTTTATAATACCGCCAAATTCCTGAGCAGTACCGGGAAGAAAACCCGGAACATCAACAAATGTTATCAATGGAACATTAAAAGTATCGCAAAACCGAACAAATCTTGCAGCCTTGATTGAAGAATTAATATCCAGAACCCCTGCCAATACAGCCGGCTGATTAGCCACTATCCCTACCGGACGTCCGTCAAGACGGGCAAAACCAACAACCATATTCTGTGCATAATGTGGCATTACCTCAAAAAAGTTGCCATCATCAATAACAGTATATATCAGTTCTTTCATATCGTAAGGCTTGTTGGGGTCGGCAGGCACCAATGTCTGAAGTTTTTCATCTTCACGGTCAGGGTCATCTGCACTTACCTGAACAGGAGGATCTTCCATATTATTTGATGGCAAGAATCCCATCAGCTCACGTATCATCATAAGACATTGCTCATCAGTAGGTGCAACAAAATGAGCAACACCACTTTTTGAGTTATGGGTCATAGCCCCGCCCAGTTCATCCTTTGTAACTTCCTCGTGAGTAACTGTTTTAATCACATCAGGACCTGTTACAAACATATAGCTGGTATCTTTCACCATAAAAATAAAGTCAGTTATTGCAGGTGAATAAACAGCTCCACCGGCACATGGCCCAAGAATAGCAGATATCTGAGGTATTACACCTGAGCTTCTCACATTACGGTAAAAAATATCAGCATAGCCTGCCAAGCTCTGAACTCCTTCCTGTATACGGGCACCTCCTGAATCGTTAAGCCCAATGACAGGAGCACCCATTTTCATGGCAAGATCCATGACTTTAATAATTTTATCGGCATTGGCACGGCTTAAGGTACCACCAAAAACAGTAAAATCCTGTGCAAAAACATATACCAGACGGCCATCAATTTTACCATAACCACTTACTACTCCATCGCCGGCAATTTTCTGCCTGTCCATACCAAATTCGGATGTCCGGTGAGTCATATATTTATCAAGCTCCACAAAACTACCCGGATCTAATAAAATATCAACACGCTCACGGGCAGTCAGGCGGCCTGATTGATGCAGTTTTTCAATTCTTTCAACACCACCTCCAAGCAAAGCTTCTTTTTCCTTATTCTCAAAACGTTTGTAAAATTCGTCCTGTGTAATCATAACTCAGTATTTTTCAATTTTTGTTTCCGGTTTTGAACTCAAATTATATTTCGGAAAATAAATTTCAGAACCCTTTCTTATTCAAAAACCATCATAACCTGGTTTCCATCCACCACATCGCCTTCATTAACATTTATTTTTTTCACCACAGCATCACGAGGCGCTTTGAACTCGCTTTCCATTTTCATTGCAGAAATTGTCATAACAGTCTGCCCTGCCTGCACTTGCTCTTTTTCTTTAACAAGTATCTTTATTACTCTTCCGGGCATTGGACTAACAATGGAATCCCCACCGGCTTCATCAATAGCACCCTCACGACTTTTCAGATATTTGGTTTGCGGGTCAATTATCTCAATATTATAGGTATTATAAAAGGTGCTTACAGTATAATGCCGTTTGCTGTTGGTATTCACCATTTCAATATTGTACGATTTATCATTAAGCAAGGCTGAGTAAACGCCATCGCCAACCCTGGCAAGGTCGAGTTCAAGAATTTCTTCGTCAACCCGGATCTTTACATGGTTACCTTCTCGCTGTAGTAATTCAACCAGAGCAGTACGACCATTTATATTTATTTCTGTTTTCATTCTCTTTTGCCGCTATTTTTTGTTCCAGATATTTAAAGGAGTTAATTTCTTTTTTTGATAATGCCTTCTATTGCAATTAAAACATAAGGCTTAATATCAGTTTCTCAGGGCTTTTCTTTTTCCGGATTCTTTCCAGTTGCTAACGCTGTTACGCGATGCCTGTTCATTCTTTTTCATTTCTATCTTATCCAGATAATCAATGAATGTAGAGATTATTGCCAGAGTCTCACAGCGTTCACCACAATACGGATCCTGAAAAAGGATATCACTGTTATTTTCAATGAAATGAGTATTATAGGTTCCATTTTTAAAATCAGGTATATCCATTATTCTCGCCAGAAACTTTATCGAAGTTTTCACACCCGTTATTTTATATTCATGCAATGCCCTTCGCATTCTTCGTATGGCTTCCTCCCGTGTCTGAGCCCAGACAATTAGTTTTGATATCAGCGGGTCGTAATAAATAGGTATCTCATAACCTTCGTAAACATAACCATCATACCTGACACCAAGACCGAGTGGTTCAGAAATATGGCGTATCAATCCCGGGCTGGGCATGAAATTATTGTTTGTATCTTCAGCATAGATACGGCACTCAATAGCATGTCCGAATTGCCTGAGTTCTTCCTGTTTCAGTTTCAGATGCTCTCCATTTGCAATTCTGATCTGTTCTTTAACAAGATCAACACCTACAACCCTTTCAGTGATCGGATGCTCAACCTGCAAGCGGGTGTTCATCTCAAGGAAATAATAATTCAGGTTATCATCAACAATAAATTCGATAGTTCCTGCACCATAATAATTAACTGCTTTAGCGGCATTTACTGCATGACGTCCCATTTCTTCACGAATTTCGGGAGTGAGAAGAGGCGAAGGTGTTTCCTCAATCACTTTCTGATGTCTGCGCTGTACTGAGCATTCTCTCTCAAACAAATGTATGGTATGCCCATGCTTATCGGCAAGGATCTGAAATTCAATATGATGAGGTGAATCAATGTATTTTTCAATATAAACCGCATCATCGCCGAAAGCTGTATGAGCCTCAGAACGTGCAGCCCTGATAGCCGAAACTATTTCACTTTTTTTATGAACCAGGCGCATACCCTTGCCCCCTCCACCAGCCGAAGCTTTTATCATCACCGGCAAGCCAATTTCCGTAATAGTCTGAATAGCCTCTTCTTCGCTGGTAATTTTATTTTCTGTACCAGGAACCACAGGAACACCTGCCTTCATCATATGTTTACGCGCTGTGATCTTATCACCCATAGCCGAAATTGCCTGAGGCGAAGGTCCTATGAAAATTATACCTTCATCAGCACAGCGTTGCGAAAACTTTTTATTTTCTGAAAGAAAACCATAACCGGGGTGAATGGCATCAGCTCCGCATTTTTTAGCCACCTCAATTATCTTTTCAATGTTCAGATAGCTTTGTACTGATGGTGACGGGCCAATATGATAAGCTTCATCAGCATAACGTACATGCAGGGATTTACGGTCGGCATCAGAAAACACTGCAACTGTTACCAGACCCATTTCGCGACAGGAGCGCATAACCCTGACAGCAATTTCGCCACGGTTTGCGACCAATACCTTTTTAATCATGTAAGCTTAAAATGATTAGAACTCTGAACTTAAACAATGAGGATTAAAAAAGGTTTGATCATACAAAAGTTCAAAGATTATCATCTGAACTTCCGGATCGAATCGGAATTACACAAAAACAACTTGTAAAACTCCGGTTTAAAAATAATCTGATATGTGTTTTGCGCTTTTCAGATATTTTTTTTTTGATGGCATTTGAATTATAATCAGAACACTTTGAATCCGATTATTTCCCTCACTTCTCTGATAGTACGTGAAGTACTTTCGCGGGCTTTTTCAGCGCCAAGGCTGGCTACTTTATGCAGATAATTGTCGTTTACAAATAATTCTTTTATTTTTTCACGAAACGGATGTGTAAACACTATAACATCTTCGGCAAGCTGCTTTTTCAAATCACCATAACGGATCTGACAGGTATTATAAAGATTGTTGAAATGTTCATAGGTATCAGTAGTTGAAAGCACTTTCATCAACTGGAACAAATTTTCAACAGGTTGGGGTTTGGGTTGATTTTCAACTGTTGGCCCTGCATCGGTAACAGCTCGCATTATCTTTTTACGAATGACTTCAGGTTCATCAGAAAGATAAATAGCATTATAATCACCTTCTGACTTGCTCATTTTTGTACTTCCATCGAGTCCGGGAATTTTAATAAGCTCTTCGCCAAAATTGAAAGCTACCGGAGCAGGGAAATATTCCACTTTATACATGCGGTTGAACCTGTTCGCAAAATTGCGCATCATTTCAAGATGTTGCTCCTGATCCTTACCAACCGGCACTTTGGCAGCTTTATGAATGAGAACATCGGCAGCCATAAGGGTAGGATAAGTCAGCAAACCGGCATTTATATTATCAGGCTGAGTTCTGACTTTCTCTTTGAATGAAGCTACCCGCTCCAATTCGCCAAGATATGCATTCATATTCAGTAGTAAATAAAGCTCGGTAACTTCAGGAATATCACTTTGAATGTAGAGAGTAGCTTTTTCGGGATCCAAACCTGCAGCAAGGAAATTTACCAGAACATTTTTCACATTGCCATGAAGGTCGGCAGGGGTAGGATGTGTGGTCAAAGAATGATAATCAGCAATAAAGAAATAGCATTTATGCTCGTTTTGCATTTTAATGAAATTTTTTACTGCTCCAAAATAATTACCCAAATGCAAATTTCCGGTAGGGCGAATCCCGCTTACAACAATATCCATTTATTATAATTGATTTTTAATAAGTTACAAAAGAATACGAAAGCGTACATCAGATACACTTTATAAAACGATTTCATCGTCGTTTTTGTTGAAAAAATGATATTCAAGAAAATGATGTGACGACATTGAACTGAGCCTTATCCATTTTCCATAACGCAGAAACCATTTCATACGCCGGCTGATAAAACCTTTTGTAATAAAAGCATGAACATAGGGATTTAAAGCTAATTTCAGATATTTTTCATTTTGGTCCTTAATGAGATAATGAATGTTATTTTCAATTTCATCAACCAGAATGATACTTGATTTCACTTTACCAGTACCATCGCATGCAGGACATTTTTCATGTACCTGAACTGTCATTTCAGGTCTGACACGCTGACGTGTTATCTGAACAAGTCCAAATTTACTGGGAGGTAATATTGAATGTTTGGCGCGGTCTTTCGACATTTCATCCTTGAGTTTCTGATAAAGCCCACGACGATGCGCTGCCTGGTGCATATCAATAAAATCAACAACTATTATCCCGCCCATATCTCGTAATCTCAACTGCCGTGCAACCTCAGCAGAAGCCTCCATATTTACTGATAATGCATTGGCTTCCTGAGTGCTGTCAACATTTACACGATGTCCGCTGTTAATGTCAATCACATGTAAGGCTTCAGTATGCTCAATAATGAGATAAATACCGCTTTTAATTGTTACAATCTTGCCAAACGAATTCTTTATCTGCTTATCAATACCAAAATTTTCAAAAATCGGCGTTTTACCTTTATAATGCTTTACAATATCAACCTTGTCAGGTGATATCTTTTTAATATAAGTTTTAATTTCCTCATAAACATCAGCATCATTTACGTAAATACTATTAAACGATTCGTTAAGGATATCGCGTAAAATAGCTGAAGTACGATCAATTTCACTAATGATTTTCTGTGTTGGCTGTGCCTTTTTAAGTCTGGTTACAATATTTCCCCATTTCTGCACCAGATTTTTCAAATCAGCATCCAGGTCTGCTACCATTTTATTTTCAGCAACCGTTCTAATAATAATTCCGCAGTTTTTTGGCCTGATGCTTTGTATCAGTCTTTTCAGGCGATTTCTTTCTTCAGGGCTTTTTATTTTTTGAGATATCGAAACCCGGTTTGAAAACGGCACCATAACAAGATAACGCCCGGCAAATGTAAGCTCAGAAGTAATTCGCGGACCTTTTGTTGAAATAGGTTCTTTTGCTATTTGAACCAGTACAATTTGATTAGGACTAAGCACCGATGATATCTTACCGCCTTTATCAATATCGGGTTCCATGCTGAACCTAGCAAGGGAACTACTCTGAACTTTTCCCTCAATGGCAAGATTAACGAACTTGTTAAGTGAGTTTATTTGAGCACCCAAATCGAGATAATGTAGAAAGGCATCTTTTTCGTAGCCAACATCAACAAATGCAGCATTCAGTCCGGGCATTATTTTCCGAACTCTTCCAAGATAGACATCGCCAACAGCATATTTATTGTTGCTCTTCTCCTTGTTAAGTTCTACTAATACCTTGTCTTCAAGTAATGCAATGCTAACTTCCGAAGAATCTGAATCAATAACTAATTCCTTATTCACCACTTATTAAAGTGTTACGATTTTCCTGCAAACTGAAAAGCCAACTATACAATAAAGTCGGTAAAATTTAGGGATAGGGAAAAGAATAAGAAAAAGGTAGTGAGTTAAAGCAATGTGAATTACCGCTTTAACTCACCACTCCTTACTCTTATTTCTTCTTATGGCGATTTTTTCTTAAACGTTTCTTACGCTTGTGAGTCGACATTTTGTGCCTTTTTCTTTTCTTTCCGCTGGGCATAATTTAAATTGTTTAACTTTTTAAAAGTTTTATTTAACATTGGCTTTTACTTCATTAACAAAGGATTTAGCCGGCTTGAATGCAGGAATATTATGGGCGGGAATAACTATAGTTGTATTCTTCGAAATATTTCTTCCGGTTTTTTCAGCTCTTTTCTTAACAATAAAACTTCCGAAACCACGTAAATAAACATTTTCGCCCTTAATAAGTGAGCCCTTTACAGCTTCCATAAAAGCTTCAACGGTTTCCTGAACAGCAACTTTTTCTACCCCGATCTTATTTGCAATTTCTGCAACAATTTCTGCCTTTGTCATAATTTCTTTGTTTTAATGATTTGATAATAAATTTTTTATTGAGGGCTGCAAATATATAATTTTTTGATTTACTGATACTCTATGAAATTTTTTATTTTACAAACCTAATGTAACTTTGCAATAAAAATCAAATTGTAATACTGCTTATAACCCATTGATTAAATGGCGTTTATGCAACTAATGCTATTATAAATAATGGTTTAACTTAAAATCCTGTTTTAATTGGAATTTTTTGATAATTATCAGTAAATCAACTATTTTCTTAATAAAACCGTTTTATTTAGCATTATTGAGATTAAAAAAATCTTTGAAAAACGATCCTAAAGTAAAGAATTAATGAAAATAGGAAGCATTGATCTGGACTTTCAACCTTTACTGTTAGCCCCTCTGGAAGATATAACCGACTCATCGTTCAGGCAACTTTGCAAGGGATATGGTGCTGACATGGTTTTTACCGAGTTCATATCATCCGAAGGCCTGACCCGTAAGGCTGCTAAAAGCTTTAACAAACTTGATTTTGATGAAACTGAGCGTCCTGTGGCAATACAAATATTTGGTCATGATCCTGAAGCAATGCGCCAGGCAGCCATACTTGCAGCAGAGGCTGATCCGGATTCAATAGATATTAATTTTGGCTGTCCGGTTAAAAAAGTCGTTTCTAAAGGCGGCGGCGCTGATTTATTACGGGATATCCCGCGTATGATAAACATTACAAAAGCAGTGACAAATGCTGTAAATCTGCCTGTAACCGTTAAAACAAGGCTGGGATGGGATGAACAATCAAAAAACATTGTTGAAATTGCCGAAAAGCTCCAGGATTGCGGAATTGCTGCAATAATCATTCACGGACGTACCAGGGCACAATTATACAAAGGTGTGTCGGACTGGACTTTGATTGGCAAAGTAAAAAACAATCCGGCAATGAAGATCCCGGTAATAGGAAATGGCGATATTGACAGCCCGCAAAAGGCAAAACAGATGTTTGATGATTTTGGTGTTGACGGGATAATGATAGGCAGAGCAGCAATAGGAAACCCCTGGATCTTTAAACAAATAAAAACTTTTCTCACTTCGGGCGAAACTAGTGATGCACCTGATATAAATGAAAGAATATCGGTATGCAGGACCCATCTGATAAATTCAGTGGCACTAAAAGGCGAAAGGCGGGCTATATTGGAAATGCGCAGACATTATTCAGGATATTTCAGAACGCTGCCACACTTTAAAGCCCACAGACTAAAACTGCTGACCTTCAATTCGCTTGATGAAATTCTATCTTTATTTGATCAGATATTACAGGAGAACCAAATCTAAAGCAACATACTATAAGCGGTTTGAAAGTGTATTTACCATTTTTGATTTCCAGGAACTGAAATTCCCTTCAATTATCTTACGGCGTGCTTCTTCAACCAGCCATAAATAAAACCGTAGATTGTGGATACTTGCTATCATTGGTCCCAGCATCTCGCCCGAAATGAACAGATGCCGGAGATAAGCCCTTGAATATTCATTATCAGTGAACGAATCGCCATCGGGATCGAGGGGGGTAAAATCTGTTTTCCATTTTTCGTTTTTAATGTTAATGATCCCTTTATGTGTGAATATCATGCCATTACGTCCATTGCGGGTTGGTATCACACAATCAAACATATCAACACCAAGGGCAATGCTTTCAAGTATGTTAGCCGGTGTTCCCACACCCATAAGATAACGGGGTTTATCTTCAGGCAGGATAGCACAGACAAGGGCAGTAATTTCGTACATAATATCTATCGGTTCGCCAACAGATAATCCGCCTATAGCATTGCCTTCAGCATTACAAGCAGCAATGAACTCAGCCGATTTTTTACGCAGATCATGATAAATGCTGCCCTGAACAATCGGGAACAAAGTCTGGGAATAACCATACAAAGCCTCAGTAGCATTGAACTGAGAAATACATCTTTCGAGCCAGCGGTGAGTACGATGCATACTTTGAGCAGCATATGATTGCTCGCAGGGAAAAGGTGTACACTCATCGAAAGCCATAATAATGTCAGCGCCTATCATTCGCTGGGTGTCAATAACATTTTCAGGGGTGAATTCATACCTCGAACCATCAATATGGGACTGAAAAACAACACCATTTTCATTGATCTTACGCCTGTCAGTAAGCGAAAAAACCTGATATCCGCCACTATCGGTTAATATCGGACCATTCCATCCGTTAAATTGGTGCAATCCGCCTGCCTGCTTTATTATTGCTGTTCCGGGTCTGAGAAAAAGATGATAAGTATTGCCAAGAATTATCTGCGCTTTGATATCTTCAGTCAATTCCCTGAAATGAACCGCTTTTACAGAGCCAACAGTACCAACAGGCATAAATATCGGAGTTTCAATAATTCCGTGGTCTGTGGTCAGGATACCTGCCCTAGCACTACTTTTGGAATCTCTGTCAATTAGTTTGAATTGCATAAATAATTATAAGAATTGACGCCAAAAATAGAGTAATTATGTTAACCGTCTTTAATAAGCATCGGGCTAAATAGTTTCCTGACAAAAATAAAAGTGCCGTCTTCTGGCTTTCTATGCTCTCTTTTCAAATCATTTGGATAATTTTGCAGATATAAATTCCCATATATGCAATTTCTACAGGAACTCTCAACACTCACTCTTATTCTGCTGATTGTCTTTCTGATATCTTTTCTGATCCAGATTTTTTATTACTGGTTTTTCTACAGTCGTCTGGCTTTTTATAAATCCAGACCCGGATCAGACACTCTTCAACCTGTTTCAGTAGTAATTGCATCACATAACGATGGTATCAAGCTCAAAAACAATCTTCCTGCTATTCTGACACAGGACTATCCTGATTTTGAAGTGATTGTGGTTAACGATGCTTCTGATGATGATACTGAAGAGGTTCTTACCGCTTTTTCACAACAATATCACAGACTAAAAGCTGTTCATATTAAACAAAGTGTGATTTTTTTCCGAAGTAAGAAATTTCCTCTCTCAGTTGGTATCAAATCTGCTAAAAACGAGATATTACTTCTCACCGATGCTGATTGTTATCCGGATTCTGACCAATGGATCAGAGAAATGCAAGCAGCTTATAATGAAAACAGTGAAATAATCCTTGGATTCAGCCCTTATGAAAAACAACCCGGATTACTTAATCTGCTGATACGTTTTGATACTTTTCAGATAGCTACACTCTATTTTTCATTTGCACTGGCACGTTTGCCATATATGGGTGTGGGGCGGAATCTTTCGTATACAAGGTCTCTGTTTTTCAGGCATAATGGCTTCATAAGCCATTATAAAATCCAATCGGGCGACGATGATCTGTTTATAAAATCTGCCGCCACTAAAACCAATACGCGCATTTGCATTAACCTTGAAGCACATGTGATCTCTGAGCCTAAAAAAACATTCAAAGCCTGGATATGGCAAAAACGCAGGCATTTTTCAACCGGCAGCTATTATAAACCATTGAAAAAAAACCTGTTAGGATTACAGGCTTTAAGTGGTTTATTATATTACTGTTCGCTCATAGCTCTCATTTATTTCAAAATTTTCCTTCCTGTTATCCTTAGCATACATGGTTTCAGATTATTAAACAGAATAATACTTTTAGGCTTTTGCAGTAAAAAACTGAACCAGGGTTATTTATTCTTATTTTCGCCGGTGTCAGATCCCTTTTTTACATTTTTCAATCCTTTGCTGGTATTGTGGGGTATGGCATTTAAAAGCAAAAAATGGTAAGGAAAAAACCAAATAGTGCTTCTTCAAAGCGTGATCAGAAACTGATTCATGCCGCTGTGGTGATTGGCGATCGGAAAGCCTATGCTGAACTTATGAACCTGTATTGGGACCGGATTTATAAAATGATGCTTAAAAAGATCAATGACGAGGATATTGCCAACGATCTAACAATTGAAACTTTCGGGAAAGCCTTCAGGAATCTGCATAAATACGTGCCGGATTTTGCTTTCAGCACGTGGCTGTTTAAAATTGCAAATAATAATTTCATCGATCATAAAAGAAGGTCTAAACACAATATTTTGTCAATTAACGAAACATTTAAAGATGACAACGGCAATATATATTTATTTCCTGACCTTAAATGTGAGCAGCCCAGCCCTGAGGAAGAGTTTATTAGGAAGCAGAAAAGCAGTCTTGTACACGATATCGTTGGGCGCCTTAAGCCTCATTACCGAAAATTGATTGAACTCAGGTATTTTCAGGAATATTCCTATCAGGAAATTGCCGATGAAATGCAAATACCGCTGGGTACTGTTAAAGCCCGGCTTTTCAGGGCTAAGGAATTACTTTGTGCAATACTGAAGAAATCTGGCGATAATATTTAGTATCAGTTCATTGGTTTATTTTCCTATCAGTTTCTTTATCTCATTAAGCTTCATCAGCGCCTCTACCGGAGTGAGAGTATCAATATCAATATTAAGAATATCTTCTCTGATCTGCTCCAATAAAGGGTCATTCAGCTGAATAAAACTAAGCTGATACTGATCTTTGGCAGGTTTTCCCTTTTTAGCATCTTTTTTCGAGATGCTTTCATGGCTATGCGACTGCTCAAGCTGTTTTAGCAACATATTTGCCCTTTCAATAATACTGGCGGGAATACCTGCCATACGGGCTACATGGATACCAAAGCTATGCTCGCTGCCGCCGGGAGTGAGTTTTCGGAGAAAGATCACTTTATTCCCAATTTCCTTTACGGCTACATGAAAATTTTTAATCCTCTGGAATGATAATGCCATCTCATTAAGTTCGTGATAGTGAGTAGCAAACAAAATTTTAGGCTTAAACAAAGGATGCTCATGCAGATATTCCACTATTGCCCATGCTATGGATATACCATCGTAAGTGCTGGTTCCCCGTCCTATTTCATCAAGCAGTATTAGGCTGCGGCTCGAAATATTATTGAGTATACTTGCAGTTTCGTTCATCTCAACCATAAAGGTTGATTCGCCTGATGAAATATTATCAGAAGCTCCGACACGGGTAAATATTTTATCAACTACGCCAAGAGTTGCTTCCTTAACCGGCACAAAACTTCCTGCCTGAGCCATTAGCACAATAAGAGCCGTTTGCCTGAGCAGGGCAGACTTCCCCGACATATTAGGGCCTGTTATTATTATAATCTGCTGGGTGTCAGGGTCAAGATATACATCGTTGGCAATATATTCCTCGCCGGTAGGCATAAACTTTTCAATTACCGGATGCCTGCCCTGTTTTATATCTATAACCCATGAATCGCTCATTACAGGTTTTACATAATTATTTTCAACAGCTATTCCGGCAAACGACAATAAACAATCGAGACGGGCAATAAGCGAAGCATTTAACTGTACCGGCTCAATATAATCACATAAAGCAAATACCAGTTCATCAAATAACCGCTGTTCCAGAGCGAGGATCTTTTCTTCGGCTCCAAGGATCTTTTCTTCATAAACCTTTAATTCTTCAGTAATATAGCGTTCACTACCTACCAGAGTCTGTTTTCTATGCCATTCAGCAGGCACTTTATTTTTATGGGCATTGGTAACCTCAAGGTAATAACCAAAAACATTATTATAACCGATCTTCAGATTGGTAATACCTGTATTAACAACTTCACGCTGCTGTATTTGAACCAGATAATCCTTACCCGAAGTCAGCAGATTGCGTAATTCGTCAAGTTCGCTGTTTGCCCCGCTGGCAATAACGCCACCTTTCTGAACCTGCACCGGCGGTTCAGGCTGAAGTTCTTTCTCAATTCTGTTACTAATGAGGCTACATGGATTAAGCTGTTCGGCAATTTTTTCAAAAGCCGCATTTCCAGATGCTGCAAGTGTGTTCTTTATTGGAATTAAAGCATCCAGTGCTTTTTTTAACTGAACCGTTTCACGAGGATTTACACGGCGAACCGCAACTTTTGAGATCAAACGTTCAAGGTCACCAATAATCTTGATCTGCTGTAATAACACATTAGCTACCTCAGGATTCCGTATCAGATAATCCACCATCTCATGTCTTTCTTCGATGGGCTTACGGTTTTTTAACGGTAGTAGTATCCAGCGCTTCATCATGCGTGATCCCATTGGCGAAATCGTTTTATCCATCACATTGAGCAGAGTGGCGGCATTTTCGTTAGCTGAATGTATCAGCTCCAGATTACGGATAGTAAACTTATCGAGCCATACAAAATCATCTTCTTCAATACGTGATATCTTGCTGATATGCTCAACCTTGTCGTGATGTGTTTCAGCCAGATAATGCAGGGCTGCTCCTGCTGCTATGATGCCAAGATTCTGAACCTCAACACCAAAGCCTTTCAATGAAAGGGTATTAAAATGTTTTAATAACAGTTCATGAGTATAATCGAAAGTGAAAACCCAGTCCTCGAAAGTGTTGATATAAAATTTATCGCCAAATAATTCGGTAAAGCGGTGGCGCTTATTTTTTTGAACAATTATCTCGCTGGGTTGAAAAGTTTGCAGCAGTTTGTCAATATACTCGTTTGAACCCTGAGCAAGAAAAAATTCGCCTGTTGAAACATCCAGGAAGCTTATCCCTGAGGTATTTGGCTGGAGATGAATACCTGCCAGAAAATTATTTTCCTTATGATCAAGGATTTTATCATTATATGAAACTCCCGGAGTAACCAATTCAGTCACACCACGCTTAACCAGTTTTTTTGTAAGCTTAGGGTCTTCAAGCTGTTCGCAGATAGCAACACGCAAACCTGAGCGTACAAGTTTTGGCAAATAGGTGTCAAGAGCATGAAAAGGAAATCCTGCTAACTCAACGTATGAAGCTGCACCATTGGCACGGCGGGTAAGTACAATGCCAAGGATCTTTGAAGCCTTTATGGCATCTTCGCCAAAGGTTTCATAAAAATCACCAACTCTGAACAGCAACATTGCATCAGGATATTTTGCCTTGATGCTATAATACTGTTTCATTAAAGGGGTTTCAACAATTTTTTCCTTTTTTGCCGTCTTCACAATTTCATGGTTTATTTGGCAAAGTTACCAGAAAAAACTTAAGCTGTGATAAAGTTTCATTAATCAAATTTAGTAAACGGGCTAAAGCCCGTTCCAATTCATAACATTCTCTCCCTAATCATTCGGGATCCATTATTCATTTGTTGTTCCGCCCTTACAGGGCTTAGTTATAGGATTTGTCCAATTTCTTACTACCAATATTCCACCCCTACGGGGCTGTTACTCCGGGCACTGAGTTATTCCGCCCTTACAGGGCTTAATAATAGGATCTGTCCAATTTCCTACTACCAATATTTTGCCCCTACGGGGCTGTTACTCCGGATGCTGAGTTATTCCGCCCTTACAGGGCTTAATAATGGGATTTGTACAATTTCTTACTACCAATATTCCGCCCCTATGGGGGCTGTTACTCCGGGTGCTGAGGTTCTCGAAGCGACTTATTAAAAAAACCCCACCGGGTTTTTTAAACCTGCGGCGGGGTTTTTGATTATTCAGTATTTACTGATAAAGAACTATTGTTTGATCAGTTTTTCAATACTTGTCTGCTTACCGTTAAGTACGCGAACAATATACACTCCCTTAGGACTGCCTGACAGATCAAACTCATATTGATTCTGGCCAAAGAGCTGTGTTTGCAATACTCTTTCGCCCATCAAACCAAATATTTCAACATTGATCACCGAAGATTCATCAGCTTCTTTCATGAGCAATGTAAAGCGTCCGGTAGTAGGATTCGGGTATATTGTGAACATTGCATCCATCTCTGCAGGTGTAATAACAGCAGGTGCAATTTCTTCCGATTTTGCTGTAACCATAGTAGCAGCTTGTTCGCAATATGTAATTTCATCCATAATAGTGGCAAGGAAATCAGCACCCTGAGCTACATGAACACCTTCGCCAAGTACAATATTCTGACCGGCATACAAATATGCTACAGCATCTTCTTCAACTGTAAAGTCAGTAGCATTTATAGTTTCTCCGGCTCTGAACTCAGCAATATTTCCTTCTTCTACCTGAGCATTTTCAATGGTGATTACTTCAAGTGCGTCATAGCAATCTGCCAATGAACCGGAAACAGTTTGATTCTGTGGAGGACCTGGTTCTTCTGCTGCTGTAATACTTATATCATCAACACAAAGATAATACATATCTGCATCGCTATATCCATGCCAACCCACATAATAAACTCCATCTTCATCAGGGGTAAATCCAGCAGTTGCTAAAGCATAAACTGAATTAGTAATGCTTGAATTATTCCAAATCTGTTCTCCTGTCATTCCTGCTGCATTTGGATTTGTTCCCCACTTAACCTCAAGTTTTTCCGGAAAGCTCGCACCACTGCCACGGTAATAAAACTCAACTATGTAAGTCTTGCCACCGGTAAGAATTAAACCAGGAGTAAAGAACCAGTCATTCATAGCTAGACTAGTATTATAAGTCATATACATGCTATTGGGTGTAGATCTTGGATATGAAGTAGATGTTACCCATAACTTATCATCTCCATTATCATCAGTCACCGTCATGCAATGAGGAATAGCAGGTGCTGTAACATTATCAAAGCCCTCAATATATGGTAAATTAACGGGAGCGCATAAAGTTGCAAAAGTCTTCTTCACTGACCAGAAACTTACGTCTCCTTCACCACAATCAGCCTGAACGCTGAATGCATAAGCTGTACTTGAATTAAGACCTTCAAGAAGGAAAGGATTAGTTGTAATACCAGAAATCAATGTACCTTCCGTTTCAGGATTAAATCCGGGCTCACCGTACTTAAGATTCCATTTTGTTTCATTACCACCCGGAGTCCAGCCCAAAACTGCACTGTTTTGAGTTATATCTGTCACATCGAGGTCAGTAGGTTTGAAACAGGTAGGAGCTACGTCAATTACAATATTGTCAAAATACCAGTAATTAATATTATAGCTATTACCATTAAATACAAATGCAATTAAAAATTTATCAGCTTTAGCCGGAATTTCAAAAATAATCTCAGTTAATGTTGCGGGAATGCTTTGTTCACAATCAAAATGCCAAATCTCTACCCAATTATCACCATTATCAATTGAATATTCAATTGCAATATACTCACCAGTGTATGTTGAAAAGTCATTTAAATACTGATCAAATGATATCATAAATTCACTGGCATTTTCAGTAGATATTGGTGGAGTTATCAACCTTGATAACCCATCAAGTGAAGGCGACCAGTTAAATCTCATTTCAGGTGAGGTTCCGCCAGCATTAGCAGAAGCAACAACACCCCAATTGGTATGATCTCTTGTCCAGCATTCCGGTATTGAATTAGTAGCTATATCTGTGAAATCTTCAGCAAATGGCAGAGGATATGCTTCACAGGGAGTTGAAAAAGCCTTGGGAGCTGCCCAAGCGCTTACATCTCCGCCACCACAATCAGCTTGAACCATAAATGCATAATTAGTATTTGGAGTCAAATCAGTACACGGATAGGGTTTGGTAATACTGTTAGCAAAAACTGTATCACCTACTCCAACTTCATAGTATTTCAGATTCCATGTGGTTTCATTAAATCCTGCATCCCAGTCAAATACCGCACTTGTAGTTGTGATATCAGAAACAGTAAGATTAGTTGGTGTCGGGCAAAGTGGCAGAGTAGTGAATTTCTTAGGTCCTACCCATGCGCTCTTTGTTTTCGGTAAACTTTCATGAACAATTATACCACAACCCGTTGCATTAATATCCCAATATTCATCCAGTCCTATATCTGAACTCGGTTTTGTCCAAGTTGTATTATCTATCTTGATATTACTACCAAAAATGTTAACCGAGATCCATTCAGGATTATAATCAGGAATATCAAATTCCAGTTCAAACCATTGCTTATTTGTTGCTGTTCCTGTAACTGAATAAGGTCCGTTTAAAGTTGATCTCAAAATGAATTCTTCATCATCCGGCATTGGGAATTCAGGTGTTTCAGGATCCCATTCAGGATCAGAATAACTTACTGCAAAACTCACATTCGCTGCTCCAAAAGGAACACCTTTCTGAACATAAAAGCCCATCTTCATTTTGTTCATGCCATACATATCAAGCGAATTATTATAGAACCATACACTATACCATGACTGTTCTGTTTCAGGATCATTGTAAAAATACCATGTTCCGTCTTCACCGATTTCATTGGCAGTACCACCACTATTAGCAGGACCTATGTCACCTTGTGTATTTATATCTAACCAGTACCTGTTAACTTTTGGCGCATCGAATTCTGTTTCACCGCAATCAGCCTGTACGTAGAACCAGTAATCTGTTTCGGGTTCAAGGTCTTCAACAAATAGCGGATTATCCTCAATGCCCTCAAAGCTGTCGTAAGGCTGAATTTCACCACCAATAACAAAGTCCTCTTCATCTGTTAACAAAACATTGAAAACTGAGGTTTCACCCATTGGGGTCCATCCAAGGTCAAAAGCTGTAGGATTGACCAAAATTGCAGTAAGATCCTTAGGTTTAGGGCAATACGGATATACACCCATAGTAACCGGTACCTGTACCTGCCCTTTACCAACTTCCTGACCATCATGATTAATCTTGATTGTGGCATGATAATCGCCTTCTTCCAAATCTGATGAATTAAAGATTACTTGTATATCCTGATTATCATTAGGTTGGATAACACCGCTATAATTGTTAAGTGAGAGCCATACATCACTTCCTACAAATTCAGTAAGACACATACTCAGAGCATAATCACCTACTGATAATCCTTCTCCATCCCATTGCAGATATGGGGTTCCAACACCTTCATAAGTTCCAGCCCACATAAACCAGCAATCGGGAGTAGAAGTTTGTCCCTGAATGGCAACCCATCCGCTGGAAAGAGCCACTGCTTCATCAAACTCTAAACTATAAAGATAAAAATTACCATAAGCGCCAATTGGAATCTGGGTGTCAACTCTTGAAATAGAAGCTGAGAAAGAAGTAACAAAATCTCCCGGCACGCCATTATCATCAGTATAAAATTCAATTACAAAAGGCATTGGATCCTCATCGTTACATGCGTTCCATCCGCCGTCGTAAATTAAATTACCACCCCAGAATGTGATACCGCCAATAAGTCCACTAACATCTGAGAAATATTGAAATGCAACATATCCGGGATCTTCTTCTGATGTAACAATAGCCCAATCTTCAAAATCAGGTTCAAAACCAAATAATGAACCTTCAGGGCATGTTGAATATTCTCTCGTTGGTGTAGCTGCAGTATGTGAGTTACCACTTAACAGTGCATCCGTTTTAAAATTATTATTGTAATTTGAGCTAAAATTAAAGTGTTGATATGAATCTCTTTTATAATTAAACGAGATCTGAGCATTCCATGTAAGCGGTCCGGTTCCACCAGGATTTGAAATAGTAAGTTTTTCAATCTTAATAGATTCATGAGGTAATACAATATCAAACTCATCAGGATCAACAGCAATCTGAGCAAAATCAAGCGTGAAATTCAATGATTTGGTATCATCTTCAACAATCTCAAAGTTTTCTTCTACACTGGTAAAATAACCCTGGGCTTCGCAACTAATATCATAAAATCCTGCAGGTAAACCTTCAAGCTTATAATACCCGCTTGCATCAGTAAAAGCTTCATAATGTGCTGTAAATACCCTTGCTCCCTCAATAGGTGTACGATTCTTAGGCGAAGTGGCTTCGCTTACATAGCCCTCAACATTTCCGGGAACAAAAACCTGTACATCATCAACAAACCATCCATGAGCATTATCTCCGGTATATCTGAATGCAATATAAACAACCTCGCCGGCATAATCAGTTAAAGGTATAAGAGTTTCTTCCCACGGCTGTGTTACTGTTTCAGGACTCCATAACAATTCAAATTCTTCATCGTCAGGATCTCCTGAACCTGTTGAGATCAATACTGAATTTTGACCATAATCGCCTGGATATAAATTAAATGACCAGAATGAAAGGTTAATATCAAGATCTTCAGGAAGTTGGATCTGTGGAGTTACAAGCCATCCATCCTGATCACCGCTTGCCCATTGATGATAAGCTGATTTTGAACCTCCGGGAGTGTGATTTTGTGCTGACAATACTACCCATTGTGTGCCGCCACCATCCAAATCATAAATATTCCAGCATTTTGGTGGGAAACCCACACCTTCAAAATCTTCAACAAAAGGCAGCTCATTAGCTCCACATAATGTTGAAAATTTCTTTTCCAGCGACCAATCGCTCAATTCATTATCATCACAAACTGCCTGAACTCTGAATGCGTAATCAGAACTATGATTAAGACCCTCTAACAGATAAGGCTTGGCAATACCTCCAACAAAAGTGCCTTCAGTTTCAGGATCAAATCCCGGATCACCGTATTTCAAATTCCAGGTAGTTTCTTCACCAATAGCAGTCCAGTTCAACACAGCACTGGTTTGGGTAATATTATCAACAGTAAGGTCAACAGGTTTTGGGCAGGGAGGATAAACATGCATGGTAACAGGTATCTCAACCAATCCCTTGGTAACATTCTGACCGTCATGAGTAATTTTTATAGTAGCATTATAAGTACCTTCTTCTAAACCTGCTGTATTAAAGTTTACTTGTATATCCTGATCATCAATAGGTTGGATAACACCATTATATGCACTTAAATCAAGCCATTCATAAGTTGGTGATAACTCGTAAACTCCAACAAGGTTCGGTGTAGCCTGAACATTTACCATCAGTACATACTTGCCGGGTATTAATAAATCTGTGGCAAAAGCTCCACCTGCTATTCCTTCGGCTTGATAACCAGGAATATCAATAGCACAATGGAATACACCGGTTAATGAATTAGTAGCTATATTAAATTGCTGTATCATTACTCTATCTTCTTCTGTACCATATCCCGCCACTGCTGTTTGAGAAAAAAACCAAAGATAAGGACCTCCTTCGCTGTTTCCATCATAAGCTGAGCCATAGACTGATACAAGGGTTGGGCCAGTAACTAAAGTAGTTCCTGCTCTGCTTACCAGCCTTAAACTTGTCCAGTCACCACACCAGAAAGCATCTTCCACCGGATCATAAGAGAGATGACGTACAGCAACAGGAGATGTAATAGTTCCTTCCAGAGTCTTTTTAGCAAAATCTAATTTATAAATAGTTGTTGTTCCTGCACCTCCGTAAAAGTATGTTCCATCATATGTTAAATCTCTAATTCCTCCAACATTTGCAATAGTAAATGTTTCAATAAATTCACCGGCAAGTGTATATTTTCCGAATTTACCATTAGTACCCCAGAAAGCAGTATAAATATACTCTCCGTCAGTTGCTATACCTTGTTCACCTCCGGCACTAACCGAGAAACTTTGTAAAATATCCCATGTATCTCTGGTTTGCCCACCGCTAACGGTTGTTGTTGTTTCGCAGGCATCTTTACTCTTATCAGTATTATTCGTTTCAACTATCTCACCATAGGTAAATGGCTGGACTGAACTTGCTGTCCGATTCGACTCGTAACTTACAGTGGCATTCCATGTAAGTGGTCCGGTTCCGGCAGGATTTGAAATATTCAACATTTCAGTTTTCTGACCACCTGGTAATATCTCTACCTCAAAACTTTCAGGATCAACAGCTATCTGAGCGAAGTTAAGAACGAAATCAAGAGTATTGTTCCCTTCATCCAATTCAAAATCTTCTACCAGTTTTGTTAAAAATCCCTCAGCTTCGCAACTGATATCATAAAACCCTGTCTGAATTTCCAATATTTCATAATTCCCGGATTCATCAGTAAAAGCTTCATATCCTTCAGTAAATACTCTGGCTCCTTCAATAGGTCCGCGACCACCACTGACATTACCACTAAGATTTGCAGGTATAAAACTGTCAACATATATATTGTCAATATACCAACCATTAATATTATATATATCACCATAAAATGTAAAGGCAAGATTAAATTCATCTGTATCTTCAGGAATTGAAAAATCAAATTCTTCAGTATTGGGACCAAAAGTTGATGAAAAGAAATTTTGATAAATAATCTCCCAGTTTTCACCAAGGTCAACAGAGTATTCTACTGCAATATATGCCCCTTCAAACGCTGCAAAATAATCAAGTTTTTGATCAAAAGAGACAATAAAGTTATTGGCATCTCCGGCAGATAAAATCGGAGTTACCAATCTTGATAGATCAACAAAACTTGGACTCCAATACAACCTCATTTCAGGAGCCGTACCTCCGGCATTTGTGGTATTCTGAACACTCCAGTTAGTTTGTCCTTCGCCTGAAACTGACCAGCAATTGGGTAGTGTACCAACAGTCACTCCGGTAAAATCTTCAGCAAAAGGCAAAGTAAATGAGCCACATTCTGTTAAAAATGCTAGTGGTCCTGCCCAAGGGCTATTATCTCCATTACAATTAGCCTGTACATATACTTGATATTGTGTACTTGAACTTAAACCTGTAATAGTATAACTATTTGTTGTTATGTTTTCAACAAGGGTTCCTTCTTCTTCAGGATCAAATCCAGCTTCACCATATAATAAATTCCATATTTCTTCATCACCGCCCGGAGTCCAATCAATTTTTGCACCGGATTGAGTAATTTCTGAAACAGCAAGGTTAGTTGGAGCTACGCAACTTGGTGTTGGTTCGAACCTGAAATCATCAAAACTAAGATACCACGGACTGCTTGTTGAATTAATCCTTATTGCAAAATAATAAACACCATCCTCGTCAGGTACAAATCTGTATAAAAATTGAGCATATGTTTTTGTAGTTGTAGTACCGGATTCAACAAAGGTTTCAATATGTATTGCATCTTCTGAAGTCTGGAAATGGTTATAAAATACATCGCCATCCCATCCTGTATAAGTATCACCTGCCCACCAGAATGAAAAATCATACGAAACACCGGCTTCAACTACGAAACCAGGTGTCCACATATATGAATTTGATGCGCTATAACGTTCGCGCAAAAACTGAGTTCCCGTTCTT
>JAAYJT010000086.1 GCA_012522795.1 Bacteroidales bacterium | reverse complement strand
TCGGGATACGCTAGCAAACTGCGCCACGCCCCGATTTATCTAATTAATTTATTTTTTCTTTACTTTTTCTAAAAAATTTATAACTCAAGACCCTCCCGAACCTATTCGGGATACGCTAGCCAACCGCGCCACGCCCCGAAATGTTCAAATCAAGTTGCAAAAATATTAAATTTTCTTAATCAACAATCTTTTTGTCAAAAAACAATACGGTAGATTCCCGGATCATAATCCTTACAGATATGACAAAGAACCTTCTCGTAATCCTTCTGGTTTCCTACAAAATCAATATTATTGGTGTCAAGAAGTAATATTCTGGTTTCTGACAATTGACGAAGGTAATCGAGATAACCCGACTGGATTTTTTCAAGATATGAATCTTCAATTGATTGTTCATAGGTACGCCCCCTATAACGTATATTATGCTGAAGCCTTTTAATATCAACATAAAGATAGATTAACAGATCAGGTTTGGGTACTGTGCTGATAATAATATTAAACAAGCGTTTGAATAACCTGAATTCATCATCTAACAAAGTTTTATGAGCAAAAATTAAAGATTTGTCAATGAAATAATCTGATACGATAAACGATTTAAATAAATCCATTGTGGACAACTGATCCTTAACTTGCTGATAACGTGAAGCAAGAAACGACAATTCAAGCGGGAATGCATATTTTGACTGATCCTGATAAAATTTTGGCAAAAACGGATTGTCTTCAAATTGCTCAAGGATAAGTTTACCATTAAAATCTTCTGCCAATCTGCTGGCAAGAGAAGTCTTACCGGCTCCGATATTACCTTCGACACAAATATAATTATATGGAATGTTTTCTGATCTCATTTAAAATTTCTTTATGATGTTTTCCCAGATACAAATAGTTTAACTTCCTTTGTATCATCACATTCTTTAAGCAAGGCTTCAATGGATCTATTAAATAACGGATGAATATGATCCCCGGCTATTTCAGCCATAGGCATGAGTGTAAATCTTCGTAGATGCAGGCGTGGATGTGGGATAACAAGATGCTTGTCATTAATGACATAGTCGTTAAAAAATAAAATATCTATATCAATGTTACGGCTACTGTAATTTTTTGAGGTTCTTATGCGTCCAATATATGATTCAATTTGCAGCAATTGTTCTAACAGGCAAAAAGGATTAAATAAAGTTTCAATATAAATAACCTGATTTAAAAAACTTATTTTATCATCGAAACCCCATGGGGCAGTATCATAAACAGAAGAGGACTTAACAATGTTACCAATTTGTTCATCAATAAGTTCCCTGGCTTTTGCAAGCATTTCTGAACGATTGCCACGGTTGCTTCCCAGAAGTAAATATACTTTTTCAAACATGTCGCAAATAAAACGTCAAAATTACAATTGTTCAATTAATAAATATTTTTCCGATCTCAATAAATCTTATTAATTTCGGCATTTCAAAAAAACAAATGTTTATCAGATTCAATTACTTAATCCTATTTAGCTATGAAACAGTTCTTTAAATTTATGTTTGCCTCCATGTTAGGCTTTATTATCGGCGGGATCATTCTGCTTTTTCTCCTTATTGGAATGATAGCTTCAATAGCATCATTTTCAAAAGAACAAACCATTGTAAAACCCAATACAGTTTTACATATAAAGCTGGATCAGCCTATATCGGACAGGAATCCGAAAAACCCCTTTGCTTCATATGATTTTTCCGGATTCAAATCCAACCCTGGTTTGAATGAAATACTTAAGAACATAGATAAGGCTGCCAAAGATCCTAACATTTCGGGAATTTTATTTGAACCCTCTGCAGTGTCTGTAGGATTGAGCACTCTTGGCGAAATTCGTGAATCGCTGGAGAAATTTAAAGAAAGTGGTAAATTCATTATCAGTTATAGCGAAAACTATTTTCAATCTTCTTATTATCTCGCAACAGTTGCTGATAAGGTATATCTGAATCCGGAGGGAAGTTTTGAGCTGAAGGGTTTGAGCGTTCGTGCTGTATTTCTGAAAGGACTGCTCGAAAAACTTGATATTGAGCCACAAGTCATAAGTTATGGGAAATACAAAAGTGCTGCCGATCCCCTTATTTTCGATAAGCTTACTGAAGCTAACCGCGAGCAGCTTGGTGTTTATATTAATAATGCATGGCAGCATATTCTTGAAACAATTGCAAATTCGCGCAATCTCACTGTTGAGGAATTAAACGAAATAGCTGATAATTATAAAATTGAATTTGCAAATGATGCCTTTGAACATAAGCTGGTTGATGCACTATGTTATAAAGATCAGTTATTTAAAGAATTGAAAGAAAGCATTGGGATTGAGGAAGATACCGAATTAAAGCTAATGGAAATAGGTAAATATGTGAATGCTCCGGCACTGCGTGATGGCAAAGCACGTTCCCGTAATAAAATTGCAGTTGTTTATGCTCAGGGTAATATTATTTCCGGTAAAGGTGATGAAACAACAATAGGTTCGGAGAGTATCTCAGCAACAATAAGAAAGGCTCGTGAAGATAAAAATGTAAAAGCAATAGTATTGCGGGTAAATTCGGGTGGCGGCAGCGCTCTTGCATCTGATGTCATTTTGCGTGAAATATTACTTGCCAAAGCCGAAAAACCTGTTGTAGCTTCTTTTGGCGACGTTGCAGCATCTGGTGGATATTATATTGCCTGCGGAGTAGATAAAATCTTAGCCACACCTACCACACTAACCGGATCTATTGGCGTGATTGGAATGATCCCTAATATGAAAAACTTTTTTAACAATAAGCTTGGGATTAAATTTGATCATATCTTAACCAATGAGTATGCTGACTATATTCCGTTTGACAGACCTCTGAACAGCCAGGAAAAAGATATTCTGCGCCGTATGATAGATAACACTTATGACGTTTTTATTACTCATGTAAGTAATGGGCGTAATATTAATAAAGAAATGGTGGATAAAATCGGTCAGGGGCGTATTTGGACCGGCACCGATGCCCTTGAAATTGGATTGATCGATAAATTTGGTGGTTTACAGGATGCAGTGAATCTTGCTGCCGAACTGGCTGGACTAACTGACTGGCGCGTTACAGAACTACCGGAACAAAAAGATTTTCTTACAATGATAATGGAAGATATGCAGAATGAAGTAGTTAGAAAATATATAAACATAGAGATGGGAGAGTATTACAATTATTATCAGTACTTAAAGAATGCAGCCAGTTTTCAAGGAATTCAGGCACGAATTCCCTTTGAAATAGAAATTGATTAAAAGTATAAGTGTTTTATAAAACCACTAATAACCGTTTTCTGCTGTATAAATCTGTATTACAGCAGAATAATAACTTTCAGAACCCGATGAATTCTGATGATCTGGGTTTTCAGAATGATTCCAGCCATTGCTTACGAATAGCCATTTTTTGCGAATCGCTGTAAGACATGTTGTAGTTATAAAGAGCCTCTTCCCAGTCACCGTACATGGCGTTTGGAAGTACTATATATCTTCGTCCGAACTCATTACGCAAACTATCAGTTACTCTTGCTCTATCGGCTACACTTTTTTTCTCAAAAACATCAGAGAAATCTGCAAGATTATCACCAATAAGGAGTGATATATGATAATTTGCTGCAATAGCGCTACGTCTGTTTTCCTTTCCTGATTCCACCGTCCTTAAAATAACATTTTTATCTGTCGCCTGAGGAAATCCCAGTTCGTGCAAATTTCTTACAGTAGCTTCTCTATGATGTTCTTTTCGGTTTGAAACATAAAACAGTGTAACACCATAATTTCTGGCAAGCTTCATAAACTCAACAGCACCACGAAGAGCCCGTGCATTGCCAAGATTACACCAAATGTCCCAATATTCCGGATAGGAAGACGCTTTTTCTATACAATTCACACTATGC
>JAAYJT010000085.1 GCA_012522795.1 Bacteroidales bacterium | reverse complement strand
CCCAATCCCGTAAAAGATATGCTTTATATTCGAATTAATCCTGCGTTGCAAAGTTCATCAGAACTTAAAATTTTTGATTCATATGGCAGATTAATCAGGCACACTAAACTATCCGGATACAGCCATGAACTTGAATTAAGAAATTTAAATAAAGGATTATATTATGTGAATATTTTAAATGGACATTCAGTGTTTATTGATAAACTTGTAATAATCAATTAAAACTCATAATTATGAAAAACATTTCGAACAAATATCATGTGGATAAATTATGCATCATAGTGACACTCGTCATGTGGATGCCTTTATTAACTCTTGGGCAAGTATACTATGATACTATTGCCTGGATTTGGGTTAATGATAACACATTTCATGCTGCAGATGGTAACTTATTTACAAACAAAAACGAATTTAACATTTTTCTTGAAACGAATCATGTAGTTTATTATGAACAGGCTTTGCCCTTTGCAAAGAATCCTGAATTGCTTAAAATACATGAAATCAGATTAAATAGCCAGGGTAGTATTGATTATTTGTATTATTCCTTAACGTCAAATTATCCTGAAGTTTTTGATAATCTATCCAGGTTTTCATTACCTGATACAACATTATATGTCTATAATCCGGCCGATCATATGTGGAATTTAACTTTAAATGACCCAAACCAATGGTTGTAGCATCTTAAAAAGATTCAGGCAGATCTGGCATGGGATATTACTTTAGGAGACCCAAACATAAAAACAGCAATCATTGAAACCATGTTCGATATTACTCATCCGGATTTGTCTTCTGAAATAACACCTCATTATGATCCATATACAGGAACTCCACACTTTTGTATACCAGATCACGATAGATGGAATAATCATGGATCGGCGGTTGCAAGTTTTGTTTCAGCGGAAACTACACAGTTAGGCGGAAATGCTATGGGTCAGTTGGCTGCTGTTAGTTTTAAAACTAAAATGATTGGTTATATAACCGGCACTAGACAAACTGTTCTGGCTAAAGCATTGCACGCATCTAACGTAATGGGTGCAAGTGTTATAGTTTCATGTGCGGGTGGTTCTTTAGAGTGTTCTCCTTCGCCATCATCAGGGGAAGAGTTAATAGTCAAAGAAATTCTGGATAACGGAACAGTGCTTGTAATGCCTGCGGGAAATGGATTAGATGGTCATCACTGTGGTTCACACAACAATTACCAGGCATTTTATCCTTTCCATCCAAGTTATGATGACAGGATAATTATAGTCTCAAACACCAGTAAAGATGACAATCATCAATTCTTTAATAATGGTATTGAAGTAACACATAGTCATTTTGCTGAGGTTGATATATGTGCACCCGGGTATGAATTAATGGGCGCTGTGGTAACACAATGTGGAAATAATAATTGGCCATATTGGGGAGGTTTTAGAGGTACTTCATTTTCTTCACCTATTGTGGCAGGGGTTTGTGCTTTGATAAAATCTATTAATCCTGATTTTACTCCAGCAGAAATACAATATTTTATTAAGTCAACTGCAGATCCGATAAATGATGAATATAATTATCAAGGCATGCTGGGTGCTGGAAGGATAAATGCATTTAAAGCTGTTGAGATGGCACACAATTGCGAACCGATAGTAATTGATACTGACGAAATATGGACAGAAGACAAGATTATCGTTTGCGGTATTAAAATAATAAATGATGCAAAGCTTACCATTACTTCCAATGTATTGCTATCAAAAAGAAGTACAATAATTGTTGCACAGGGTTCAGAATTGATCATTGATGGTGGTCACTTAACAAGTTTGGATAATTATGCTTGGCAAGGCATCGAAGTATGGGGAGAAAAAAACAAATCTCAAATTCCTTTACCAGGACAACCAAATGCTCAGGGTAAAGTTATTTTGAAAAACGGTGCAGTAATTGAAAATGCCGAAAATGCAATAACACTATGGAAGAAAAATGATTACTCTTCAACTGGAGGTATAGTTCAGGCTGATGATGCTGTTTTTATTAATAACAGACGTTCAGTAGAATTTATGTCGTACCAGAATACACATCCAATATCGGAAACGCCGTTGGGAAATATCAGTTATTTTAAAAATTGCAGATTCGAAGTAAATGATGAATATTTGGCACCTGCTCCGTTTTTTGCTCATATTTCAATGTGGGAAGTTGACGGAATAAACATTCAATCATGCGATTTTATAAACAATATGACCAATGAACCAAATACAGGTGTGGGAATTTTAACCTCAAATGCCTATTTTGATATATTACCTTCATGTAGTTCCCTTGTAACGCCATGTCCTGAAAATAATATAGTGCCAAATACTTTCCAGGGATTTAAGTATGGTATTGAATCGTTTGGCACCGGTGCTAATATAAAAACTATCTGTATTAAAAATGCTGAGTTTAATGGTAATAGTTGCGGAATAAAGCTCCGTAATGTTAACAATGCCACTATCATTAACAGCATATTCAACGTAGGAGGTACTACGATGTATAATGCAGAATGTGGTTTTAATTATGGTGTTGGTATGGAGTTGTTTAACTGCACCGGATTTGCTATTGAGGAAAATAGTTTTTACAAAGTATATGGTGATCCAGAGGGTTATTTTGTGGGCACTTACATTGAAGAAACTCAGGCTGCTGATCAGGTTTACAAAAATGAATATTATGGGCTGACCTACGGAAACTATGCAGTGGGAAAGAATTGGAAGGAAAGTGATACCTATCAAGGGCTCGCCTACTACTGCAACCAAAATACATGGAACTGGCAGGATATTACGGTTGCAAAGGATGATGCTCATCTACCTAAAGGCGGAATACAGAGTCAGATAGGGTCATCTTCATTGCCGGCAGGAAATACCTTTTCCAATATTGCCGATTATCATATTTATAACGATGGAGACCATTTGATAGAGTATTTCTATTACGCTCCTTCACCCGGCAATACCAGCACTTCCTATTATCCGGCAAGGGTTTACGGAGTTATCCGTGAGGAAGTTGTGGGTATTCAAAACCAGTGCCCCTCGAATTATGGCGGAGGAGGCAGTAGCTCAGAAAGAGATGTGGTGCTTACACCTGCACAAAAACAACAGGAGGAAATGGATTATGCTACAGGGCTTTTGGGTTATGATAATGTAAAAGCGCTTTACGACAACCTGAAGGATGGAGGTAATACAACGGGTACACTTGCTGAAATTTCATCCGCATGGCCCTCAGATATGTGGCAATTGCGCGCAGATCTGCTTGGCAAATCGCCGCACTTGTCAATGGAAGTGTTAAAGGCTACTGCCGATAAGACTGATGTATTACCCGAAAACATTATTTTTGAGATTCTGGCTGAAAATCCAGATGAGTTGAAAAAGGATGAACTGATTAACTATCTCGAAGATAAACAAAATCCATTGCCTGAATATATGATTGACATTCTGAGGCAGGTAGCTATGGGATCTTCGTACAAAACTGTACTGCAAAGGCAAATGGCACACTATAATCAGGTAAAAACACGTGCAGCCCACAATATTATAAGGAGTTTGCTCAACGATACCATTTGTAATAATAACGAACTTCGCAAATGGTTTGACAATATAGGCGGTAAAAGGGCTGATGAGCAGATTATTACTACTTACATGAGCGAAGGTAATTTTACCAGTGCACTTTCGCTGGCAAACATGATGCCTTCGCTTTATAATTATAATGATAATGAACTGGACGAACACTACTACTACATGCAAATGTTGAACCTGCAAATAAACCTTGCTCAGCAGCAGCGTACTATATTTGACCTTGACAGCATAGAGATTGACAATCTGTTAAACATTGCCGATAACAGCATTGGAACCGCAGGCGCACAAGCAAAAGGGATTCTTGAATTTGCCTACGGATATCATTTCTACAATTGCATTGACCCAGAAGAACAAGGCATGAAAAGCAGAAAATATCTTAATACGGCTGCAACTGAAAATATCTTTGGCATTGAAATTACTGCGAAACCCAATCCCGCTAATGCATGGGTGGCTTTCAACTATACTTTGCCTGCCAATAACCCACAAGGGGTAATTAAAATCAGCAATCTGTCAGGAAAGGAAATTGCTTCTATTCCTGTAAGCGGAAAGCAAGGGCAGCAAATATGGGATATACGTTCGGTTAAACCGGGTGTATATTTCTATACATTAAATACTGCCGGTTTAAGCAGACATGGAAAAATTGTAATAAGTAAATAATTTAACCAGGCGCTGCGCCTTATCTTTGGCGTAGCGCCTTTTTATATTTTAAGAAATGAAACGTTTTATTTATTTAATGATATTCTTTTGGGTACCGGCTACTCTGGCTGCACAAAATTGGGATATTATATGGCAGCAATGTTTTGGGGGAAGTAATAAAGATGGCGCATATGATCTTATTGCAATCGAAAATGG
>JAAYJT010000084.1 GCA_012522795.1 Bacteroidales bacterium | reverse complement strand
CGATTTGTATTTACAAAATAGTCCAAACTGTTTTGTAAATCTACAAACGTAAATGCCGATGGTTTAAATATATAGAACAATCGAGCAGAGCGAAAATTGGTCTATTATATTTTTCCAATCGGTATTAAATAATGATACATTCGCCTGACAATAGTTATTGTTAATTTTGAACAAAAAATTAAACAACGTATCAGTTGTGTAATTTTAATAATCTTTTTGAACACTTAAAATAATTCAGTTAACCAGAACAATGTTTAACTTTTTACCGGAAATCGAAGCACTTAGAAACAAAATTTTGAATTGCAGGAAATGTAATCTCTGTAAAACACGCAATCATGTCATATTTGGCGAAGGGAACCTTCATGCAGGGATATTGCTGATAGGTGAGGCACCAGGCAGAGACGAGGATATTCAGGGCAGACCCTTTGTGGGGTTATCTGGACAATTACTGGATAAAATCCTTGCGGCCTGCGGTTTTACCCGTGATAAACATGTATTTATCAGCAATATAGTCAAATGCAGACCACCGGGGAATAGGCTGCCATCAGATAAAGAAGCATCAGTTTGCATGCCATGGCTGACGCAACAAATTGAGATGATAAATCCACAAATTCTGGTATTGCTGGGTGCCACTGCCCTAAAACACATGGCAGGGCCGAATTACAGGATCACAAGAGATCATGGAAAACTGATCAATATCAGGAATCGTATTGCCATACCAGTTTATCATCCTGCAGCCCTGCTGCGTGACCCTTCACTTAAGCGAAACACTTGGGAAGATTATAAAGTCATCTTTCATAAGTATCGTGAGATAGTAGATACAAATCATCATTCTCCACATATACAGTAAAAAAACAGAAATAATTCCAAGGCAGATAAGCCAATTATTATTATGCCACATTGAGTAAATCCTTTGGGAATAAGCAAATGCCTGAGCTACAAGTACCACACACAGGTAATGATGGTTTTTATCCGGTTATTTTAGGTTTATTAAAAAAAACCAGGAACAAGTAGCCCGGAGCTTAGGCTTCCGTTTATATAAACCAGGTTTAACCACCAAACAAGTAAGCGGTGTTTTTTAAGAGATTTATGGCAAACATTATAGCAATAGTCAGGTAAGTCGAATGTTTGATCTTGCCCGTGAAGAAGTATTTAAGTGGCTTAATCATCCATTAGAAAGCTATTATCCTATTGTTTACATTGATTCTACATTTATTTCCACTCATCAGGTAGATAGCGTTAGTAAGGAAGCCTATTACACTTTATTAGCAGTATGTCGTGACCGTACCCGTGAGGTTTTAGGAGTATTTTACTTTCCAACAGAAGGTAGCAAGCAATCGGAAGCTATTTTTGAACGCTTAAAGAAACAAGGTTTATCAAATGTTGGTTTATTTGTTACAGATGGATTGACCGATATATAAAAAGCGATATGGAAGCATTTTCTTAGTGCTGACATTCAGCTTTGCACCACTCATCTTCACAGAGTATTTCTTAAAGAAGTTAAGCCTAAACACAAAGCAGCCCTATCAGAAGGTTTTAGAGAGGTCTTCCGGTCAGATGATCGCAATGATACAATAGAAGCTGCCAAACAAAGATATTCAGGGTTTTGCGATTATTAGGGGAAATATTATCCCTATTTTGGAAGACGCAAAAACAACGCTCGTAACGAATTGTATTTTACTTACATATTATATGATCATCGAATACGATCAATGATTTATTCAACGAAT
>JAAYJT010000011.1 GCA_012522795.1 Bacteroidales bacterium | reverse complement strand
TGGAATTGGAGGTACGGATCCTGCTACACTTCATCCAGGTAATATGATTGAGGTATGGGGTGCAGGAATGTTGTCTTATTATTATACTGCCGAAGGAAAGGATTATTATGTTTCTGCAGATGTCAACTACTTCGGCGTCACCCAATGGGATGGCGCTGACCTGCCGGCTGAGACGATCCTTGTGGTCGAGGAGGGCTCAGACCTGAGCGGTACGCTCAGCGAGGAGGGCTTCTACCTCGCTGAAAGCGAGCTGATCGGCGTGCCGGAGTGGGTTAACCAAAGTGTTTGGTGGAAAAAGAAAAATCCGGATGGTACCAATACCACATTATTCGCAAAAAAAAAGACTTGTTTTTTGGAAGAATTGCTTAGTGCAGCGCTTCCTAGCAGTCAATATGGTGATCAGTTCACGCTTGTGGTAATGTTTGACGATGGTACCAGTAATGGTCCACAGTACAACAATTCTATTGAATACTATACAGTGATCGACCATAGATCTGTCCTAGTAGAATATCAGCTGACCTTCTCCGCAGGAGATGGCGGTATCCTTAGCGCCTTGGTGGATGGAGAAGCGATCACTTCTCCAGCGATGCTGGAGGAGGGTACGGTAGTGGACTTTACCGCTACTCCGGATGTCAACTATGTCCTCGAGGCATGGTGGCTGAATGGAGAGGTGGTGGATACTATCTACCTTAGCATTGAGCTAGAAATGTGGGAAAATAACGAGATTTACCTAACTTTCAAGCTGGACGTGGTTGGGATAGAGGAGATTATTCTTTCTCCACCCACAGCCACCTTGACAAAGGGAGAGCAGTTGCAGCTCACTGCAACGGTACTTCCTAACAATGCTACTAACCCGGACTTGCTCTGGAGCAGTAGTGATCCTGAAGTCGCTATCGTAGATCAGAGCGGTCTCGTGACTGCTTTCCGTCCAGGAAAATCTTTAGTACGAGCTACGGCTGTAGGGTGTGGAGTACTCTCCACACCATCCCTCATAGTAGTGAAAGAAATATCTCCCTTTTCTTCCCAAAGATCTCTATATGTTGAGATTGAAGATCTTCTAGGAAGAAAAGTTCCAAAAAATCATCCTTCGATAAGGATGATAAAAATGATAAAGATGGATTGATAGATGGGCCACTATTATATAGTGGCCTTTCTTTTTTGTTATTTTTTTTGAGAGTTTCACACCCGGGTGCTTAGCACCCGGGTGGGGATGGGGAATGTTGAGAGTCAGTCCCCCTTATGAAGGGGGAGTAGAGGGGGTTTTTTGAGTGATTGCATTTAGAACCTCCCCTCCCCCTCCTTCCAAGGAGGGCTGGTGCTAAAAACTTCTCCCTCCCTAGCTCGGCATTTACTACGGAGTTGACCTCGTAGCTTGTACGAGGCAGGTAACCTCTCGCAGTTCTGCGAGGCGTAGGAGGGGGGAAGGGGGGTGGATTTGTTATCATACCCCCGGGTGGGGATAGCGGAAACTACAAAGAGCACATAAAAAAATCCTCCTATCGAAAGGAGGATCTTTGGATGAAGATATGTGGAAAAAAATTATTTTTCAGGATTTTCAAGCTGTTCTAGTGTCTGTTTATTGGGATCCTCAGGATCAACTGTAGGAACTTGTTTGGCATCTTTGTCGAGCAGGGTGTCTAATTTTTCTACAGGATTCTGGACGATGTTTTTGCTCTCATCAACGATTTTGCTGCCGATTTTTTTGCCTTTTTGGAGCAATTCTGATCCTCCTGCTTTGATGGATCCTAGGATTCCTTCCTCAGTTCCATTATCTGTCCCCAGATTTTGTACTTCTTCTTTGACTTGAGTGCCGATATTGCTGACTTCTTTGATCGCTTCGCTACCTAGTTCTTTGCTTCCTTGAACTGCTTCAGTTCAGAGATCTTTGGCGGTATTTCCTACAGTGCTGATGATCTTTTTGCCCCCTCCAAGGGGATCTTTGAGCATGCTTTTGGCACCATCACTGACTCCACTACCAAGTTTTTCTGCACTGGAAAGGGTGCTGTCTACTCATTTTTTGAGTCAATCTTTGATTTTATCGCTGGTGCCTTCGAGTTGTGTCCCGATTTGCTGGCCCTTTTCTACGATCTTGTCGCTCATTTGAGTACCAAGTGCTACTCATTTTTGGACGGTTTCGGATGCGGTAGTTGCTATTTTGCCAGGCATTTGGGCTACCTTTTGGGAAATCTCTTTGGTCTTTTGGTAGGCAGTATCGGTAAAAGTCTCAGCATGAGAGAGGAGATTCTTGGTCCCAGAGACGAGTTTATTGAAAAAATTGCTTTCAGATTCAGATTTTGTGGTATCGGATGTCTTGTTTTTGAAATTGAACATTCCTTTGACTTTGGATAATCCTTTATCCAAGAAAGAATCTGACACTGTAGCTGCCATTTCGATATTACTCTCAGGCACATCATCGAGGGCAATCTGTTTGCTCTGCTCAGCTGCTACTGGTGCTGCTGCTACTGTCTCGGCTGCTATGGGCTCAGCTGCTACTGGCCCAGCTGCTACTGGCCCAGCTGCTACTGGCTCAGCAGGGTTGATTGGATCTGTCATTACATACATTGAAAAAAATAAAAAGTCATTTCTCTTTGAGTATAGAGTTTTTTACCCAAAAGTCAAAAAAAACTACCATAAAGTCCATTTGTACTAGTCTTTTTCTAAAAATAGTATGTATTATGTGGGGAAGAGAAAGATTTTTGATTTGGATAGGGGGGTTTTGTTGTTTGTTTCAATGGGTGATTGTGAAGAATACTAGTCTCGTAGTAATAGCGGGATGAATTTTTTTGTATAAAACAGCTATAGCTTAGCCATTTACAAACCCTGAAAGGGTGATATGTTTGTAGAAAAAAGAACAATTCCACCCCTAAATCCCGTAGGGACTTACGGGATGAAATAATCCGGCGTTTCGAGAGCCTCATCGCCCGGGATTAATAGCCCTGTAGGGGCTATATATTGGTAGAAAATCATAAAAATTCAATCTCTAAGCCCCGTAGGGGCGGAATATTTATAGAAAATTTAGCCAATTCCATTCCCAAATCCCGTATGGTCGTAGACACTTACGGGGTTTGATAATAAATGAATAGGAACGGGCTTCAGCCCGTTCCTTAAATAAATCCCCTCATCCTATGGGCTTTAGCCCAAATCTATTGGATGTTAGAATTTAATTACATTTTTAAACCGGTTTGGCTTAAGCCAATATTGTGTTATCACCCCTTTTTTACCACCGGCTAAAGCCGGCGGCAATTAATAATCATAGCATTATGAATAGAATTCCCGGGCTTTAATATTGTCCTCCTCTACATTACCCTGATTATAATTCAAACAGCATAAACTTTTTGTATTTTTGCTTAAATCAGGAACGCTATTGTTGAAAAGAATTTCAAATAAAACATTCATTATTATTTCAATTCTGATTTTGATTTGTTCGTACTCAGTAGCAAACAATCAAAGCAGACTGGATTCACTGTATTATCTGCTCGAAACCACAAGGCACGACACTTCGAAAGTCAATCTACTTGTTTCAATATCAAGGATACACGAAAAAAGCGATCTATCACTTTCATTGCAATATTCGCAGCGAGCCCTTGAAATTGCTGAAAAAACAGGAAATAAGAAGTCTGTTGCCTATGCTTTGTTCAATTTGGGCAATGTTTCGTTTTCGCAAGGTTTATTTCCTATTGCAGTGAGCTATTTTGAGAAATATATAGAGCTGCAGCATAAGTTTGAAAATGTAATCCCTATTGCGTTCGCACAGATAAATCTTGGGGCTATAAATATAAAGCTTAATCAGTTTGAACAGGCGGAAAAATACTTTCTTAGCGCTCTTGAATCCTTCCGTCAGGCTGAATCAGCAGACCCTTCAAAATCGTTCGATAAAGAATCAATACACATTTACAATAATCTCGGAATTATCTATCAGCGCGAGAAAGATGTAAACAAAGCCATTGAATACTACAACAAAGGGATTGAACTTGCAGAAAGAACCTATGAAGAAAGTGAAATTTTTGCAATGCTGTTCAATAATCTAAGTTCGGTTTTATTGGATATGAATAAGACCACAAAAGCTCTATCGCCAATGGAAGAAGCATTGAAGATAAGATTAAAGAATAAAGATCGTGCCGGCGAAGCTTCATCGTATAAAATGATAGCCCGATATCATACAATTCTAAACAATAATCAAGAAGCCAGGAAATATCTAAACAAAGCATTTTCAATTGCCAAGGAGATTGGAAATAATTCACTTAAAGCCGAGATATGTAACGATATTTTTAATAATTATCAGCTTCTGAATCAAAGCGACTCGGCTTTGAAGTATCATATTCTTCTAAAGGAATTAAATGATATCATGAGCAAGGATGAGGCTCTGAAAGAACTTACCCGCATTGAGCTTACAGCGCAGTTTGAACAGCAGGACCTGATAAGGCAGGCTAATCAGAAGCGCAAGGAGCTAAGATATTTTATTATTGGTCTCGTATTGTTCCTTAGTGTGGTAATCCTGACCCTTCTGTATTTCTTGCTCTGGGGTCGGATGAAAAGGCTAAAACTAGAAAAAAAGAATGCACAACTGGTATCAAAAAATCTTGAACTCGAAAAAACCACCCTTGGGCAGGAACTGGAAATACGAAACAAAGAACTGACTACCAATGTAATGCATCAGATCCAAAGAAATGAACTTGTAAATGAGGTCGTGCAAAAATTACAGGATTTTGGTAAAACACTGCGTAAAGAAGATCAGCATCTTATTCTTGGTTTTGTGTCCGGTTTAAAGAAAACCCAGAACACTGCTGTATGGAATGAGTTTGAAGTAAGGTTTCAGCAGGTTCATAATGAATATTACGATAAACTCAACCTTATAAATCCTGATCTTACGCCAAACGACCGCAGGCTTTGTGCTTTTCTACGTCTTAATATGAGCACCAAGGAAATTGCATCAATTACCGGACAATCAATCAGAAGTATTGAAGTTGCCCGTACCCGCCTCAGGCGCAAATTGAATCTTACAAATTCCGACACCGGACTTGTTGAATTTCTATCGCAGTTATAAGCAGTTGATTTATTTTTGCTGAAAAATTCAGAACACTAAAAATGAATTCATTTGATCAAAATTCATCACTTATATGGAACCCCCGACCGGTAAAGATCGGGAATGTAGTTATTGGAGGTAGCGAACCTGTAAGTGTTCAGTCAATGACCAATACCTCAACATCCGACACTCAGGCTACTGCAGAGCAATGCAAAAGGCTGTCTGAAGCCGGTTGTGCTCTAATCAGAATAACTGCCCGTAACCATAAAGAAGCTGAGAACCTTGCTAATATAAAAAAAGAACTTCGTGATGCCGGTATCAATATCCCACTGATAGCCGATGTACATTTTAGTCCTTCAGTTGCTGAAATTGCTGCCGGACTGGTAGAAAAAGTAAGGATAAATCCCGGAAATTTCGTTGACAAACGTCAGGTAAAGCTCCAATATTCTGATGATGAAAACAATATGGAATTACTTAGGATTTCCGAACGACTTAAACCTTTGCTTGATATTTGTCGTAAACACGGCACCGCCATACGTATTGGGGTAAATCACGGGTCATTGTCGGGGAGGATAATGCAGCGTTACGGTGATACGCCTGCAGGCATGGCCGAATCGGCAATGGAATTTGTGAGGATGTGTCATAATGCAGAATTTCACCAGCTTGTACTCTCAATGAAATCAAGTAATGTAAGGGTAATGGTAGCAGCTACACGACTTCTGATTCAAAAAATGTTCGCAGAACAGATGCAGTGTCCAATACATCTTGGTGTTACTGAGGCAGGAAATGGGCTTGAAGGACGAATTAAATCGGCTGCAGGTATAGGAACTTTACTTGCCGATAGTATTGGCAACACCATCAGAGTTTCGCTTACTGAAGCTCCCGAAAATGAAATCCCGGTTGCCAGGGAAATAATATCATTTTTCGAAGAATCAAAAACCGATAACGGTGTAATAGTAAATAACTCAAATGTTTTTACTGACGCTTCGCTGATTGATTACCAGCGCCGCCACAGCAAAGCTGTCAACAACATTGGGGGAGGCAAGGTACCAGTTGTAGTTTGGGGAGATTCAGATGTCCACACTATTAACGAAGATCTTATTACGGAAGGAAATGAAGGAAAAATCACAACAGATTTAAACTACGACTTCAAATATCAGGGAATCAACTATTTACTACTCGATCCTTTATCCTCTACGATAATGGATTTCCTTAAAATTCCAGAAATTAAAACAAGTAAGATCATTCCGGTTTTTGAGCTAAGTAATTTGTCATCAATACATAAGGCCCGTGAAATAATTAATTTTATTGATAAATACAATTTTAGGCTGCCTGTATTATTGTCTTTTACTGAAGATGATAACGATATTTATCGATTTGCCATTCGTTCAGCCATAAGATTAGCTCCGTTGTTAAATGATGGTTTATGTGATGGTATCTATCTAAGAAATGATAAAATTGACAAACAAACATTAGCCAGAATTGCATTTGGAGTATTGCAGGCTACTCGTAGCCGTATTACACAAAATGAATATATAGCATGTCCGGGATGTGGCAGAACGCAGTATGATCTTGAAACTGCACTTGAAAAAGTAAAACAGGCTACTTCGCATCTGAAAGGATTAAAAATTGCGGTAATGGGCTGTATTGTTAATGGTCCGGGCGAAATGGCTGATGCTGATTATGGCTATGTAGGACAAGGAAACGGGCGCGTTGCCCTGTACAAAGGGCAAACACTGATGAAAAAAAATATTGCTGAACAAGATGCAGTCAATGAGCTTATTGACCTACTTAAGGCTGAGAATCAGTGGAAGTATCCGTAACCTGCATTTCCTTTCCAATAATTACTTTAAGGCTTTTGGGTACAATACCAAATTTAAAAGGGCTATGCCCTAACGACTCACCATCAGCCTCCATATAGACCTCAGGTTTTGAATTTATTACAATTGATTTTCCTTTGAATGTTTTTACCTGAGGCATGCGCGTGAACGAGCCATCATATAATTTTGCGACTGAGCTTACTACTTTGAAGCGACTAAGTTTTTTAATAACTGTCATATCAAGGATACCATCATCGGGTATTGCATTCGGAAGCTGCATCATACCTCCGCCATTGAATTTACAAATACCAACATTCATAGTAAATACAGGAGCTTTCAGAACATCTTCACCATCAACTGATATCTCAATCATGGTTTCTTTAAAAGAAAACAAGCTCGAAAAAATATTTAACATATAGGACAATGTACCACCTTTTCCCTGATCTTTTTGCTTATTTGTTTTTTCAGCTACTAAAGCATCATAACCCATACCTGCCATATTCACAAAATAGCGGTTTTTTTCCATTCCTTCCTGCTGGAATTTAACCCAGCCTACATCCTGCAAAAATGTTTTGCCTCCGGTTATCACATCAATAGCACTTTTGTAATCATATGGTATTCCAAACATCCGGCACCAATCGTTGCCAGTTCCTACCGGGATAAGACCAACTGTAATATTATTGGAAGGTCTTTTGGATTGGGTAAAAATACCATTGACTACCTCATTCATAGTGCCATCGCCACCAACTACTATAATATTCTGGTAGCCCATTTCAACATATTTTCTTGCCATTCGTATAGCATGGATTCGATGTTGAGTGAACATGCTTTTATAGCGTATATTTGCCTCTACAAAAAGTCTGGCTATTTCAGGCCAGTCTTTCTCACCTTTGCGCCTGCCGGCATTAGGGTTCACAATTACAAACCACTCAATATTTTGATTTTCGCTTGACATAGTTGAGTATTACACAATACCAAAAGGCACTGTTTATTAATCAGCTATTAGTTTTTCTTTAAATCCCAGTAAGGATCACAAAAATACACTTAAATATTTTATCGGCAATAATCACATTTTGTTAATTTCATATAACATGCTGTGTATTAGCGGTTTGGCAGATCCTTAATAATCATTGAAATAAGCAAAACAAAAATAGAAACAGGTAAAAAATGTAATTCCTGCCTGAGTATTTAAAGTATCGTCGAAAAACATTGAAATCCCCACAATAGCAATAAGAATCCATAGGAAATAATTATTTTGTTTTACTAACATAAATACCGGCAGGACCAAAGCGATAATATACCATGCAAGTCCTATCAATCCAAATCCAATAGCTATTGTAAAATACTGATTATGAGGGTTCATCCTCCACCTGCTTTCAAGATTTGAATTTAATTCATCATAGGCATTTCTTATGGCATAGTCAACATCGCCTGTACCCACTCCAAACAAAGGATGCTGCCTGATAACATGTATTGAAGCTCTCCAGTGTTCAATCCTTTGAGTGAAAGTATTCGAATTTGGATCATCATGCAGTTTTAATCTCTGATACCCCATTACTGCATCAAATATTTTGCTTTTTATATTTAAGCGGTTTAGATAAATTATGTTGGCAACACCATTTTCAACATTTGTAATATCCTTTTCGGAAAGCTGCCTGACGCCCGAAGCATCTTTCCTCAGATCCTTTGAATTAAGATAGCGTATGAGGGTGTATGCGATTTTGTTACCTCTTTTGTCCAAACCATTAAAATCAATTTCACTTACCTTATTCCATGCTTCTTCAAGTTCATCCCAGCTAACATACAAGCCAATATAGCGTCCGTTTTCAATTCCAAGGTTTATAGTATCATGTTGATACGGATTTCCCATTTCGGTATAAGTGCTAAGAGTATCAGCAAGCAAAGGTTCAGGAGTAGTATAGTTTTTCACAACTGAAAAAACGTAGGCAATTATCAGTAAGGGGATTGCAAGAACAATAGAAAACAATACATGCTTAATCCGTATTTGCTTGATCTCACGTATCTTAACAATAGTAAGAATAAAAGCAACAACGATAAAAACAACAATCCCGCTTAAAGATTTAAGCATAAACAGAAAAATAACGAACCAGGCAATAAGAAGAATTAAAACTGTTTTGGGAATATTGAACAGGGTTCCGGTTTTGAAAACAAAATAAATCAGGATGAAAACAGCAAGGCATATATTCAGGCTGAAACGTATATGGGATATAAACAGCGAAATATCTCTTGTATCAACAACATTGGTCTTAAACAACACCCAGGTGCTTATAAGGGTATTTACAAATATCGCACTGATATATATTATTAAAAGAAAATGGAATTGTTTTTTATTCAAAGGGGTCATTGTGCTGATAATCAGCGGCAGAATAAGTAAAGGTAATTTTATTCGAAGGTCACCCAATCCGTTAAGAAAATCGTTGGTCCATAACATTCCTACAATATGCATGAAATATGCCGATGTGAATATTAGAGCCGGTTTATTTGATACGAATTGTTTTATTTTGATTATCAGGTTTTTATACATCCGAACCAGACAGGAACCAATGAAAGCAAAAACATTTTTCAGAATCCCTGAAGTCGTTTTTTTATTCTGAACATCAAAGCTTGTATTCACAATGTCGCACAACCAGAAGAACACCATCATGAATTGTGCAACGCTCATGAAATATGGCGACAAGGTTAATGAAACCATTAGCAAAGCCATAGATCCAATCATGAAATACTGTGTATTGAATGTTCTGACTTTATTCTGCGAATTGACTTCAGTCATAATAGTTACCAGTTAGTTGCAAAAGCAAAAATATTCCTTTTCTGATTTACTCCGGCTTCCTGTTTGTTTTATTAAAAAGCAATATCAGCATAATCATTTAAAAATTAGGCTTTTATACTTTCCCGAACCTTTAAATAACTTTGAGTTCCCATCTTCTGGACTTCATATAATAATACGAAATAATGCCTAACGCTATATAGTAGAAATATTCACAAAACCAGACAAAAGTAATTGGCTGCTGAAGTTTTATACCAATCAGCCAAGCAACGACCAGATATCCCACCAATGTTAAACTCTCGATAAGCAAAGCATCGCGGGTATTACCGGTTCCTGAAATACCGCTAAACATATTTTGTATGAGGGCAAAAATAGCTGTCGCACCCAGGATCACAAATACCGAAGGAATACTGTCAGCTATAAGTGAAGCATCAGGAGTATAAACCCTAATAAACAATCCGGGCATTATCAACAGTGGTACTAACATAAGAAACACACTGAACAGCGTTATTCTGGTAACCTTACGGATGATAGGAATGACCATTTCGCTGAACCCCTCCCCTATTATATTGCTTACCAGAGTATTTGTTGTTGAGCTGAACGCCCAGACAGGCATCATAAGCACCATATAAAGACTACGGATGATATTAGCAATTGCGAGCGAACGCTCACCCATTTTTTCAATTATCATGAAAAACACAAACCATACGGCTAAAGAGAAAAAATGCTGTAGCATTACAAATAATGAGATATCAAATATTTGCCTGACTGTTGAGAAGTTTATCTCCGGGAACCGGAATAATTTATACTTAAATCTGTCGTTCGTGGTAAGAAAATAGATCAGGAAGAACAAAGCCGAACTTCCTTCAGCAATAGCTGATGCTAAAGCTGCACCTCCAATTCCCATTTCAGGAAAGCCCCAATGTCCGAATATCAAAACATAATCAAGAAACACATTTACGCTTGCCATTATGATACTGCTTACGGTAAGCATTCTGGTTTTAGTTACTGCAACAAAGAAAGCCCTTGACAGCACATTGAAGAAAGCAAAAAATATCCCATATATTCTGTATTGCAGATAGATAACCGAAGCATTGAATATATCGTCTGAAGCAATAAACGGGCGGAGCACATCGGCGGAGAAAAGTCGTAAAGTGATGAACAGGAAAATGCCAATTATTAGCATGACATATATACTATGATCCATAATATTCCCAATATCTTTCAATTTTCCCTCACCATTACGCCTTGCCATAAGAATCTGAGAACCTATACTAAAACCAAAACCAAGCATGTAGAGCACAATATAAAAAATGCCGGCAATGGCAGCAGCCCCAAGCTCTACTTCGCCCACCCTGCCCATAAATGCAGTATCAGTCACATTTATAACATTCTGAGCTAAAAGGCTGAGTATTAATGGGTAAGAAATCCGCCAGATTTGTCTGTATGATGGAAGTTGTTTCAAATAGTCAAAGTTGATAGTAGTTTAAAAAAATATCGAACGGATATTATATATTTACCCGGGCCTAATGTTTTGAACCAATTTGAAGTTATTTTGTTTACGATTTTATACTTCGAGATATTTTGCAAAATTAATCCAAAAATCACGCAAGAATGAAAACAGTTCTTACTTTCCTTACTTTATTTATCTTTCTTACCACTTCAGCACAGTCAAACTTTCCATTTCCCGCTAACGATGCAAACTGGCATGAAATTATAGAATTCCCTACCGGTTCGTTCCCAAATTTTGGATATGGATATGCTACATTTCAGTACCAGTATCATGGCGAAAAGCCAATGTACGGATACACCTACGGGCAGTTGTATTCAACTGAAAGCCCTGTGTTCATACCTGATTCACCGGGCAATACATTACGTGGATATATAAGGGAAGAAAATAATGTGGTGATGCTGCTTCGTCCTAATCAGCCCCGTGAAGACACTCTCTATAATTTCAATATTCAGCCTGGCGACACGGCTACTTTCTACAGATGGAGCTGTACTAATATTCATCCCATGGTCGTGAATACTGTTGACAGCATTATGATAAACAATGAATATCGTCGCAGGATTATATTTGATACTATTGTTACTTCAAATATGGGCTTAATTGAAATATGGATAGAAGGTATCGGAAGTATTCATGGTCCATTGTTTCCTTCAATTACCAGATTACAGACCCATGATGTACCTGATGGAAGTCATCTTTCATGTTTTTTCCAGAACGATGAACTTGTTTATCACAGCGAAAATTACAACAGGTGCTATAAAAGTACTTCGAAAGGTGATGCAAACTGCGATGAATTTATAAATGTTCTGGATGTTGTCATTATTGTCAACAATATTCTGGGGGCAAACCCACAGCCATTCTGTTTTGATTTCGCCGATGTAAACGGAGACGGTATAATAAATATACTTGATGCCGTACTCACCCTGGAACTTATTCTTTCAATGTAGGCTTTATAGATAATTCAGAGACTCACTGAGCTTTTATATTGGTCTCGGCAGGTAAGTAAGCGACTGACGCTGAAGCAAATCAGTAAATCAACACTTTTCTGCTTTGTGAACCCTCTGCTGAATTTATTTGGATAATATAAACACCCGGAATTATACCGTCAGCACGAAGCTTAAATTCATGAGCACCTGTTCCAAATTCACCATCTGCAATTAGTTTAATAACTCTTCCCGACAGATCAAGTAAGTGAATGGTCATAACCCCGGGTGAATTCTTTTCCACCAGAATGTGATAATTACCATTCTCTCTTTCAAAAAGCACCTGCATCTGAGGAATGTTACCAGGTTTCCCTGGTTCAGATATGCCTGTTCCTATCTGAGGAGTTGCAAGGAGTTTATCGGCAAACATGCAGTATTCGCCGGGTCCCATAGAAATGCTCATATTTATGTCAGAAACATTTATTGAATCTCCTTTAAAATGATCATACCACCATCCGGTATGTTGAAATCCGGGAGTAACTTCATTGGGTTGCACCGAGAAATTACCTACAACAACCACATTCATGGTTTCATGATTTAACTGAATACTTTTTCCTGAACCTGAAAAATTCAATACAAAATCGGTAGTACTGAATGCCGGCTCCTCTTTTTTAAGTCGGATAAGCTCTGAGCTAAGGTCATAGAGGTATTTTCTGCGATAATCGCTGTAATATTCCCATTTCACGGGCTTAACCCCAACCCTGCCGTTATAGTTTATACTAACATCATAGCCCAATTCACCAAACTGCCATAACATTTTGGGTCCTGGTACCGGGTAAAAGAACATAGCCGCAAGCTCCATGCGCTTAAGTGCTACTGACAGAGTTCGTATATTATGCTCAGGATTGTTTTTGTTGCCGTTTTGCAGATTTTCGTACATCTGACGCTCTTCATCATGACTTTCCATATAACCTATTAAATTCGGAACACTCCAGTTCCTGGCTTTATAAGAAACCCTGTTGAAATTTGAATACGGATTTGTGCCCCTTATCGCATCGCGGTACGAACCATGCATATTTCCCCATATCATCATTCCGTATTCTGCAAGTTCCTTTTCCTCAGCATTATCAGTGAAATGTTCCAGAATAATGTATGCATCAGGATTGACTTCCCGGATTTTATCAGCCATACGCTTTAAAATACTTATTCTCACAGCATCATAATTCCAGCCCTGTCCGCCGGTCTGCACATTTGTAAAACCTTTTGTAAAATCGAATCTGAAACCATCGGCTTTAAACTCGGTAAGCCAGAAAGCATTAGCACGATCAATAAAATTCTGTGTATGAACACTAAGGTGGTTAAAATCGTAACCCCAGCACCAGGGCTCATGAGGACAAATCTGGTTATACCAGGGATTGCTTGCCGAAGGCTGACCATACTGACCGGCATAAGGGTTGAAGTACATCTGAACAAGCGGCGATTGTCCGTAAGAATGATTAAAAACCATATCAAGAATTACTGCAATGCCACGCTTATGACATTCATCAATGAATTTCTGATAATCCTGTTTTCTGCCGTAAGCCTTATCAGTTGCAAAATAAAACGAAGGATTATAACCCCATGAATCATTTCCTTCAAACTCGTTAATGGGCATTAATTCAATAGCGTTCACACCCAGGTTCTGAAGATAATCAAGTGTGTCAGTAAGAACCTTTACATCGCGGGCAGCCAGAAAATCACGAATATGGAGTTCGTAAATGATCAGATTATCCTTTGGTGGCGGTGTAAACTGTTGAACTTCCCAATCGTAAGGACTTTGCCCTGTCTGCAAAACCGAGGCAATACCTGTGGTTTTTCCTGTCGGGTAAGGGATCAGATCGGGGTAAATATAACCGGATATCCATTTATCGTTCCACGGATCACTTACTTTTTCGCAATATGGATCTGCCAGCCGCAATTCTCCATTAATATAGTACTGATAGATATATTCCTGCCCTGGTTGCAAATCACTGATCATGAGCCAGAAATGTTGCCCGTCAGGAGTACGGTTCATATAAAAATCGTCATGAACCATCCAATTATTGAAATCACCAATCACAAAAGCATATTGTTTTAAGGCAGGAGGATCGTGCAGTACAAGGGTTACTGTATTTTCATCCATATAATTAATACCATTAACAACTCCGGCAGGAAGCGGCGCCACCGGCACTTCTCCTCTTACAAAGCAATAAACCGAATCAGCAACAGCATCATCTTCATTTTTTGCAATCACTTTTATCCACTGAGTCCCGGGAGTAGAAGTAATGAAACCGTAACTGATATTATTTCCGGTTTCCAGGTTCACAAGTTCCGAATTCACATAAAGGAACATACTGTCAGCCATATTTGAAACAGCTTGTATATCCACCGTTTGCCCCTGCTCATAAATCGCTCCGTTTACAGGCGACTGTATACTCACATTTAAACCCGGAGGGTATATATCATAGAAAATATCGCTTCCATCGCTTTCACGCCCTGTTCTTGAACCATCAGAATTCCTGAATACGAATGCAATCCTGAGTATGGTCTCATTTTCCGGAACATTGTAAAATCCACGGACAGTTGGCTTTAATACAAGCTGATACAGATTGTTGCCGAGTGGCGTCATCAGGGCTTTGTCAGTATTGGTTGACCAGTCGGCAATTACATATTTCCAGTCGGCAGGACTGGTGCTCATATTAGTAATCACACCAGTGTGAGCATAAATCGGAGGTGGTACATTAGCCAGGCCGCCATCGCCTTTGGTGGCATCAAAGATCACAATAACCGAATCCTGGTCAGCAGTGGGGAATTCCGGTATGGTTGTAACTACCTGGGTTAAAGCGTTTTTTATTATCAATGAGAATATCAAAAAAACTATCAGACGAGAATTCCTTGTTATCATAGGTTTTAATTTTTATTTGCGAAGATAATCAACTTTGAAAAGAAACATTCTTTTTCAACACTGCTGTTACAACTTTCATAAAAAGTAGTAATTTGGCAGGCAATATGAAAAACGTAGCTACCATTCCGCTTGCCGAGCAACTAAGGCCTGATTCGCTGGACGGATTTATAGGTCAGGAGCATCTTGTTGGCTCAGGAGCCATACTCCGCAAAGCTATTGATTCAGGCACTATTCCTTCAATGATACTGTGGGGTCCACCCGGAGTTGGTAAAACAACTCTGGCTTTTATTATTTCAAAACAACTGAATAAACCATTTTTCTCACTTAGTGCGATAAATTCGGGGGTAAAAGAAATAAGGGAAGTTATTTCCACAGCTAAAGAAAATCATGGAAATGCTATTTTATTTATTGATGAGATCCATCGTTTCAGCAAATCGCAGCAGGATTCATTATTAGGAGCTGTAGAAAAAGGAATTATAACACTTATAGGAGCCACCACCGAAAATCCGTCTTTCGAAGTCATTTCCCCGCTTATATCACGATGTCAGGTTTATATTCTTAAATCTCTGAACAAGGCTAATCTGATGAAGCTGACAACACTTGCCATTGAACATTTAAGAATTACCACCGGAAAGGTTATTGAAATCAAAGAAAATGAAGCGCTGCTAAGAATTTCGGGTGGCGATGCCCGAAAACTTTTAAATGCTATTGACCTTATTGTTGCGTCAGAACCCAAAGATGCAGGCAATATTATCATCAATAATCAAAAGGTTCAGTTTGTCATTCAGCAAAACCTTGCTATTTACGACAAAGGTGGTGAGATGCATTACGATGTTATATCAGCTTTCATTAAATCAATACGTGGTTCTGACCCCAATGCAGCGGTGTATTGGCTTGCCCGTATGATAATAGCCGGCGAAGATCCTTTGTTTATTGCCCGGCGCATGCTTATCCTTGCTTCGGAAGATATAGGTAATGCAAACCCCAATGCCCTTCTGCTTGCAAACAATTGTTATCAGGCTGTTCATTCAACTGGGTACCCTGAGTGTCGTCTCATACTGTCGCAAACTGCCATTTATCTTGCATGTTCACCCAAAAGCAATGCTTCGTATATGGCTATAAACAAAGCTATAAAAGCAGCTGAAAGATCAGGCGATCTGGCTGTTCCGCTGCATTTGCGTAATGCGCCCACGCAACTTATGGAAGAAATTGGCTACGGTAAGGGTTATAAATATTCGCACGATTACGACATGAATTTTTATCCTCAGGAGTATTTGCCCGAAAGACTTGAAGGGATGAAATTTTACGATCCTCAGCATAATGCCCGTGAAGAAGAGCTAAGGAAAAGATTACAGATACTGTGGAATAAAAAATACAATTATTAACCCCTTATCAATACAGTGATACCTTTACAACGCATAAAACGTGAAAATCCTTTGCAATGATTATTCTGATTGCAGAATAAGTGCCTGCCAGAAACTCAGTATTTTGAACAGAACAATGTTTAAAACACCTGTTGCCAAGCTCGTAAATCCCATAGCCTTTTAATATCTTTGCCCTTTATTTTCAGCAAATGAGTTTTATAAAACGCGACAGTTTAATAATCACCATAATAGCCTACGTTGGTGCTATAATAGGATACGTGAACAAGATATTTCTGTTCACCAATTTCCTTGAAACCGATCAGGTAGGGCTTTCTAATCTGCTGATAACCATTGCCGCTATTTATGTTCAGTTTGCTTCTCTTGGTTCGCCCAATATTATTTATAAGTTTTTCCCTTTTTTTAATGACCGTGAGAAACATCATCACGGTTTTCTGTTTGGAATTTCAGCAATTGCTTTTGCAGGTTTTATTTTAAGCACCCTTATTGCTCTTTTATTAAAAAAGCCATTTCAGCATTTTTATTCTGAAAGCAGCCCCCTTCTTGTTGAATATTCGTTCTATATTTTCCCGCTGGCGCTTGCAACCCTTTATTATCAGATATTTGACTCTTATCTGCGGAGCCTGTATAAAAACATTGTCTCTTCATTTCTTTACGAAATTGGATTAAGACTGTTTGTAACAATTTCCATCTCGGTTTATGCTCTCGGATGGATTGATTTTCGGCAATTTGTAGCTGTTTATGTCATAGCCAACTGCTTACCTACAGTTCTAATCATTCTGTACACATGGTTGATTGGTCAGATGCAGTTCAAATTATCGTTCTCACCATTATGGCGGCGATTGATCAGGATTGTAATGGTTTACGGATTATATACCGTACTTAACAACTTCAGCTATCTTATACTGTTAAGTATTGATTCACTGATGGTAGCACAGATGATTGATTTAAATTCAGCCGGTATATACACTACAATGATCTTTGTTACCAGTATTTTACTGATCCCTTACCGGTCAATCATAAAAGTTACCACGCCTGTAGTGGCAAACTACTGGAAAAAACGTGCTTTAAACGAAATGGAAGATCTATACACAAGCACTACCGGAAGCAATCTGGTTATTGGCGGTGCCTTGTTTTTACTGATCTGGGTGAATATTGATTCTCTGTTTTATTTTATGCCCGCTGATTATGCTACCGGCAAATATGTTTTTCTCTTTCTTGGCATAGGCAGGCTTTTTGACATGGCATCAGGGATTAACGGGATTATCCTCCTTACCTCAAACAAATACAGATACGATCTTTTCTTTACCATTGGATTGCTGATTCTGGCTATAATCACAAATTATATTTTCATACCCCTTTTAGGTATGATTGGCGCTGCTTTAGCAAGTATGATATGCCTTATAATTTTCAATATACTCCGTATCATCTTCATAAAAATACATTTCGGGATACAGCCATTCCATCATAGGCAGTTATGGCTTCCTTTCATTATTCTCGCTGTAATGCTAATATCAGCTTCAGTAAAACAGATTATGAATGTATATGTAGATGTTCTTATACGCAGTATTTTAACTGGTACAATTTTTATAGTTCTGGTTTATTATTTTAAGATTTCGGAAGAAGCTAACCAGCTAATTATAAATTACCTGATAAAAGTCAGGAGCTTCCTGGTTCACAAGAAATGATAAAAATCAATCTTTAAGGATATTATTAACAAATAGGGTAAGATTATAAGGTTCTGAGAATATTTTAAGCAACTCCTTGAATATCGGAACTTTATCAAGGCTTTCATTTTTATCAGTAATTTCTTTGCCAATAATACGTATTGCCATTTTACCTTCCAGAACCACTTTATCTGAAATTGATTCAGTAAAGAACCCTTTACCTATCAACAACCCCAATGTTCTGTTCCGGCTCAGATCGTTAAGAGCCGTTAGTCCGAAATCACCTATCCCACAATAACGATACATGGTCTCTTCCTGTCCGCCAAGGATTTTCATTAAGAGCCGTATTTCGTTGAATGCTCTTGTAAGCACCATAAAACGAAGATTAGACGAATCGAAATGGGCATCGACTATACCCATTGCAATGGCATAAATATTCTTTAAAATACTTATAAGCTCCACCCCACGCAGGTCGCTCGAAAAATCAAGGTGAATGGTTGTGCCCGGCGCTATATCCTTAAAAAAATCAAAGGTATCATCATCACTACTTCCTACAGTAAAACCGGTCGGAGAATTATTTAACAGTTCACGGGCAAATGCCGGTCCTTTAAAACTGGCTACAGGATTTAAGAATGATGAATTAAGAATCTCTGCAACTGTTTTTGAACCATTTCCATAGCCTTTTGCCAGATTAACAAGTAAAGCATCAGGATGCAGGTAGTCTTTAAGGTCGTCGGCTACCTCTATAACAGCAACTGAAGGCACAGCAAAGAAAATAGCTTGTGCCTCCGATACTTCTGCTTTCTCTTCAATGGCTTTAAGTCTGGGATGCAGTTTAATACCCGGGAAATATCGGCTGTTAACACCATTATTATTAATAGACTTAACCACATCAGGTTCAATTGACAATAGGCTAATATCAAGATCAGGGCGGACTGCAAATACATTGCCAAGGGCTGTGCCAATAGAGCCGGCACCAGCTATGATTATTTTGCCTTGCTTCATAATATAAAATAAGGGGGTTAAAAAAGGTTGCGAAATTACACAATACAATTGACTATGGTTTCGGGCTTACACCATTATTATCACCATTATTGGAATTCCTTACACGCTTCACCTGTGAAATGCTTGCATTTAACTCAAAACCAATTAGTAAGATAATTGAATTAAAATATATCCAAAGCAAAAAAACAAGTAGAGTACCTATTGAACCATATAAAGTATTGTAGCGGTTAAAATTATTTACATAGTAGTTAAAGCCAATACTGGTAAGGATAGTACTTAAAGAGGAAAAAGTAGAACCTGCCGAAATAAACCGAAAATCTTTTTTTCGTGCCGGCGCCATATAATAAAGGAATGAATACATCATTAAAAACATGAGAATAATAATCAGCCATTTTGTAGCCATTATTATCTCGTATGTAAATCGTCCTTTCAGGAAACCTTTGGCATCCAGCCAGTTTATAAATATAGGGCCTATGGTGATAAACGCAATGGCAAGGATTAAAATAGTTGACAGAATGAACAAAAGCATCAGAGAAACCAGTTGTTGCCTTAAAAATGATCTGGTTTCAATGGTATGATAGGTCTGGTTAAAAGCTTCAATTATACTGTTCACGCCATTGGTAGAGAAATAAAGTGTGAGCAGGAATCCTACTGAAAGTAGACCACCACGCGGACGATTCACAATATCAAGCAATGTACCCTCCACAGTACCAAATATTTGCTGAGGAATCAGTTCTTTCATCAGTTCAATTAACGAATCCTGAAAACCCGCTATAGGAACATAGGGGATAAGAGTAAACAAAACAAGAATAGCCGGAAACAGCGCCATAAAAAAGCTGAACGATACCGAAGATGCCCTTGTTGGTACCGAGCCCTTAATAGCACCTGTAATAAAAAACTTCATCACATCATAAAATGGCATACCATCAAAACCCGGAATGACTATTTTACGCAGATAGCGAATTAATAAACGTCTTTGCGGACTATCAAGAAATTTATTGTACAGCCGCACAAAATAATTCATGACAATAATTATGTGAAAAGGTTTTCTTATTTATCTTCCTCAAAACGAAGCTGATGTATAAGTTTTTGATCGTTTATCTTTTTTACAAGGAAATAAGTCCTGAAAGTTTTTTTGCCCGATTTATAATCTCCTATATAATATTTCGAACCATCAGTGGATGAACCCTGATGATTGATATTAAACGATTTAGGAGGATAATTGCTGAAAAAATCCTTGATGATAAATTCAGCCTGAACACGACTGTACCGACCTTCATCACCCGGAAGGACTAACTGAATTGTAGAATTAAAATATTGGGCTAATTCTTTTGTGTTCGATTTGTTTATAAGATTGGAGATCTTAGCCCCGTAATCTTCGTCCTGAGCAGTAATCACAGGTACGGAAAACAAGAAAGAAACCAAAAATATTGTAAGGAGGCTGCTGAAATTCATAATCTGCACGATTAATTATATTCCTATTCTTATTATCAAAAAACAAACCAATATCAAACAATCAACCTGTTTAAATCAAAAAAGATTTGCAAATATACTACATTAGTGTTGTATACCAACTAAATCCATACCGGTCAATTTTACTTACTCGCGTTTAATTCCAATAACGAAAGCTAAATTTCATATCTGATAACGATCATTATAACAGTCTGATATATTGCTCCGAAAAAAGACAGCATATTAGAATTACTACCAAATTTTAATATTTTTTATTCAATAAATACGTATTAAAGAAGATGATAAACCAATAATATTTTTACTTTTGCGGCTTAGACTTGATTTTTGTTAACTAAATTGTTGAAAAATGGAAGAGAAGGAAGCAAATGAACGTAGCGAAAGAAGAGACGAAGTATTTTCATTGGCAATTCGCGCCGGCAAAAGAACTTATTTCTTTGATGTTAAAGAAACCCGTAACGAAGAAAAGTATCTTACTATAACCGAAAGCAAAAGGCGGTTCAGTAATGAACAGGGTAAGTTTTATTATGAAAAACATAAGATTTTTCTTTACAAGGAGGACTTTCGCAAGTTCAGTGATGGACTACAGGGGGTAATTGAGTTTATTGAAACAGGCAAAGCACCGGAGGTTACTAAAGATGCAGAAGGTCATCATAAGGATAATAAATCTGAAATTAACTTCGAAGATATAGGAAAAGATGAAGAATGATTTCATTCTTCATCAGTATCCTTTCGCAGTAGGCATTTGAATGTTCTACAACCCAAAAACTTATTAACAAAAGCAGAACCTTTTTCCAAGGCTCATATTATTATTGTATTTTTGTCGCTAAGCTTTTCTGAAAAAAGCATGACGGAATTCAATTGTTAGCATTTCATATAAAAAAAACCTGCTGTAAAGATGGGAAAAGTAATCACCATAGCCAATCAAAAAGGGGGTGTAGGTAAAACTACAACAGCCATTAACCTCGGTGCAGGTTTTGCAATACTTGAATATAAAACCCTGCTTATCGATGCTGATCCTCAGGCTAACTCAACTTCAGGAGTGGGGTTTGATCCAAAAAACATCAAAACCAGTATTTACGAATGTATTATTGATGAGGTTGACCCTAAAAATATAATTTTAAATACCAAGACGCCCAATCTTGATCTGTTACCTGCACATATTGATCTGGTAGGTGCTGAAATTGAAATGATTAATCTTACGAACCGCGAGAAAATGATGAAAAAGTTGACTGCTAACCTTCGTGAAGATTACGATTTCATTATAATTGACTGTGGTCCTTCATTAGGTTTAATAACAGTTAACGCTTTAGCAGCAGCCGATTCAGTGATCATTCCTGTTCAGTGTGAGTATTTTGCTCTTGAAGGATTAGGTAAACTGCTTAATACAATTAAGATTGTACAATCGAGGCTAAACCCTTCGCTTGATATTGAAGGCATATTGCTTACCATGTACGACTCACGTTTACGTCTTTCAAACCAGGTGGTCGAAGAAGTAAAAGCACATTTCCAGCAAATGGTTTTTAACACTATCATAAACCGAAATGTACGTTTGAGCGAAGCACCAAGTTTTGGAGAATCCATAATGATGCACGATGTAAACAGTACCGGTGCCATCAATTACCTTAATCTGGCAAGAGAGATACTTCAGAAGAATGATCTCACAATGATAAAGAATGCCGATAAAAAAATCCATATCGAAGATGAATTCTAAAAAACGTGTCCTTGGGCGTGGATTAAGCGCCATACTTTCAAGTCCTGAAACTGATATAACATCAAAAGATATATCTGGCGATTTTGTAGCCGGTGCTATTGCCGAAATTAATATTGAACGTATTGATGCCAATCCATTTCAGCCTCGCGACATATTTGAAGAAGAAGCTTTGAAAGAACTTGCTGACAGTATTGCCGAACAGGGGATTATACAGCCGGTAACAGTAAGAAAACTTGGCTACGACCGCTATCAGCTCATTACCGGAGAACGTAGGCTTCGCGCCGCCATTATGGCGGGTCTTGAAAAAGTTCCGGCATATATCAGGGTAGCAAACGATCAACAAATGCTTGAACTGGCACTGGTAGAAAATATCCAGCGTCAGGACCTGAACCCATTGGCAGTTGCAATAAGTTTTCAGCGCCTGATTGAAGAGTGTAAACTTACCCAGGAACAACTTAGTGATAGGGTCGGTAAAAGCCGCAGCAATGTTGCAAACCATATTCGCTTGCTGAAACTTCCTGTAGAAATACAGATTGCATTGCGCGACAATAAGATAAGCATGGGGCATGCACGGGCAATGATAAATGTCAGCGAACCACAAATACAGATTGACATTCTTAATAAAATTCTTGCCGAAGGGTTATCAGTACGGCAGGTTGAAGAAATTGTAAGAAAACTATCGGATAAAACATCAAATCCGGTAAAACCATCAAAACAGGTTCAGCCTGAAAAGTTAATAATTCTTAAAAACACTCTTTTACAGAGACTTAGCACACCTGTTAAGATAAAAATGAATAATAAGGGTAAAGGTCAGATCGTTATTGAATTTAATGACGAGCAGGAATTAGAACGAATAGCCGGATTACTCAACAAATAATCTATCTGATTTATGTGCCAGAACCTGTCCCTGAAGATGCATGAAATAATACCGGCATCTGGTTTTACGGGATTAAAGATCAGGAAGACTTATTCCTGTTATTTTCTGTGCAAATCCAAGACATTATTGAAGATACTGATACTTGTACTGATAACCGCAGGCATCACAACTCCTTTACAAGCCCAGACAGCAATAGAAACAACCATAGATAAAGAGTATCATTCTCCAAAAAAGGCTTCAATATATTCAGCAGTTTTGCCCGGACTTGGTCAGGCTTACAATAAAAAATACTGGAAAATACCGATCATTTATGCCGGTTTTGGAACCATTTATTATATAACCCGGGCAAACACCCTGGAATACCGTAAATTTCTTGAAGCCTACCAATATGTGGCAAACAAGGATACAATTCCGATAAATAATGAATACGTACATCGTTATTCACAGCAACAGTTAATGCTTGGCAAAAATCACTACCGGCGCAATCTGGAGATAGGCTATATTGTTGGCGGTGCTTTTTATATTCTCAATATTATTGATGCAGCAGTTGACGCTCATTTATTTAATTATGATGTCAGCGATAATTTAAGTCTGAACATTGAACCTATTATGCTCCGCGATCCCATAGCCAACAGGCATGTTACAGGTTTGGGCTTTACTTTTAAATTTTGATTTACTGACTAATTAATTGTAATAATTTGAAAGAAAAATTCTACAAAATATGAATATAGCGATCATTGGATATGGCAAAATGGGCAAAGAAGTTGAGATAGTTGCCCGCGAAAAGAAACATCAGATAGTTGCAATAATTGATAATCCCAATGATTGGGAATTGCAAGGCAAGAATCTAACTAATGCTGATGTTGCCTTTGAATTCAGTATTCCGCAAAATGCAGTAACCAATATTTTAAAATGTTTTGAGGTGAATCTGCCGGTTGTTTGCGGTACTACAGGATGGCTGGCTCAATACGAAGAAGTCAGACAAGTTTGTATTTTAGAAGGACAGTCATTTTTTTATGCTCCTAATTTCAGTATAGGCGTTAATATTTTCTTTGAGATTAATAAAAAGCTGGCACGATTGATGAAACCATTTTCGGGATATGAAATATCAATTGAAGAAGCGCACCACAGCATGAAAGCCGATTCTCCCAGCGGCACTGCCATCCGGCTTGCCGATGATATAGTTGAGGAGACTGAACATAAAAAAACCTGGTCGAAAGCTGAAAATCCTGATCCGGAGCAGATTGGAATAACATCAATTCGCGAAGGCAACATTCCCGGAATACATACTGTTGTTTATGAATCGTCGTTTGATAAAATTGAGATCACCCACAGCGCAAAAAGCCGGAGAGGATTTGCAATGGGTGCGATTATGGCAGGCGAGTGGCTTATTGGCAAAAAAGGAATATTCAGCATGAAAGACCTTTTAGAGATCAATGATAAAAATTAACATTACCATACGATTAAAATATTACTGATATGAACACACTTATAATCCTGATCTTAGCTTTTACCTTTTTCCCTGTTCTTCTTTGGAACACTTTTGAAAAAGCCGGTTACAAAGGATATTATTCTGTAATTCCTTTCCTGAATTATTACTACTGGCTCAAAATTATTGATAAGCCTATGTGGTGGTATATTTTTCTGCTCATACCATTCATAAATGCTTTTATGGTCATGCTTATGATAGTTGAGCTGCTAAAATCGTACAATATGCGTGGCATACATCAGCAGGCGGCAGCAGTGATATTACCGGTTGTTGTGCTGCCCTGGCTGGGAATGAAAGATAAAATCTACGTACACCCTTCAAAATTACCAGTATACAAGAAATCAGCGCTACGCGAATGGGTTGATGCACTTCTGTTTGCCGTTATTGCCGCCACTATTATTCGCATGTTTTGGTTTGAAGCCTATACCATACCAACATCATCAATGGAAAAATCATTGCTGGTAGGCGATTTTCTTTTTGTTTCGAAGATAAGTTATGGTCCTAAAACACCAAATACGCCTATTGCATTTCCTTTTGTGCATCATACAATGCCTCTTTCCAAAACCAGAAAATCGTATCTTGAATGGATAAAGCTGCCATATTATCGTTTCCCGGGATTATCGAAAGTAAAACATGGAGATGCTGTGGTTTTTAACTATCCCGATGGCGACACTGTTGCATTAAAGGTTCAGAACCAGAGTTATTACGCACTTATCAGAGATTACGGACGACAAAGGGTCTGGAATGATAAAATGACTTTTGGCGATATAGTTGCACGTCCGGTTGACAAGCGGGAAAATTACATCAAGCGCTGTATTGCAATTCCCGGCGATACATTACAAATAATCAATCAGGAAGTGTTCATAAATAGTAAAAAACAGGAGCTACCACCTTTGGCTCAATCAAAATATTATGTAAGAACCAATGGCGCAAGACTGAGCAACCGCCTACTCAACAAACTCGACATAACCGAAGATGTAATGATGTCAGCTCCCGGTGAGTATCATCTTACGCTTACTCAGGCAGCAGCTAAAGAATTAGAAACTAACAGTGAAGTGCTGGAAGTAAAAAACATTGTTTATCCTGAAGGTCATCATCAGAATTTTATATTCCCGTTCAACGAAAAATATTTATGGAATCTAGATAGTTTCGGCCCTTTATATATTCCCAAAGCTGGTGATAAAATAAAGCTCACCACTGATAATCTTTGTCTGTACGACAGGATCATAGCGGCATATGAACATAACACCCTGGAAGTCAAAAATAATCGGATCTTTATTAATGGCCAGGAAACTGATACATATACCATTAAACTTGACTATTACTGGCTTATGGGCGATAACCGTCATAATTCAGCCGATTCAAGGTTCTGGGGCTTTGTACCAAACGACCATATAGTTGGCAAGGCTGTGTTCGTATGGCTTTCGTTAGATCAAAACAAAACCTTGTTTGATGGTAAGATACGCTGGAATAAAATATTCAGAGTGGTTAAATAATTCGGTGTATCATTTCTTTGTTTATCTGAACAATTTGGTCTGATAATAAACATATAAAATAAATTCTGGCATAAACTGGTGAAAACCAGATGAATTATTACTCTTTTCCGATTGGAAGAATATAGAACATTCGGTTCGGACGAAACAGATAAAACAATTTTTGACTTACTTTTGCCGCATGAATAAAAATAATTACGCTGAAGATTTAACTCATCCGATTTTTGAAATAATTACCGGAGCTGCAACAGAAATTGGTAATCCTGCGTATGTTATTGGTGGATTTGTTCGTGATCTCATAATGCAGCGTCCTTGTACCGATATTGATATTGTTACAATCGGGAACGAAATTGAATTAGCACAAAAAGTAGCAAAAAAAATTGGTCCGGGAGTAAAAGTCACTGTGTTCAGAAACTTTAAAACTGCCATGCTGCAATATCAGCAATATAATATTGAATTTGTAGGTGCACGTAAAGAGTCATATAAATTTACTTCACGCAAACCCGATGTAGAGCCTGGCACTCTACAAGACGATCAGAACCGAAGGGATTTTACTATCAATGCTCTGGCACTCAGTCTTCAGACAGATGATTATGGCAATCTGATTGACCCTTTTAGCGGAATTGATGATATTGAAAATAAAACTCTCCGCACCCCTCTAAATCCTGACACAACCTTTTCCGATGATCCTTTACGCATGCTAAGGGGAATAAGATTTGCTACCCAGCTTGATTTTGAAATCGAACAAAATACCTGGACATCAATAATAAAAAATCGTAATCGCATTGAGATAGTATCAGGTGAAAGAGTAACTGAAGAGCTTAATAAGATCATTCTTGCAAAAACACCTTCAAAAGGGTTCAAACTTCTTGAAAGCAGTGGCCTGCTCGAACTGATACTACCACAGTTGCTCGCCCTGAAAGGTGCTGAATTTATGGAAGGTATCGGGCATAAGGACAATTTTTACCACACTCTTCAGGTTCTGGACAATCTGGCTAAAAAAAGTGATAATCTATGGCTGCGCTGGGCCGCTCTTCTTCACGACATAGGTAAACCAGCCACCAAACGGTTCACACATGAAAATGGCTGGACATTTCATGGGCACGACTATGTAGGTAGTAAAATGATACCGGGGATATTCAAAAAACTACGGCTTCCGTTGAATGAAAAAATGAAGTATGTTCAGAAAATGGTTTTAATGCACCTAAGACCAATTGCCCTGACTGAAGAACAGGTTACTGATTCAGCAGTCAGACGTTTACTTTTTGAAGCTGGAGACGATATTGATGACCTCATGCTACTTAGTGAAGCCGATATCACCTCAAAAAATCCCAATAAGGTAAGGCGCTTTTTAAACAATTTTGCATTAGTACGCCAGAAATTAAAATCAGTGGAAGAAGCTGATAAAATAAGGAATTGGCAGCCTCCGATTTCGGGAGAGATTATAATGGATACTTTTGGTTTGCCCCCATGCAGAGAAATAGGAATTATTAAAACTGCAATCCGTGAAGCCATACTTGATGGGGTTATTTGCAATAACTTTGAAGAGGCTTTTGAAATGATGATAAAAGAAGGTGAAAAATTAGGGTTCAAACCGATAAAATAATATTTATCTTTGCGGTCGTTTTAAACCTTTAATAACCATGCACGCTTATCGTTTCAGAATCTTAAATGAAGATCAGGATAATTTTGTAAGAGATATTGATATCCTTACCAATCAGACCTTTCAGGACTTTCATCAGGCCTTCATTGACATGTTCAATCTGAAAAATGATGAATTAGCCTCATTTTATATTTGCGACAGCAGATGGATCAGACTAAAGGAGCTAACCCTAATTGATATGCATCATGATGAAATTGAAGATACTGATGATGAGGATTCAAAAGACATGAAAACCCATATTCCGGTTTCTGTCATGAAGGATGTAAAAATAAAGGATGCTATTGACGATCCACACCAACGTCTTATTTATGAATACGATTTTCTGAATCCTTTTGTTTTTTATATTGAACTGATAAAGATCATTAAAAGCGAAGAAGGTAAAACATATCCGCTGGTAGTTCGCTCGGTTGGTAATTTTGTCAAAACACCTGCACGCAGGAGTTTTGTTATTGATGATCTTAAAGAAGACCTCCTTACATCAGAAGATGATATTCTGCATGATTCATTTGAAGTAGAAAACGAAGATCTTGATTCGATAAATGAACCTGAATAATAAAAAAGCTGAAAGATTTGATCCGGAACATCTTCTTATCTACCATATCCCTGATTAATATAAACATCTTAAACATATCAAATCTTTCTTTTGACTAAACCAAAATTACTTATTGTAATTACCGGAGCTACGGCCGTTGGCAAAACAACTATTTCAACACAGCTGGCAAAGCAGCTTGAAACTGAGATCATTTCATGCGATTCCCGTCAGTTTTATAAGGAAATGCAAATTGGTACTGCTGCCCCTACAGAAGAAGAATTAGCTTTAGTACCTCATCATTTTATCCGATTTCTTTCTGTTACCGAACCCTATGATGTTTTCCGCTTTGAAGCTGATGCTCTTGCATGTCTTGAGAACCTGTTTCAACAAAAGCAATTTGCCATTATGACTGGTGGCAGCGGGCTTTATATTGATGCTGTTTGTCGCGGTTTCGACGAATTACCGGACCGCGATCCTGAACTTCGTATGAAATTACAGCAGGAATATAAAAAATATGGTTTAGAATATTTGCAGGAGCAGGTAAAAAAGCTTGATCCCGAGTATTTTAGCAAGGTTGACATAAACAATCCCAATCGTTTGTTAAGAGCAATAGAGGTATGTATTATAACAGGAAAAACTTTCTCACAGCTTAGAAAAGGGAAACCACAGGAAAGACCTTTCAGGATACTTAAACTTGTTTTGAATCGCGAGCGCAAAGAGCTATTTGACAGAATTGCCCTGAGAACCGATAAAATGATTGCCGATGGCATGGTAGATGAAGTAAAAAGCCTTATCCCCTACCGTCATTTTAACGCATTAAAAACAGTAGGTTACAAAGAAATTTTTGAATATCTTGACGGAAAAATTTCACTGTCACAAGCAATTGAAGACATCAAAACCAATACCCGGCGCTATGCTAAGAGGCAGCTCACATGGTTTAAAAAAGATGTTGAATATAAATGGTTCCATCCGGATGAAACAAACGAGATCATGGAACTTATAAAAATGCAATTTAACTGAGGATCAAACTATTATAAGCACTTGTAACTTTTGTCCTGTATGTTGCGTCATAATATTTAAATATTACTTTTAATTCGGTTATCATGAAAACAAAACATCAGTTATTTATCCATTTATTTCTGATTATCGGCAGCCTGATTCTATTTAGCAGCTGCGATGAAATAATAATAGGAAGCGGCAAAGTAGTGAAAGAAAGCCGCAATGTTAATTCTTTCAAAGCCATTGATATTTCAGGCTCTTTTAAAATATTCTTAAGTCAGGGCGATAACGAAAGCCTTATGATAGAAGCTGACGACAACCTTATGAAATATATTAAAAGCCATGTCAGTGGTGGTACTCTATATCTTGAGACAATAGGTTATAATTTAAAAAGCACTACTTTAAAAGCATATATTACCATTAAAGTACTAAATAATATAGAAGCCAGCGGAGCTGTTAAAATTACAGGAGAGACACCCCTTGACATTGATGATCTTTCAATCGAAGTGAGCGGAGCAGCCAATCTGAATATAGAGCTTTATGGAGATAAACTAGAATTAAAGGTGAGTGGAGCAGGCAAGGGTTCTATGAAAGGTAATATTGATAAAGCCGTCATTAAACTTTCCGGAGCTTCAAAACTATTTGCTGAAGAATTAATTGTAAATAATATAGATATAGAGATCAGCGGAGCCGGCTCAGCAAAAGTCAATGTAATAAATGAGCTTGATGCAAGTATTTCAGGGGCAGGAAATATCCGTTATGCAGGCAACCCCAAGGTTCACAGTAATATTTCGGGTGCCGGAAAGGTAAAAAGGATAGAATAAATTTTAATTAGTAAAGCGATAATATTTTAAGACAATTTTTATGGCAAAAACAAATATTACCCCAACTAAGGATTACTGGGCTGCCGATCGGACGCATATGGCTAACCAAAGAACTCTTCTTGCCTACGTCCGTACTTCTTTTATGTTGTTGGCGAGCGGTGTATCACTGATAAAATTTCTTCCTGCCGGAGAATTTCTTCATTGGCTTGGAATGATTCTTATCCCGGGTTCTTTTGTTTTTCTGGGAATTGGCATCTATGTATATATCAGATTTAGCAGACACGTTAAAAGTTTATCTGAGGCTCATGAATTAAAAGAAGAGCACAATGAATAAAAAAATATCTCCTCCGTCTTTAATACATAAATACTTGTATAAGATTCCTGTGAACCTCTGCTTTTAAACTATTTAAAGCTTTATAAAGATTAAATCCCTATTTAAAACGGGAAACATTTTAAAATAACGGTGTGCCTGACCTTAGTATACTGTTCCCAATCTTCGGCATCAAGCTCAATTCCTATTAAACCTGCTGCTGGCAGATCATCAATCCTTGGATTTAAGAAATAATTTACAAAATTAGTCATTGCAGGATTATGTCCAATTACAAACACAGTATGAATATTATCACGCAATTGTGCGATTTTGAATTTTAATTCGCTACTATCAATCAAGTACAACTCTGAATCTGTTTCTATAATATTAGCCGGTATATCAAGGCTTTCAACCAGCAACTGAGCTGTTTGGCGTGCACGAAGAGCTGTACTGCATAATATAATATCGGGCTTCACACTTAAGCTTAACAACTTACTACCTAATTCTTTTATCTGAGCATTTCCGGCCGGTATTAAAGGACGTTCATGATCATGTACACCGGCAACTTTCCCTGAAGATCTTGCATGCCGAATAACAAATAATCTTTTCATAGTTGTATGAAATTTAATAAATGCAAATATAAACCAATACAATCAAATGATATGAACTTTAAGAAATAGAAAAACCGCTTCCAGAATTTGCTGAAAGCGGTCAATAATACATTGATAATTCAATGCTTATTCTTCGATAATTACCTGCAGCTTAGCAACATCGCCACGGGTAAAAAGGTCAACAACCTTAACATATCCCTGTTTACCGGAATCTGTTTTAAAATAAACTACATCACCATTTTCCAAATGATTGGCTTTTGAAGTAGTCTCGGTAAATTCAGGGAAAATATGGTAATCTTCCAAAGCATCAAATTCCTGTGCTGTCATTTCTGTAGGCTCAAAACGGGTTTTATTGTGTACTGTCCAATTGTTGATACTTGGAAATACTGTTACTACATCAGGATCATCAGGTGCAGCAAGGGTATTCTGATTTGTAGCTCCTTTAAAGAAAATAAAATCAACTTTATCAGTATTTTCACTCACATTATCCCTATCATAAATAACATTTTCTACTGCAGAATAGAAACTTCCGGCTTCCAGATCGTTTACACTTCCAAGGACAAACTCCTCAGTTTTTCTAACTTTCACACCACCTTCTTCAATAGTTATATTAAATGAAACCTGATCAGTAAAGCCACCTGCATCAGTAATTTTACCGGTAAGAGTGGTTTCACCAACTGCGTCAAAACTGATTAAATAATCAGCTGAAAAAGTTTCGGCGTTAAATATTGAGTCAACTAATACTTCATCACCTATCTTTAAGGTGAATCTGGTTAAAAAATTATCAGTATCATCATCATAAGCAGCATTAAAACCTACAAGCAATTTCTCATATGTTTTCAAAGTAACATCGTCATGGGCATATCCAGCTCCGCCTTTGAAATCAATTGTGGGTTTTCCGATAATCGGGTCATCATCCTGACAACCGGTGATTGAAATAGCTCCAACCAAAAGAGCAAGAAATAAAATTACATTTAATTTTCTCATAATAAAACAAAAGTTTAGTGATTAGAATTTGTGAGTTTAATTTTTAAAATTTTATAGCTAATTCATTAAAGAGAATTTAAATCGTGGCAAAATTAAAATTAATCTTATAAACAGGCGTCAAATCTTAATATTCCTAAGAATCCGACATTAATACCGATTCATTAAACGCAACCATAGCAGATTTTATTATTTTTATGAAAAATAACCATCAAAACCTGTGCCGCGAACTTAACATGACAAAAATCCATTTACCTTAAAAGTACACCCAAGCAAGAATCTCATAAAGATTTGATTTTAAGGAATGTAATATCAATCACGAAATCTCATGAATTATCCGATGCTCTACCTTATTGTCATTCAATGGGCCAGAGTTATTAATTTTACTTAGGTTTATATGGATTTAAAAGCTGACTGTTTATATCACAGATAAATTACAGATTCATCTCCTTACAACCACATACTCCCCATTTTCATACAATCTTATTATTGTTGAAGGTTTTATCTGTCTGACCCTATCCTTATACAGATCTACCACATAATCAACATTATTGATAATTTCACCCGAGATTTCTTTAAAAGTGATTGCTATTGGTTCATTACTTACATTGGCACTGGTCGAAACTATAGGTTTCCCTAATAAACCTATCAATGCTTTACAAAATGGTTCTTTTACAATTCTGATTGCCACCGTATTATCCATTGCAATGACATTACTTGCCAGTCTTTGTGCATTTGAATAAATTACGGTCAGAGGCGTGTCAACCGATTTAATCAGGTCAGCAGTTGTTTCAGGTATATTCTTCACATAGGTAGAAAGCTTCTCAACATTATCAAGCAATATGATCATGCTTTTACTTTCTACTCGTTTTTTAATTTTATACACTTTCTGAACCGCAGCAAAATTCGTGGCATCGCAACCTATTCCCCAAATGGTATCAGTGGGGTAAAGGATTACCCCACCATTACTCAATACTTCAAATGCCCGCTGAGCTTCCTGTTGAAAATTTTGTGGTAATGATCTGGTTCCCATAGATGTTTTGATTGTTTATTTAGCTTTTAAAGTTTGTATAAGTTGCTCAGTATCAATAGTCAAAGCACATTTAAAATGTTTTTCCGGACACGCCTTTCTTCCATGAAGCCCACAAGGACGACATGCAAGATTCTCCCCGGTTTCAACTATAAATGACCTTTCTGATAAAGGTCCGAAACCAAAATACGGAACCGTGGAACAGAAAACCACTGTAACCGGAGCATTTATAGCTGAAGCCAGATGCATAGGTGCTGAATCATTCACATAATTCATAGCTGCATCTTTCATCAATGCAAGTGACTGGAGAAAAGTTAGCTTTCCGGCCAGGTTCTGGATTCTGGTTTTCCCTGATTCATTAATGATCTCATCACATAATTGTCTGTCATCCTTGCCGCCAATCAGATAAATACTGTAATTGCAATCAACAGCTTTAATAAACTTAACCCACTGATCCTTTGGAAATTGCTTGGTAAACCAGATTGAAGCCGGGGAAATGGTGATAAATTCAGTACCGCCGTATGATCTCACAGCTTCATAATCACTTTCAGTGGGGTATAACCTGGGTCTCATTTGTCCTTGTCCTGCAAGTTCGCGTATCAGTAGAAGATTACGCATGGTTTCATGCATAAAATTTTCTTTTGAACCTATTTCATGCTTTACTTTATAAGTATAAAACCATGAAAACGGATTTTTATCAAACCCTACAGTAGTTTCTGCTTTTGATAAGAACACTGTCAAACCGCTGGTAAAAAACCGATGAATATTGATAATCAGATTATACCGACGCTGCCTTATCTTTTTGAGTATCCTGAAAAAGCTCAGATATTTATTTTTACTCTTATCCCATACAATAACCTCATTCAGAAAAGGATGACCATCAAAAAGGCTGTGAGTGCCTTTTTTAAGTAAAAAATCAATACGTGCTTCCGGAAAACGAAGATGCAACTGTTCAATAACAGGCGTTGCAAGGATTACATCGCCGATTGAAGCTGTTTGTATGACAAGTATCTTTTCGAACTTATAGCTTATTTGATGACATGCAAAATTAACATTTCTATCCATACTGATAAATTCAAAATCTTAAAAGCAGAATACACAGACTCCCTGCTTTTACCTTTTAATGAAATCCCTACCTTTGCGCCAATTCTGAAAACTATGCATAAAACACCTGTTTACGTTTATCTGCTGGCTGTGCTATCAATGGTTTTCTGGGGCATGTCCTTCATTTGGTCAACTATTGTATTTGAATATTATGACCCCATTGCAACCATATTCCTGCGTCTGCTATTATCATCATTTATACTATGGGTCATTGCAAAATTATTTATCAAAAAAGACAAGATCCGCCGGGAGCATTATAAATTATTCCTGCTCTCATCATTGCTCAATCCATTCTTTTATTTTCTGGGTGAGAATTTCGGACTTAAACTGACTTCACCAACAATAAGCGCTGTAATAATAGCCACGATCCCACTTTTTACACCTATAGCAGGCATACTGATATTAAATGAAAGACTGAACAGGATGAATATTATGGGAATGTTCGTTTCGTTTGCCGGTATTCTGCTTATGCTTATCAAACCCGACCTGAGTATGGCAGCTTCGCCCGCCGGCATTGCTTATCTAATATTTGCAATTGCTTCGGCGGTAAGCTATTCGGTAGTATTAAAACGGTTGACAACGCACTATTCGGCTTTCACCATAATTGCTACACAAAATTTCATAGGAGCATTATATTTTTTGCCTTTATTCCTGATTTTCGATTTCAAAACTTTCATCACAGTAGTTCCTGATCAAAGGTTAATTGTATCGCTGGTTCTGCTGGCTTTTTTTGCATCATCTCTTGCTTTTATCTTTTACACAGTTACAACAAAACACCTTGGTATCAGCAAAACGAATATTTTCTCAAATCTCATTCCTGTTTTTACAGCCATTGCTTCTTATATACTGTTTAAAGAACACTTTGACACCCGTAAAATAATCGGCATTGCCCTGGTTCTTTTTGGAGTTGTACTTTCGCAATATAACCGTAACTCAGGTGTAACTGGGATTTACAGGTTCATAACTGTAAACAGAAAGAAAGACCTCTGAAACACAATACATTAAAAATCAATTCAATTGAGAAATAAATCTGATAAAGTGCGCAGAACAATAAAAGCAAATATTACCGGTGAAAAAGATAATATCAGACTGTTTGGAGCGATATTTCGTCTTGTTCGCTGGCATAACCTGCTTATTATAATTCTGACACAGGTATTACTCCAGTATTTTCTCATCATACCTTTTGCTGAAATAGCCGGAATCCCATTCATTTCCATGTCAGGGATAAATTTTGGCATTCTATTAATTTCTACCATTCTGATTGCTGCTGCAGGATACATCATAAACGATTATTTTGATGTTGAAATTGATATTATCAATAAGCCTGAGCGTGTTATAATCGGCAGGTTTATCAGCAAAAAGCAGGGTTTATATTTATACTGGATTTTAAATATAATAGGGGTAGCAGCCGGTTTTCATGTTGCTCACAGAGTCTCAGCTCTGAGCCTTGGGTTTATTTTTCCTGTAACTGCAGGATTACTATGGATGTATTCAATGCAGTATAAACGTATGGTATTGATAGGCAATCTTGTGGTTTCATTACTTTCGGCAATGCCGGTATTGTTGGTATGGCTGTTTAACTTTTTTATGACAAAAGCTCAGAATCCTGAATTTCTGATATCAGCAAAATCAATCAATACTATTATTAATGTATCAGTCTGGTTCTATGCCATTTTTGCATTTGTCGTAACATTGATCCGGGAGATGATCAAGGACATTGAAGATATTGACGGCGACAGTGCCGCTGGCTGTCAAACTCTGCCTTTGACGCTGGGGATTAAAGTCACAAAAAACATCATTTTTACCTTGATAGTTTTTTCAATCATAGTACTGGCATTTGCCCAATATTTAATGTTTACGCATGATTTCAGAATCTTGTTTTTTTATTATCTGATAACAGTTCAGGCGTTATTTGTCTATTTGCTGACTTTGACCTTACATTCAAAAACCACCAAAGATTTCAGGTTCGCCGGAAACATTGCAAAAATAGTTATGGTGGCAGGACTGCTTGGAATTCAGCTTTTTAAACTGGAAATCATATTTTTGCAGTAAATATATCGCAACTCTGGTTAGAACAATAACCCCTAAAACATCAAACACATATTCACACCACTGATATTCAAACACATATGTTAATCCAAAAACTCAATTCTTTCCGTATTATTCTTGGATCAAATTCTCCGCGCCGTCAGCTTCTTCTTCGTAAACTGGGGTTAAACTTTGAGGTTATAGCCAGAAATATCGGGGAAGACTATCCGCCGCACCTACAAAAAGAGAAAATTGCAGTTTTTTTGTGCGAACGCAAATCACAGGCATTTGATGATATATTCACTGATGATAAAACTATTCTTATCACAGCTGATACAATAGTCTGGATTGATGGAAAAAATATCGGTAAACCAAAAGATGCGGAAGAAGCACGCCAAACTTTAAAAACACTTTCAGGAAAGAAGCATGATGTAATTACAGGAGTTTGCCTTCGCTCAGCCCGGAAATCACATATATTCCACGAGTGTACTGAAGTATTTTTCAATTCACTGCACGATGATGAAATTGAATATTATGTTAGCCACTTTAAGCCTTTCGATAAAGCAGGAGCCTACGCTATTCAGGAATGGATAGGATATGCCAGTATAGGGAAAATTATCGGTTCATATCAAAACGTGATGGGATTGCCAATTCAGAGGGTTTATAAAGAATTATTGAAGTTCTGTGAAATTATCTGACCTGATATATTGAACAATACAAAATGCTTATTGTGAAAACTATTGCAAATCAATATTAAGTCACTTATTCAATTCTGAAACTTCGCTTATTATACGATTTGTATTTACAAAATAGTCCAAACTGCTTTGTATATTATGCCGGTGGTTAAAAAATTCAGAACAATTGAGCGGATCGATAATTCTTCTGTTATAATTTCCCAATCGGTATAATTTTATTCTCTCATTGTTCTTTCCCAAAAAACCGAAGCCAATTGTAAGTAGCAGCATCACCGTAATGGTGTGCAGCTTAGTCCCTAATATACAACTTCTTCCAGTTACTACCACAATTTATCGTTTGGTTTGATAAGCCATGTTTCTTACGAGTGCTTTTATTTATTTCTTTGTTTGCAAATGGGAAACAATTTATGGTGTCAAATAATTTTGATTTTGATTCATCAGAAACATGCTCACAAAAATATTTTATCATATTTTCCTCAATGTCAGGATTTGTTTCAGAGTAAAAAATATTTAAGGAAGAAAGGTTTTGCAAAGTATTAAGCCAATGACCGCCTGCATGTTTTTTGTCACAACCCAATTTTGTTTTATAAAATTCTTTTACTCGTGCTTTTAGTGTTCGACTCATTGTCGGTCCAGCTTTTCCAATATATAAAATTGTTTCGTCAGAAAACCAAAATTGCGAAAGTCGCTTCTTTATTAAATCTGTTGTAGCAAGTTCTCCGTCAACTAACAGTGCCTTACCACTAGTTTTAATTAACTCAATCCAATTATTAATTGCATTGTCGTTGAAATTAGCTTTATCTAAGGTTATTAATTTATTTATGTCATTTGTCAATGCGACAACATAAACGCCATACTTGTTTGAATTAATTTCTTCGTTCCATTTAACCTGGCCATGAATGGTAAGTCCAAAGTGATTAAATATCTCTACTATTTTCGTTGGCATTATTTGTGTTTTATAGATTTAAAACTGTAGTAGCCGAGTTTTACATAATGGTTGAGAGTAAAAGCAATAAGGGATAGTGTGCTACTAACTTTTCCATCCGTGCAGAAGTTTGAGCAGGACAAAGTGCTTGATTTACTATTGGAACCTTTATTGCATATAGCCTTGCTGTTATCCAACGTATTTTGCAAGATTGCAAAAGTCCTAACGATTAAATATTATTCAATAGCCGTCTTACTAGATTTAAATGTTTCGCCTTTGTAATTTATATACTCAAATTCCACAAACCTTGCTCTACTTAATGCACTAATACCCAAAGGAATATCTATGTAAATTGCATCACCTACAGTTGTGATATTGCTATTCGCATAAGTTTTAATAATTGAGCCAGTTATGTCATATACTTTATAATCCAGCTCCCCACCAATCATGGAATATGTATTTCCTTTTAAATCAGCAAGGAATATATTACAAGACAAATAACCATCTGAGTAAGCCTGAGCATATACTTTTAAAAAAAGACTTTTTGCAAACGTTTTCTGCTCTTCTTCATCAATTCTTGTTTTTTCTTCTACTTTTATTTCTTCCTTTTCTGCTCTTATAGGATGGGCTTCAAAGTTTCTTAACTCAATAAGTCTAATAATATTTTTTATACTATCAATTTTATGAAATATATTACAGTATGAAAAATTCTCTTCTAACTCATGAATTAATTCCTTGGCTTGTTCAGTTTGTTCTTGATCTATACAATTATTAATATTGGTATATATTCTTTCAACACCATTTCTATAATAATCAAGTTTCAATTCAAGCTCATTAATTTGATTATATAATGCTTCTTCTTTTTTTGAATCTCCACAACTAATCAATGATACGACGATAGCAATAAGAATAAGAATGATTCTCATAGTATTATTATTTATTGATTTTAATAAATTTATTATCTTTAATAATAACTCGATTTTTGCAGATAGGACACTTCATTGATTTTACAGCATATGGGCTGGAAATTTCATAACCACAATAGGGACAGATGCCTTTGAGTGCGCCTAATCCTCGATACATTCCATAAAATGGACCAAATAAACCATATATTATTAAAGGACCTCCTATAAGTATTCCAATCACAGTAGAACTTAATAATATGCCGACAATAATACATAGCACAGAAGTAATAGTACCGGAAAGACATCCTATAGCCATGCCTTCTCCTATTGCAGAATTTGCATTATTCTCATCATTCTTATTTTTCATATTATACTAGTTTATATTTTTTATATGAATTATAAATGAATCAGTGATTTTACTCATTATATATTATTAAATGTTAAAAAAATGATTTACAGCAAATATTAAAGTATAGCCCAGAATTAAGCAAATCCGTAGTTAATCTGATTATTTAAAATTTCTTCTCTATCCATAAACAAAATTGTCTATCCATATTAATTTTAAAATGACCAACTTTTAAGATTTCACGAATTTCAGCTGAGTTTTCAAGGACTTTTGCCAAATCTCTTGCGACTGCTGATCCTCCAATATTGTTGCTGACAGTCCCATTTAAAAATTCCAGATTGAATGCATAGCTTTGTCGATTCCCAACACGTTTAAATTCTTCTGAAGATAATTGTAAAGATTGTTTTGTTTGTGAAACTTTTAGCATCTTTTTTATCTGTTCCCGTCTTTTGGTCCATAAATCTATATACTTTCCTGTTGTGCTCATAGTAAATGATTTTTGTGATTTATAAATATTATTTTTTATAATGGTTTCATTTTTTAAAAACTCTTTTGCTGCAATTAAAGCACAATTCTTTCTTAATTGTTGAAGAACGTCTTTAAAGGGATTTTTTGGATTCTTAGAAATATTTAGGATTGGGACCAATTGATTAATAATTTCAGTCTCTAAATCTTCAATTTCTTTTTTTGACTTTGGAAATTCATAAAACGATAGAGCCAAATTATTTTTCATCCAGTCTGTAATAAATTCTTCGCTTGATTCGTCAAACTTGAAATGACTGAATCGTCCTTCCTCGTAATCAGTATTGTTTCTGGGTATTGGATTCAGATTTTTAATGGAGCATAAAAGTGAACCTATTGATTTTCTAACTGTCGAACTACCAGTCTTGCCGGTTGTAAAATGTGTTTTAGCATCTCTTGCTTCTTGACTGGATTCAGTTTTTCCAATGTAAATGATTTGATGTTTAGTAACTGATTCACAAAAAACAGGAAACTCACTTCCAATAAAGAAAAATGCATAAATGCCAGGTAATTGTGAAAATGTCTTTGTTTTTAGGAAATCAGTTTCTCGTTCTCTTAACAATTTGATTACTTCTTCTGTTGTCATTGTCTTTATAATACGTTTGATGGCTAGTAAATACTCGCACAAAGTTATCAGTTTTTGTCGATTTTATCTTTTTAATTTATTTTTTTAATTTTATTTACCAAACGTTCAATCGGGCTTTGTGAATAGTCAACTGACCTTTCTATTAAATGTGTGAAAATGTATGATTGTCCTGCCACAAATTCTTTACATTGCAAATATATTGAAATCTACAAATAATCGAATGAGGATTTGTTTTTTCATTTTTTTCGACAGAAGCCTAATCCCTTGCATCCCCCTTAAATAATCAAATCTCTCAAATAACCAAATAATTTAATCCCTAAAGCACCTTACGCTATTGCCGTCCGTCTTTAAGCCGTAGTTGCTGTAATATACGTCTTCGTGATCGAAGCCCACATCCCAGTACCAGGCATTCTCTGAAGAGAACCCAGTAGAACTCCACCAGTAACCGTTGCTTCCAATGTAATAAAAATAGCCATCGCTACCACGGTAACCACCCGGAAACGCCAAAAAGCCGGTTTCGTTAGTTGCACCAGTGTTTGGGCTATTCCAGTGTTTCGTGCCGATTTCTTTTAATTTTCCTCCGGCATTGATACCAAGATTATCAATTAATTCTAACCACTCTGCATCACTTGGAATATGGTAGCCCACTGGTGCTAAACCTCTGGAGTCATTAACAGCGTACCAGTTGTAGAGCTTGCCGTAGATTTCCCCGTTTGCAGGGTCATTATCGTAATAGCACCATGCGGCTTGTCCTTGTTTTCCAGCTAATATCCATTCTTCATCTGTTTTTATATGCGGTATAGGGTCGCCGTTGCGAAAATGGGCAACGTTTAGGTTTTCTGTCATCCACCATCGTTGCCCTATTTTATCAATCTTATATGTTTTGCCATCTCTGTTGTCAGATACCACTAATTTATTTCTTGCCTCATCGGTGTATTTTCCTTTAGGATACTTTTCGATGTAAGACTTGTATTGTTCCAGTGTTCTTTCAGCGGTAGCAACCTTCCAAGCTTTATTTTCTTTTTGACGCTTAATAAAATAAACAGAGGCATAAACTATTAAAAGCAGAGCAGTCACTATACTCAATATAATGATTGTTTCCTTTTTTCTTAACCTTTTTTTATCTTCGTGTAATTGACTGACTTCTGTAATTGTTTTGCTGTACTCAGTTTTTAAGGGCATTAAAGCTATAGATTTATTCAGTAATTGCTTTGCTTCATCAAATAATCTCATCTCAGCTTGTATTAATGATATCTTATACCACAATTCAGCCTGCAAATCCTTTGAATAAAAAGCAAGATAACTGCTTTTGCTATCAAGATACTTATGTATAAAATTCTCAATCTTATAACGACTTAAAACTAGTTTTTTTCTAGCAAATGTTAATTCAAAAACTGATGTTGTTAATTTTAAATAAGTTTGAACATCCAAGGGATGACGATTTTTCTGTAAAATCTGAAAATCAATTTTTGACAACCACTCATCAACTTCTACCAATGTGTTTTCAAATTGGCTTAGACAAAAAGCCATAAATAAAAAGCCACGGTTAATGTCCATATCAGAATTTGACGATTCTTTATCGGATAATACCGGATTAAAAATTTCAATGGCAGCTTCAAACTCATTACTTAAAATGCAATTAATACCTGCATAAATGAGGGTTTGCAAATCCTTAAATCCTTCTTTTTTAAGTTTGGCAAAAATATGTGATGCTTCGACAATTTGAGCTGATAGTAGCAAGGATAGAGCTTTCGTATGCAGGATTTTGTTATTAAGTGGCTCGAGAGCCAATAACTTGTCACAATACAAAATTGCTTTCTCATATTTGCCGTGCGCATACAATTCATTAATAAGTATTTTCAATAGTTCAGTGTCATCAGGCTTTTCAGACACTAGTTGTTCTGCACTTTCAATTGCTTTCTCATACTCATTTAACATTAAATAAGCTTTAGTCAGTGTTTTTTTGGTTATCAGATCATTCTCATCAATAGCCAGTATTCTCAACGAAATATTAATGGTGTCAATAAACATCCTGTTTTCTAATAGAAAAAGAGAAAATTCTTTCAGAATTTCTAAATTCAAAGGGTCGGCTTTGAGTCGTTCTTCAAAAACCAATTTCTTGACTGTCTCCATTGTTTCAATCTTTTTCTTTTCGGTAAGAGCGCTTCCGCATTTTTTGCAGAACTTCTTGTAGTCATCATACTCTATTCCACATTCTTTACAGGTTTTCATAATAATTAATTAAATGTAAAAGTTTTTTACCACATTATTCTCAATAGAACCAACTATTATCAGTTTGTATTTCCCTGCACTCTAAGCAGAATTTGCTCTTTTATGTGTTTGAAGGCTGTGGCTGAGTTGCTTTTTGTATCATCAGTGTTAATAAAGCTTCCTATTACAGCCAATACTAATCCCAAATAGAGTAATCCATTATTAAGAGCATCGTTGTATTTTGTTACAGGAAGTGAAAAACCTGTATTACCAAATGGATTGGTCATGGTTTCACAATCTGTCGAATAAAAATTTGCTAATTGTGATTTTATTAACAAGGTAGCACCAATCATAGTCACTGCTGTTTCGAATTTTTGATTGTCGTTCACTTCAAATAATTTAAAGTTTTTCGCCACATTCTTCACAAAATTGCCCGTCACTATCTTCATAATATTGCTTGCCACAATTTGAGCAGAAGATTTTATTTTGCGTTGGAGGGGTAAATTTTCTTAGGGTGTCTGTTTTGATTAAGAGTAAGTCAATTAAAAAATAAACATTCCCAATAAGTGCAAGATAAAAACCAATTCCAGGTTTATTGATAATGCTAAATAATATCGAAAGTGGATTTCTAGTTTGGTAATAAACCATTGTAATTATTTCTAAAACAAAAACTATAATTGAAAGCATTTTTAAAGTTTTTGTTTTATCATTACTATTATTTAACGTTTTTATATTAATAATAATAATTAACCCTGAGCAGATAGGAATAGCAATTATGATAATAGAGATTAAATCACCAAGACTATTTATATGTTTTATGCTAAATAACAACAACCTCCAAAATGAAGAGCTAGTATCAAAAATTGATTTGGTCCAAGGCATAAAAGAAGCAATCAAAATTACACTTGCCGCGATAATTGAAAGAGTTTTTGATGTTTTTGTATCCATGATAATTTAAGTTTATAATGCGTACTTTATTGTGGATTTTCAGTTTATTCCTTGAGTCCCTTCCGACTTTTCGGAGGGGACTCTTAATTGTACTTACAAAACAGCCCAGGCTGTTTTGTGAATTTTACAATCGTCAATGCCGATAGTTAAAATTGGTCTGTTATATTTTGCCAATCGGTATTTTCCGGGATCAAAGCTTATTTCTCAAACATCTGTTTTAGTACAGCTTTGTTATGTTCGTTCATTATATTTTTGCCCTCAGGGGTGTAGAGCATATCAAGCAGGTTTTTATAACGTTCGGTCACACGCCCCCGTATCACTTTCATGGTGCTGTTCAGCAATTGATTTTCAGCAGTAAATCCTTCGTTGAGAATGGCAAATCCAGCTGGCAGCCAGCGCTCAGGAAATTCACCCTGGTTTTTCCCTCCTTTACGATACTGATTTAAATCATAGTTAATTGCCTTGATCATAGCTATGCGACCCTCTTCACTATTAACATCCAGTTGTTTATGTTTCAACCAGTTACGCAATGCATCCTTACGCGGATAGATCAGTGCTACAGTGTAAGGGTTCTGATTATTATGCAACATAAGCTGCTCGATATATAAAGAATGGTTCATCAAACTTTCCTCTATTCCCTCAGGGCTGAATTTCTCGCCATCATTACCTATCAGCAGGCTCTTAAACCTACCCAGCACATAAAGGAATCCGTCCTTGTCCATATAACCCAGATCGCCGGTATAAAGCCATCCATCACGCAATGCCTGTTCTGTGGCTTTTTCGTTTTTCCAATAACCTGCCATGATATTCTCACCTTTTACAACTATCTCACCTTTCTCACCTACAGGCAATGAATTTCCATCGTCGTCACATATCTTGAGTTCAAGGTTCTGAACCAAAAAGCCTGAAGAACCCAGCTTATGCCTGTGCAAAGCATTGGCAGAAATGATAGGTGAAGATTCTGATAAACCATAACCCTGCAGCATTGGCATTCCGATAGCATAAAAGAACCTTTGTAACTCTATATCGAGCAAAGCTCCACCACCAATGAAAAATTTGAGCTTTCCTCCAAAACCATCACGAATTTTCTTAAAGATAATCTTATCAAACAACCAGTAAACAGGTTTTAACAATATTCTGAACCCTGCTCCCTTATTATGACCTTCCTGATTATAGATATAAGCAATTTTAAGTGCGAACCGGAATAAACCATTGAGCAATTTGCCCTTATCCTTTATATTTTTCTCAATATTGTTTCTGAAATTCTTTGCCAGAACCGGTACACTCAGAAGCAAGTCAGGCTGTATCTCTTTTATGTTCAAAGGAATATTTTTCAGGCTCTCCATAGCTGTTTTGCCTAATTTCAGCGATGCAAAGCTGGCTCCGTTTTTAATAAAGCTATAAATACCGGCGGTGTGACCAAACGAATGATCCCATGGCAAAATGAGCAAGGTACGGTAATGTTCAGGTATTTGCATCAGAGTGTCGGCCTGCTCAACGTTGGCAGTATAATTTCTATGAGTCAGCATTATACCTTTGGGGTCGGCAGTAGTACCCGAAGTATAGCTGATATTAGCCAGATCATTCTCCTTAACTGATTTCCAGATTCCTTCAAGCTTATCAGGATTATTTTTAAGCCACTCATCGCCCAGCTTAAGTACATCTTCAACGTAAATTTCCTTTTCAGTCATGTCTGCTACAGGATCAAGAAGTATTATTTTCTCAATATCTTCAAGCTTTTTTAGCATTTCAGACATTTTCGCCCGCTGTTGTCCCGATATTATAACCATACGACACCCCGAATGTGTCAACCGGAATTTCACTTCCGAAATTTCATCGAGTTTTACTGATAACGGAACGCAAATGGCTTTGCAATAAAGTACGCCGAGTTCGCTCATAGCCCAGTAATTTCTGCCTTCTGACAGCAATGCTACACGATCGCCGGCATTGATTTTCATGCTTAGCAATCCGCCGGCAAACCGGTAAACGAGTTTGCGCATCTCATTGTAAGTAAGCCCGTTGTAGGAGCCGTCTGTTTTTTCCCACATCATTACGTTATTTTTATAACGCTCTGAGTAGTGCTCAAAAAATGAAGGAATTGTTTTCATTAATTCAGGTGTTTTGTTCTCTGGCAGCAAACTTAAAACAATTATTATTAAATCAATCAGCCATAGTTAATATATTTTCAGCCTTTAACATGCCTTACTACAAAACCACATAGTAACAAAACAACAAAATGCTCATTTACCTGTATTTTACGTATTTTTGCAGTTTGATACGAATCATTCATTATTGAGAACAAATCATAATAAAAATCATTATCACATGACTAAAAACCGTCCTACTATTCTTATAACCAACGATGATGGCATAACAGCACCGGGTATTCGCAAACTAATTGATATCATGCACCGTATCGGAGATGTTACCGTTGTAGCACCTGACAAACCTCAATCGGGAATGAGTCATGCCGTAACTGTGGCTTTTCCGCTTATGCTCCATCAGATCCAAAACGAAAACCGTCATCTTGAATTCTCTTGTACCGGTACATCAGTTGACTGTGTAAAAATGGGAATTAAAGTAGTACTTGGACGAAAACCCGATTTGGTGGTTTCGGGAATTAACCATGGGAACAATGCTTCAGTTAACGTTCTTTACTCCGGCACTATGGCTGCTGCCATGGATGCAGCTATGGAGAACATTCCTGCAATCGGCTTTTCACTTGATAATTACTCATTGAATGCTAATTTTGATGGGTTCGAAAAACATATTGAAACTATTACCCGAAATGTATTGAAAAACGGCTTGCCTCCTTATACCTGTCTGAATGTCAATATTCCATATGTTAAACCTTCAGAAATAAAAGGTGTAAAAATTGTGAGGCAAGGCAAGGGCAACTGGATTGAAAACTTTGACAGGCGCATTGATCCCCATAAACGCGATTATTACTGGCTTGCAGGTCATTTTGTTGGTTCTGATAATAACGAGGACACCGACACATGGGCTTTGAATAACAATTACATTGCTGTTGTACCCATTCATATTGACCTTACCGCCCATCATGCAATAGACAAGCTGGCTGAATGGGATTTCAGCCATGAATCCTGATCTTTAAATTAATAAAATCTGACCATGGAACGGATAAAGCTTTTTTTCAGAAAGGACAATTTTGCTTTTGGGGTATTAATTGCCCTTACACTTAGCCTGGTTACGTACGCAATTTTGCATTTGCTGTCAGTAATTTTTCCCGAAGCGTTCAGCAATAAATTTTTACGACAACAGGTACTGGTCGTAATAAGTATTTTTGTTAACCTTTTTCCCTTCCGAACCTACATGGCAGGTTTAAAATTCGACAAAACCGGTCGTGGAATACTTGCCACAATGTTTGTTCTGACAATTTTATATTTTATTTTCATCCATTAAAACCATATCTCTATTTTCAAACCTATATTAAAACCCAATATCCCTGTTTATGAAGTATTATCTGATAGCCGGTGAAGCATCAGGCGACCTGCATGGATCAAACCTGATACGTGAGCTTAAAAAAACAGATAGTAATGCTGTTTTCAGGGCCTGGGGTGGCGACAGAATGCAAGAACAAGGCGCTGAGCTGGTAGTTCACAACAGGCATATGGCATATATGGGTTTTGTTGAAGTTTTGGCCAATATCCGAACCATCAGTAAACTTCTGGATAAATGCAAAAAAGACATAAAGGAGTTCAACCCCGACGTAGTGATACTCATTGATTATCCGGGCTTTAATCTGCGAATTGCAAAATATGTAAAAAAAATCAGAATCAGGGTATTCTATTATATCTCACCTCAGTTATGGGCATGGAAACGATCACGCATTTCGCAGATCAAAAAATGGGTGGATCGTATGTTTGTCATACTACCTTTCGAAAAAGAATTCTATCAGCGCTACGGAGTTGATGTTGAATTTCAAGGGCATCCCCTGCTTGATGAAATCTCCTCATTCAAGCAGCAAACTGATTCATCATTACAAGAAAAATACGCCAGAAAGCCTGTTATTGCTATATTACCCGGCAGCCGCAAACAGGAAGTAATAAAAATGCTTTCGGTAATGGTTAAAATAATTCCTTTCTTTCCTAATTACAAATTCGTTGTTGCCGGTTATGGTTCGTTGCCCGAATCGCTTTATAAAGATATCATAAAAGGATATGATGTTGATCTGGTTTTCAATCAAACTTATCCCTTACTTAATATTGCCACTGCCGCTCTTGTGACCTCCGGTACTGCTACCCTCGAAACTGCTTTGTTCAAGGTGGTGCAGGTGGTTTGTTACAAAGGGAACCGGATCTCGTTCGAGATAGCAAAAAGGCTTGTGCATGTAAAATATGTATCACTTGTTAATCTCATAATGTATCGCCCGGTTGTTAAAGAACTCATACAACAACAACTAAACATCAGTAATTTAAAATTTGAACTTGATCAGATCCTCACTAATCAGGAACTAATTCAAAAGATAAAAGACAATTATCAGGAATTGGAAACCAGGCTTGGAGGTACGGGTGCGTCAGCCAGAGTTGCACAGCTTATGTTCAGATACCTGAATTGATGCCAGGTTCATGTTTTGTTACACAAATTCAGTTTTAGCCTGTCCAGCTCCAAAATTTTATTTTACCATATCAGTATTCCATCATTTTCTTTAGATTTGCCAAATATAAAATCACTTGAAACATGAGAGAAAAACATTTCACCATTCCTGTATTGGTTGAAAAAGACCCCTGGCTCGAACCCATAGCCGAGGGTGTCTGGATGCGCCTGGAGCGCTACCGTCAGCGTATTAAACAAATTGAAAACGATTTTGGCAGCCTTGTCCGGTTTGCTGATGCATATAATTATTTTGGTATTAATTACGACCCTGAACGCAAGGGATGGACTTACCGCGAATGGGCTCCCGGAGCCTTTGCCCTGCATTTTATCGGCGATTTTAACGATTGGGACTACCAGTCTCACCCTATGAAAAAGAATGAATTTGGAGTCTGGGAGCTCTTCCTTTCAGAAGCTATTTACAAAACAAAATTCGTACATAAAGGCAGGGTAAAAGTCCTGGTTGATGGTGCAAACGGACGTTACGAGCGTATCCCGGCATATATCCGCAGAGTAATACAGGATGAAGGTTCAAGCAATTTTTCAGGTCAATTATGGCTTGAAGACAAGTTTAGCTGGAAAGGTGATACTTCGCCATTGTCAAAAATTAAAAACCTGCTTATTTACGAATGCCATCCGGGTATGGCTCAGGAAAAAACTGCAATCGGAACATGGAATGAATTCACTAAAAACATTCTTCCACGGATAAAAGCCGCAGGATATACAGCCATTCAGCTTATGGCAGTCATGGAACATCCGTATTATGGCTCGTTTGGATATCATGTTTCTAATTTCTTTGCTCCATCCTCGCGTTTTGGCACACCCGAAGATCTAAAAAATCTGATTAAAACGGCTCATAAAATGGGGTTAGCAGTGATAATGGATCTGGTGCATAGTCATACTGTTAAAAATTTTCTTGAAGGAATTAATGCTTTCGATGGTACCGATTTTCAATATAGTCATGGTGGTGAACGGGGGAATCATCCTCAATGGGATTCAAAACTTTTTGATTACGGAAAAACTGAAGTGTTACGATTTCTTCTCAGTAATCTGAAATTCTGGATTGAAGAATTCCATTTTGATGGATTCCGGTTTGACGGCGTTGGCTCAATGATGTATTTTCATCATGGTAATATAGGCTCATTCGACCAGTGGAAATACTTTACTGATGGTGTTGAGTTTGATGCTGTTACATACTTGCAACTTGCCAATGACCTCATTCATACCATCAAACCCGATGCAATTACAATTGCCGAAGATGTTACTGGTATGCCGGGACTTACACAACCTATACCTGAAGGTGGAATTGGCTTTAATTACCGACTGGGTATGGGAATTCCTGATTTCTGGGTTGAAACTCTGAAAACCAAACGTGATGAAGACTGGAGCGTTAACGATATATGGAATGTGCTGAATAACCGTAAACCTGATGTTAATACGGTTTCCTATTGCGAATCGCATGATCAGGCTTTGGTTGGCGATAAAACAATTGCGTTCTGGCTTATGGACAAGGAAATGTATTATCACATGCAGGTCAATGATAATAATCCCGTCATTGACAGAGGAATTGCATTGCATAAAATGATAAGGTTTGTTACAATTGTTCTTGGTGGTCAGGCATATATGAATTTCATAGGCAACGAGTTCGGACATCCTGAATGGGTTGATTTTCCACGCGCTGGTAATAACTGGAGTTACTGGTATGCTCGCAGGCAATGGTCGCTGGCAGATGATCCAAATCTGAAATATAAATATCTTCTGTATTTTGATAAAAAGATGCTTGATCTGGTTAAGGAATACAACCTGCTGCATGCCGGATATGGAAGCCAACTTATTTTGGATGAGGACAATAAAACTCTGGTGTTTGAAAAAGGTGGGCTGGTCTTTGTTTTCAATTTTCATATAAACAATTCAATCCCTGATTATGAATTCATGGTTCCTGAACCCGGAACTTATCAGATAATTTTTAATTCTGATAATCCTGAATTTGGGGGGCACGGACGTATTGACGAAAACATTAAACACTTTTCTTATACCGATCCGGAAACTGAAGTAACTTATATAAAGATATACAATGTTAACCGCACAGTTTTAGTGTTCGAAAAACAAAAATAAGCTACAGAACACCTGTGTTTAGTAAATATTTTTAGATAAAAAACTATAAAACAGCCTTGACCATTCGAGGCTTATCGTTTATATCGCTGTGAAAGATTACCTGGCTGAATCCCTGGCTTTTAAACAACTCTACAACTTCAGCAGCAAGCTCTTCATGCACTTCCACATAGACACTTCCGGATGAGCTCAGATGTGTTTTTGCAAATCCTGATAAAGCGCGATAAAACAGTAATGCATCATCGCCGGGGACAAATAGGGCTGACTCCGGTTCATAGCCTGCAACATTGGCAGAAAGACTTTTTTTATGTTGTTCAGGAATATACGGAGGATTACTTACAATAACATCATAAATTTTTTGAACCCATGTAGTTTCATCAATAATGTCAAGTTTAAAAAACTTCACTCGTCCACCCAGTTCTTCATTGTTTTTAGCAGCAAGCTCCAATGCTGCCTTCGAAATATCCAATCCATCAATTTCTGCATCCGACATCCTTAATGAAAGTGAAACAGCTATACATCCGCTTCCGGTACCAACATCAGCAATACTCAGATTGTCAGAACCAGCATGGTCTTCAAGGATCCAACGCACTAATTCTTCAGTCTCAGGACGGGGAATTAAAACATCAGGCGTTACCTTAAATTCATTTCCTGCAAAATAAGCCAACCCTATAATATATTGTACTGGTTCATGCTTTAATAATCTTTCAACTGCCGACATAATTCGTTCTTTTTCAACCTCATCCAGATATGCATCCGGTTCAACAATCATTTCCTTCATATCAATGCCGGCAATATATTCCATTAAAACCAGTGCAAGGGATCTTGCTTCCCTGCTGTCGTATGCTTCCTCAAGCTTTAACCGGATATTCCGAAAAAATTCAGTGATATTTTGAGATTCAGTATTTTTCATATGGCAAAAATAAGTATTTAATCTGTTCAGTCTAATTATCTGAAATTATTGGGTTTTGCAACAGCTAATTATTTAACACTCAGAGAAATTATTAATTATAATCTGGCTACCTTTGTGCCTGAAAATAAATCTAATAAATTATGATCAGAACTATAACTAACTATTCTTCAAACCCGCCTGATGCTATACCTTCCATAACAGGCAAACGCATTATAAAAAGCACTCTGAAACTTAAAATATTGTTTTTATTTCTGGTATTTCAGACAGCTGCCTTCCTTACATTAAAGGCACAGGAAAGACCTGTTGATGACTCATGGGAAGCTCTACGCAACAGACCATATCCACAATGGTTCAGCGATGCCAAACTAGGTATATTCATTCACTGGGGGATTTATTCAGTTCCTTCATACGGTGGTGCTGAATCTTATGCTGAATGGTATCTTCGCGGATTACAGGCCGGAACTCAGGCTCGTATTGATTTCATGAAAAAAAACTATGGCGAAGATTTTGAGTATGAAGACTTTGCACCTCTATGGAAAGCTGAATTGTTCGATCCTGATGAATGGGCTGACATTTTTAAGAAAGCCGGGGCAAAATATATAATACTCACCACCAAACACCATGATGGATTTTGCCTTTGGCCAAGCAAGTATGCTCCCGGTTGGAACAGTGTGGATGTAGGTCCACAGCGTGATATAGTTGGGGAAGTAGCTGAAGCTGTTAAGAAAAGAGGTATACGCCTTGGCTTGTATTATTCGTTGCCTGAATGGAACAATCCTCTGCATTTTTGGTACACTGACCCACATGATTCAATTTACAAATATGTGGAGCAGTATATGATCCCGCAGTTTAAAGAATTTGTTGAAGCCTATCGCCCCGATCTCATTTTTGCTGATGGAGAGTGGTTTAATTCAGCCGAGGATTGGCATGCCAGAGAATTAATATCCTGGTATTACAACCTTATTGGCAGCGATGCTATTACCAACGATCGCTGGGGAGAAGGCAGCGATATCGGTTATAAAACCCCTGAATACAGTGCCGGCGGCTTCATTACAGATCGTCCCTGGGCTGAAGTGCGTGGTCTGGGTCGTTCTTTTGGTTTGAACCGCAATGAAAAATTATCAGCATATATGACTTCGCGTGAACTGATACATTTGTTTGTCAGAACCGTTGCACATGGAGGAGGGCTTACCATCAATGTTGGTCCGGCTGCCGATGGCAAAATTCCCCTGTTGCAACAGGAAAGAATTGAAAACCTTGGAGAATGGATAAATATAAACGAAGAAGCAATTTATGGTTCAAAAGCATGGATAAGAAGCGGCGAGGAAAAAGAAGTTACCTTGCAGCGTATTGACCCTGAAATAAATTTTAACTGGGTCAGAAACTCTCCCGGATATCCAATTACTGAAGATAATTTTACAGCTTTATGGACCGGATTTATTCAACCGGATTTTTCAGAAGAATACACATTCTCCAGTGATGCCGATGATGGAATGCGCCTGTTTATCAACGATGTACTTATTCTGGATAACTGGAACAAATCAGAATCAGGAAGTGAATCAGAAGCCATGCGCGAAAAAGCATCACAGGGTGTAACAGGAAAAATTACACTTCAAAAGAATAAAAAATATCAAGTCATAATTGAATTCTATGAGACCGTACTAAGTGCATCCATAGCATTATACTGGGAAAGTAAATCGCAGGCAAAAGAGATAGTGCCACAAAAAAACCTGTTCACTGACATGGACAAATTAAAAGGCAACGGACTGAATGCAACCTATAAATCCATGCGTCAATACCTTGCTTACACTCAAAACAATGATAACCTTTACGTTATAAGCTTTGAATGGCCTGACGAAATCCTTGAACTATCTATTGTTAAACCCAAACCAGGAACAAAGATCAGTCTGCTTGGTCGCCAGGGTGAGTTACCATGGAGCTACGAAAACGGGAAACTTATAATCAATACCGCTGTAGTAAGGTGTAATGAATTGCCGGGTCACGATGCCTGGACATTCAAAATTGAGGGATACATGAAAAAGTAAGAATTAAAAGATTCAGAAAATAATAAACCAAAGTTTTTCAATAAGACATCCACGTGAGAAATCATTAAAGCAAGATAAAATCAGAAAGTATTAAATGCAAAACCAATTTATAAAATGAAGATAAACAATATTCATATTTTCAGGCTTCTCACAAAAGGATTTGTAATAGCCTTTTTATCAATGGCTTCGTTAAGCATTTATGCACACAAGATATCATTAATTCCCAAACCGGTTCAGGTAAACATGCAGGAAGGATATTTCAGATTTTCACCTGAAACAGTGATTTATTATCATATTGATGATCTGAAAAATACAGCACAAATGGCGGCTGATCTTTGGGAAAGCAAGCTCGGGTTTAAGCTCCGTACCGCGAAACAAACATATATTCAGAAACCTGCGGGATTTGTGATGCAATTAACCAATCCAAATGATAAGGCACTCGGAAATGAAGGATACAAAATTGAGATTGATCAAAAAATAATATTCCTGTCAGCCAATACAAATGCAGGATTATTCTATGGTATTCAAACCATTTCACAGATGTTTGATGAACAGGAACAAAGCTTGCTACCTGCCTGCCAGATTATGGATTACCCACGATTTCCCTATCGCGGCATGCACCTCGATGTTTCCAGACATTTTATGCCTCTTGAGTTCATATATAAGACTCTGGACAGACTCGCAATGCATAAATTAAATGTTTTTCACTGGCATCTTGTTGATGACCAGGGATGGAGGCTTGAAATTAAAAAATATCCCAGACTTACTGAAATTGGCGCATGGCGGGTTGACCTTGAACACCGTGACTGGGAAGATCGGCCTTTGACTAACGACAGAACCAATGCAACTTATGGCGGATTTTACACTCAGGAAGAAGTAAAGGCTGTTGTTAAATATGCTGAAGAACGACATATTACCATTATTCCTGAAATCGAAATGCCGGCACATGTCATGTCGGCATTGGCATCTTATCCGCAATTTTCATGTACTAGCGAAGATGTAGGAATACCAGCAGGAGGAGTATGGCCTATTACCCATATTTATTGTGCCGGCAACGATAGCACTTTTATTTTCCTTGAGGATGTTCTTACAGAAGTTATGGGTCTTTTCCCGTCAACATATATCCATATTGGCGGTGATGAAGCTGATAAAGCCAACTGGCGTACCTGTCCCAAATGTCAGGCACGGATAAAAAATGAAAAACTTGCAGATGAAGATGCACTTCAGAGTTATTTTATCAAAAGGATTGAAAAATTCCTGAATGCTCATGGACGCAGAATTATTGGGTGGGACGAAATCCTTGAAGGCGGGCTTGCTCCTAACGCAACAGTAATGTCGTGGCGTGGTGAAAGCGGAGGAATTGAAGCAGCAAAACACGGTCATACTGTTATCATGACTCCAGGAAGCCATTGTTATTTTGACCATCCGCAGGGAGACCCATCTCCTGAATCACTTGCCATTGGTGGATTTACTACTCTTTCAAAAGTTTATCATTACGAACCTGTGCCAGCAGAACTTACTGCCGAAGAAGCAAAATTTGTCTTAGGTGCTCAGGCTAACCACTGGGCTGAGTTAATGCACACCCCTCAGGATGTTGAAAACAAATCATTTCCGCGTCTTGCCGCTTTGGCAGAAGTACTATGGTCAGAAAAAGAAGCGCGCAACTGGGATGATTTTTTAAAACGTATGACAACTCAGTATCAGCGGTATGATAAACTCGGAATTAATTATTCCAGAAGTGCTTATCAGATAACAGTTTATCCTGAAGTAAATGAACACAACCGAAGTATGAAACTGACGCTTAAAACTGATGTAAATAATCCTTTGATAAGATATACCCTTGATGGAAGTAATCCTAAAATAGGCTCGCCAGTGTATAAAGGACCTATTGAAATTAATAAAACCACAAGATTAAAAGCCGCTGTTTATAGTGAAGGCGAAAGACAGGAAAGATTGCTAAACCGTAATTTTGAGATTAACAAATCCTTTGCTGGAGATATAACTTTCAAGTATGCCAACAGCCCTCAATACAGTGGTCAGGGTAAATACACCCTTGTGAATGGCATACGTGGTGGTAAGGAATTTAATGATGGCAACTGGTTAGGTTTTCTTGGCAATGATGTAATAGCTACGATCGAACTTCCTGAACCCACTGATATTAAGCTAATTGAAGTAGATGCTTTGCAAAATAATGCTTCATGGATATTTTATCCTGAAAAAGTAATTTTTGAGATCTCGCAAGATGGAAAAACTTTTACAAAAATCCATGAAATCGTGAATACTACTTCAATACATGATATGGGAAAACTTTTACAAATATTCAGTGCAAAACACAAAGCACGAAAAGTTCGGTTTGTACGTGTACACATGACTAATCAGGGAGTTTGCCCTCCGGGTCATGCAGGCGAAGGTCAGCCATCATGGGTTTTTGTAAGTGAAATAACAGTTAAATAAAAAAGGGAAACAGGGTTCTTAAAATGAAAGAAAATATCAGACTACGGATCTTTTATAAACTACTCCCCTTTTTTCTTGCTCCTTAAGCATAAATTCAACACATTCAGGCAGGCGTCCAATGAACTCAGGAACATGTACGCCTGTCTGTCTGAATTTCTGAGATGCTACCAACCTGAGTGCTGATGTAGCAGCATAACCTGTAGTCCTCGCCATACTGTGTATGCCGGTGCTATGGCTATATTCATCATATAAATCCCAGCTAATTTCAGTTTCTTTTCCTGATTTCAATCCCCGGGCTATCACTTTCATTACTGTTAAATCTTCTTCAAACTCATTAAGTTTCCACTGCCTGAAAAGAATTTCAGAAGTAAAATCAAGCGGAGTTACAAATGAATTACCTGTTTTAATTTCCTGAGTGCTGAAGAACCCGGCATGGCTCAGCACACGCATAAGCTCTGAATGTCCACGATAGCGAAGTGTTTTTTCAACCATATCCGGAACATCAAGGGTATTGATCAGTGATCGGAGTCCATCGCTGTTAAAAGCCTCCAAAGTGCCAATTACCGGAATATCAATAAGCTCTGGTTCTGACAATGCAGGTTTGACAACTATCTTTCCATCCCGAACCAAACGTGCCGGGCGTGTATATTCTTCAATAACATCAACCGGTGAAAAAACAGCTTTATATTCCCATGGCCAAATGCGAACTTTAGGTAAGCCGCCTACATAAATTTCAAGTTTCTGGTAATCATCCAGCATTGTACCGGCATAACCTGCCAATAAATTACTCATCCCGGGGGCTACGCCCATATCGCTGATCACACACACATTGTTTTTGCGGGCTATTTCGTCAAGCTCCATCACATTTTCAGGCATAAAAGCAATATCAATTGTATCGACTCCTGCCATTATACATGCTTCCAGTGTTCTAAACCCCATAAATCCCGGAACAGCATTTATTGCGAAGTCAGTATCACTCAATAATTCCCTAAGCTCATTCTGATTTCTCAGGTCAGTTAGTTTAATTTCAATATTTGCTTTCTTACTTAATTTTCCCAAAGCAGCATTATTAACATCAGCAACTGTTACCTTGAAATCGCCAGTCAAATCAAGAGCTATGGGACCGCCAACCAGTCCGCCGCCAAGAACAATAACTTTTTGCATAATTTAAATATTAAAGTCCCTGAAAATTACAGAACAATCAAAAAGACGAATCTGTTATTTTTACAGTTTACCAATGAAATGAAAGATCATTCATCCATTTACCCTGTATCTTCATCACCTGCTCAATAATATCTCTTACACAACCCTTGCCTCCGCTACGATGACTTATGTATTTTGAAATAGCCTTGATCTCTTCCGAAGCATCAGCCGGGCATGTAGGCACTCCTACCAGTAACATAGCTTCGTAATCAGGTATATCATCTCCCATGTACAGAACTTGTCGAGGTTCAAGATTATTATCCTGCATGAATTTCTGCAAAACTTCAATTTTCTTGTCTACTCCCAGAAAAACATTCTTTATTTTCAAAGCTTTGAACCGGTGCAACATTGATTCAGAATAACCTCCCGATATTATTGCAACCCGGTACCCATTTTTAACAGCCAACTGCAAGGCATAACCATCTTTAACATTGGCAGTTCTGAGTGCATCGCCATCGCTCATCAAGATCACATTGCCATCAGTAAGCACTCCGTCATAATCTAGAATAAATGTATCAACGTCTCGTAGCAGTTCTTTGTAGTTACTCATAAGTCAGATTTAGTTTTGATTACGCTTTCGTTTTATTATCTCTTTTGTGATCGCTGTATATATTTCCTTAAAATCAGGAAATTCATCAAGCAGCAGCATATGCCTGTCAATCACTGCATGATCCTCCCTGACAGCTGGTCCAGTTTGAGCCTCCCAGGGTTCCATAAAAGTAACTTTATCAAAAAATTCTCTCATTAAAGGAATCAGTATATCAAAGCTTATTTCATGTTTTTTCAGAATATCGGAGGCGGCTACGTACATAAAATTTGAAAAGTTGCATGAAAATACCGCAGCAAGATGAATATACCGCCGTAATTCAGAACTGATATCATAAATCTTATCTGAAAGTTTAACGGCAACTCCCCGTATGGCTTCAAGCGTTTGTTCATCAGAAGCTTCAAGACACATGGGAATATGATCAAATTTTATAGGTCTTGATTTTGAAAATGTCTGCAATGGATAAAACACACCATAACGTTTCGACATTTTTTTAAGCACTTCCATCGGCAATGTTCCTGAAGTATGAACAACAATTCCGTTTACCCTAATCTTGATGAGTAAAGATTCTACAACTGAATCCTTTAATGCAACAATATATAAATCAGCATCTTTATTAAGAAGGTCAATATCAGTTATATACTCCGAATTGGTTTTCATTGCCAACACCTCCGCTGAATCACTGGTACGACTGTATATCTGTACAATCCGGTAATCATTCAAATTCAGTGCATGCGACAAATGTGTTGCTACACTTCCGGCACCAAGGATCACAATATTTTTAATTTCACTGATGTTTTTCATATCTCGTAGGCTAAATTACAAATGAATATCGTTTACCAGGGTTAGTAGTGAAAATTTCTTTCTTTTTTGCAAAAAACTCAATAGAATCAGGCTTTAGCGTTTGTAATCAATAAATATATAGGGATTGAACAAAATGCAAACATATTAAAAATATTGGCATACATTAAGTTTACGGGTCATACCAGCAATGTTAAACAACTCAGACAATTACAGATAAATAATTTATCATAAGCTCAAAACTGTAAAGGTAACCCGAAACTAACTTTAATAATAAACTAAAAATATTCATAACTGTATTAAGTCATTTACAGATAACATTCATATTAAATACGATTTTGTATACTTTTGCTGCAGAATGAAATATAATTATGAAACTTAAACCATCGGTAATTTTTATTTTTGTTCTCCTGTTTTCAATTGTAACATCCTGCGTTTCGCCAAAAAAAGTTCAGCGCGAAGGATTATTACTTGATCGGAACAGAATTAAAACTGACAATAAATCCATCTCGATTGAAGAACTGGAAGGCTTCATACATCAACAACCTAACCAAAAATTTCTGGGACTTGTCAGATTAAATACATTTTTTTACGAACGGTTCAAACCTAAATGGGTCAAGGAAACATTGGGTAAAAAGCCTGTTATCCTTGACCGGAGCATGGTTGGTAATTCAATGAGGGAGATGGAATTGTATATGGCTGCCAAAGGATATTTCCATGCTGAAGTTGACAGCTGCATCCATACCACTAAAAGAACTGCCAAAGTAGTTTATTCAATAAGTTCAGGTTTATCATACACGCTCCGGAACATTTCATATTCAATCAAAGATGAACAATTAGCCGGCTATGTTTTGAGCGACAGTGCAAATTCAAAGATAAGACCAGGAAGTAATTACGATGCCTACCTGTTTGATGATGAACGTCACAGAATTACCAATTTTTTACGAGACCAGGGTTATTATTTCTTCAACAACGATTACATCCTTTTTAAAGTTGACAGCAATCTGCAAAGCAATCAAATGGATGTGATTGTGGAATTTCAGCAACCATGGCAACGCGACAAAGAAACCAATAAAAATGTTGAAAAACGACATTTGCGTTATAAGATAAACGATACTTACATCAATACAGATTTCAGATTTATACCTGACAGACACATAACTTTTGATACTCTGACAATTCTTCAGGACAGCAAAGATCCTAACAATCATTATAAACATAATTTTTTATTTAAGGAAAAATTACGTCTGACACCTCCAACTATTGATAGGGTCATGTTTTTGCGTGGTGGTAGTTTTTACGGACTCGATAATGCCAATCTCACATACAACCGTATTTCCAATCTCCCAATTGTCAGGTTTGTAAATATGAGTTTCGAACCTATAATGGAGTTTCAGGAAGAAGGTTGTGGTATGTTAAATTGCTTTATTGATATTGGACGTAACCCGGTAAAAATTTTCACTATAGAAGCAGAAGGTACAAATACTGGTGGATTTCTTGGAATGGGTGCAAATATCAGCTATGGTAATCGTAATCTTTTCCGCGGCAGCGAAGTTCTTTCAGTGAAAATAAAAAACGGACTTGAAATGCAGCGTTCACTTGGAGAAGCAACTCCTTTTTTCCTCGGGTTCAATACTATTGAGACAGGGGTCGAGTTAAGACTTAGCCTGCCCAGATTATTACTTCCGGTCAAGCAACAACGTTTTGCTCATTATGCAATGCCGGGAACTACAATGGCTACCGGTCTTAATTTTCAGCACCGTCCTGATTACACACGCTATATCATGAATGCTTCGTTCGGTTACGAATGGCGCGAATCAGCAACAATCAGCCATACATTTATTCCGGCAGAACTGAACCTGGTCAGAATAGATCGTTCGGATAGATTTACTGAATGGCTGCAAACACTTAAAGACCCCAGGCTTAAATATCAGTACACAAATCATCTTGTTCCTCTTTCGCGGTATATTTTTATTTTCAATAATCAGCCAATTCGTAAAAATCGGGATTTTATTTTTGTAAGAACCAATATCGAAGAAAGTGGAAATATTTTTCGTCTAACAGATAAATTATTCAATACAGCAAAAACTGAAGAAGGATATTATACCACACTTGGAGTAAGATACACACAATTTGTCAGGCTTGAAACCGATTTTAGATATTATAAATTTCTAAACCCCAAAAGTAATCTGGTCTTCAGGTTTGCGGGTGGGGTTGGGGTTCCATTTGGGAACTCAGATGTACTTCCTGTTGAAAAAGGTTTCTATGCCGGTGGCGCCAATGGCAATCGGGGATGGGAGATTCGATCATTAGGTCCGGGCTCATTTAGCGATCCTGAAAATGTTTTTGACAAAATGGGTGAGCTTTGGCTTGAAAGCAATATTGAATACAGATTTCATATGTACAGTTTTTTACATGGAGCAATGTTTGCCGATATTGGAAATATCTGGTTGTTAAATGAAAATATTGACTTCCCTGGTGGGAAATTTGAGATATCAAACTTCAATGAACAAATTGCGGTTAGCTCAGGATTTGGTTTGAGATTTGATTTTAGTTTCTTTATTTTCCGTATTGATGGTGCCATAAAGGTTAAAGATCCTGCAAAACAAAAGTTTGATCGCTGGGTTGATCTGTCAAAATTCCAGATACGGGATATTGTATGGAATTTGGGTATAGGATATCCTTTCTGATCTAATCAGCTTATGATAGTATTTTTCTAGCTAATACAAGTTTTTCGTGAAGACCAGGCTTATATATTTATTACGCTACACCATATTCTGGATGGTCTTTTTCATTCTTGCCCGATTACTCTTTTTGCTTTATCATCACGAAAAGTCTTTCTCCATTCCGATTAAAGACTGGATTAATATCTTTTATTCTGGCATTAAAATGGATGCTTCAATGACTGGATATCTGGTGATGCTTGCATCATTGACTACCGGAATATTTTTCTTCTCCGGTAAAATCACAGGGCTGATCATAAAAACCTACAGTGCTTTTATATTATTGGGGTTTTCAGTCATCATACTTGCCGATATGGAGCTTTATCGTCATTGGCAATTCAGGATTGATGCTACTCCCCTTTTTTTCCTGATGTCGCCCCGAGAAGCAATGGCATCACTGGAAACCAAACAGTTAGTGTTTTTCATTTCAGGAGTGCTGATAATTTTTGCTAGTTCGTATTATTGTTTTAATATTTTTGTACATAAGATCAAACCGAAAAAAACACATTGGCTTAATGTTCTTCTGTTTCTTCTGATTGCTGCAACCAATATAATCCCTATCCGCGGTGGTTTTGGTCTGGCTTCCATGAATCCTGGAAAAGTATATTTCAGTCATCAGGTTTTTTACAACCATGCTGCACTAAACGTAGGATGGAATTTTTTGCACAGCGTGCTTAAATCAGAAAGTATGAATAGAAAATATCCTGAATATATTCAGGATGAAACAGCTAAACAGGTTTTTGAAAATATTATGGCTGAAAATGGTGATGCCATTAATGTGCTTAACAATTCACGCCCAAATATTGTAATGATCATACTTGAGGGCTTTACCTCTAAAGTTGTTGAACCTCTTGGAGGCTTAAATGATATCACTCCTGGTTTGAATAGCTTAGCAGAAGAAGGATTACTTTTTACCCAATTTTATGCCTCAGGCGATAGAAGCAACAAAGGGCTAATTGCTATCCTTAGCGGATTTCCTGCCCAATCCTCACAGTCTGTTATAAAAAGCGTTTCGAAAGTATCAAAACTTCCTTCAATTACCAGACACCTGAGAGCAGACGGTTATCATTCAACATTCTATTATGGAGGAGATATAGATTTTTCAAATATCAGAGCATATTTATACCAATCCGGATTCCAGAATATTATTTCTCAGAATGATTTTCCAGGATCGCTAAAAAAATCAAAATGGGGAGTGCATGATGAATATGTATTTGAGCGCCTCAGTACTGATCTCGATACAACATCCAGTCCATTTTTTCGGGTAATTTTTACTCTCAGTAGTCATGAACCTTTTGATATCCCTTGCGAGCCAAGATTTCCCGGAAATACTAAAAATGAAAGATTCCTAAGTAGTATTGCTTATACCGACTTCTGTCTTGCTGATTTTTTTCAGAAAGTCAGAACGAAACCCATATACGACAACACATTGTTCATTATTCTTGCTGATCACGGACACCGCCTGCCAGACAATACACCCTATTACGAACCACTAAAATTTGCCGTTCCTATGCTTTGGCTTGGTGGCGCACTAAAAACTAAAGGGATTATTGATCGTACTGGTTCTCAGACTGACCTGGCTAAAACTCTGCTTGCCAGGTTGAACCTTGAAACCGAAGAATTCAGGTTTTCGCAGGATTTAATTGCTTCCTCTTCTAATCCTTTCACTTATTATGCTTTCAATGATGGTTTTGGTTTTCTAACATCTGACGATGTATTCATATGGGATCATGTCAGCCGAACGCCCATACAAGCTTGTATAAATGATTCAACCAGCATCAAAGCATTTTCATTTTTCAATATTTATCAGCAGTATTTTCTTGGATTATAAATTCAGTGCAATAACAATACGATTATCTACAAACAAAAAACCCCGCCAAAATTGACGGGGTCTTTGTATAGTTTGGCGACGACCTACTCTCCCACAAAGACTGCAGTACCATCGGCGCTGGTGGGCTTAACTTCTCTGTTCGGAATGGGAAGAGGTGAACCCCACCGCAGTAGTCACCTTAAATTTTCAATATCATATGACATATCAAGAAAGAAAATACAACAAGTACAGACCTAACTGTTTTTATTAAGGAAGTTAACGGGTAATTAGTACTACTCGGCTTTGTCATTACTGACTTTACACCTGTAGCCTATCAACGTCGTAGTCTTCGACGACCCTTAAAGGAAATCTCATCTTGGGCTAAGTTTCGTGCTTAGATGCTTTCAGCACTTATCTCATCCAAACGTAGCTACTCTGCGGTGCAGCTGGCGCTACAACAGATACACCAGAGGTTTGTCCAACTCGGTCCTCTCGTACTAGAGTCAGGTGCCCTCAAATTTCCAACGCCCACAACAGATAGGGACCGAACTGTCTCGCGACGTTCTGAACCCAGCTCGCGTGCCACTTTAATCGGCGAACAGCCGAACCCTTGGGACCTTCTTCAGCCCCAGGATGTGACGAGCCGACATCGAGGTGCCAAACCACTCCGTCGATGTGAGCTCTTGGGAGTGATTAGCCTGTTATCCCCGGAGTACCTTTTATCCTTTGAGCGATGGCCCTTCCATGCGGAACCACCGGATCACTATGTCCTAGTTTCCTACCTGATCGACTTGTTGGTCTCACAGTCAAGCACCCTTATGCCATTGCACTCTACGCACGGTTACCAAACGTGCTGAGGGTACCTTTGAAAGCCTCCGTTACTCTTTTGGAGGCGACCACCCCAGTCAAACTACCCACCAAACACTGTCTCCCTTGCTTATGGGATTAGGCTTCAAATAAATAAAGGGTGGTATTTCAAGGTTGACTCCACGACACCTAGCGGTACCGCTTCACAGTCTCCCACCTATCCTACACATCATTTAGTCAAAGTCAATGTTAAGTTATAGTGAAGGTTCACGGGGTCTTACCGTCCCGTTGCGGGTACGCGGCATCTTCACCGCGACTACAATTTCACCGAGCTCATGGCTGAGACAGTACCGGGATCGTTAGACGATTCGTGCAGGGTGGAGCTTACCCGACAAGGATTTTCGCTACCTAAGGACCGTTATAGTTACGGCCGCCGTTTACTGGGGCTTCAATTCAAAGCTTCTCCGTCAAAGACGAATAACCTCTCCTCTTAACCTTCCAGCACCGGGCAGGTGTCAGGCCTTATACTTCATCTTTCGATTTTGCAAAGCCATGTGTTTTTGATAAACAGTCGTCTGGGCCACTTCTCTGCGCCCCGCTTACACGGGGGTCCTTTCTCCCGAAGTTACAGGACTATTTTGCCTAGTTCCTTAGCCATGATTCACTCGAGCACCTTTGGATACTCTCCTCGACTACCTGTGTTGGTTTACGGTACGGGTGGCAAATACCTGAAGCTTAGAGGTTTTTCTTGGAAGTTTGTTTCAGACCATATCCGCTTGTCCGAAGACTCACGGTACTATCAGGCTTCAGCATCTCAAACGGATTTTCCTATTTGAGATATACCTACGCCTTTCAACGTACTATTCCGTCAGTACGCAGGCCATACACTCCTTCGTCACCCCATCGCAGTACATGCCAGTACTGGAATATTAACCAGTTGTCCATCGACTACCCCTTTCGGGTTCATCTTAGGTCCCGACTAACCCTGATCCGATTAGCGTTGATCAGGAAACCTTAGTCTTTCGGTGGGCAGGTTTCTCGCCTGCCTTATCGTTACTTATGCCTACATTTTCGTTTCCAGCCGTTCCAGCATGCCTTACGACACACCTTCAACACAGACTGGAATGCTCCCCTACCTTCCAAAGCTGAACGCTTTGGAACCATAGCTTCGGTAATATGCTTTATGCCCGATTATTATCCACGCCCGACCGCTCGACTAGTGAGCTGTTACGCACTCTTTAAATGGATGGCTGCTTCCAAGCCAACATCCTAGCTGTCAAAGCAATCAGACTTCGTTTGATCAACTTAGCATATATTTGGGGACCTTAGCTGATGGTCTGGGTTCTTTCCCTCTCGGCACCGGACCTTAGCACCCAGCGCCTCACTCCCGAGGAACATGTCATAGCATTCGGAGTTTGTCAGGATTTGGTAGGCGGTGAAGCCCCCTAGTCCAATCAGTAGCTCTACCTCTATGACACTTATACTCGAGGCTGTTCCAAAAAACATTTCGGGGAGTACGAGCTATCTCTCAGTTTGATTAGCCTTTCACCCCTACCCACAACTCATCTAAAAACTTTTCAACGTTTACTAGTTCGGTCCTCCATTCCGTGTTACCGGAACTTCAACCTGGTCATGGGTAGATCACAAAGTTTCGCGTCTACCCCCTCTAACTAAATCGCCCTATTCAGACTTGCTTTCGCTTCGGCTTCATGCGTTAACACACTTAACCTTGCTAGAGAGGAGTAACTCGTAGGCTCATTATGCAAAAGGCACGCCGTCATCCCATATATACGGGACTCCGACCGCTTGTAGGCGCACGGTTTCAGGTACTATTTCACTCTCCTGTTAGGAGTTCTTTTCACCTTTCCCTCACGGTACTAGTTCACTATCGGTCTCTCAGTAGTATTTAGCCTTACCAGATGGTGCTGGCAGATTCCCACAGGATTTCTCCGGTCCCGTGGTACTCAGGATACTGTTAGGTAGTAATTCTATTTCGCTTACAGGACTATCACCTTCTATGGTTTAGCTTTCCAGAAATATTCTGCTATAAAATTACAGTCCACGTTACAGTCCTACAACCCCGACTTTGCCGTAACAAAACCGGTTTGGGCTGTTCCCTGTTCGCTCGCCACTACTTAGGGAATCACTATTGTTTTCTTTTCCTCTGCTTACTAAGATGTTTCAGTTCGGCAGGTTAGCTTCCGTTTTCGACGGATTTCCGGCCTTCAACCGGAAAGGTTTCCCCATTCGGAGATCTGCGGATCGAAGGTTATTTGCACCTACCCGCAGCTTATCGCAGCTTGTCACGTCCTTCATCGCCTCTGAGAGCCAAGGCATTCGCCGTACGCCCTTATTTACTTTCTTAATATTTTTTAATCTTTATTATCTTGGGATAATTACAGATTGGCTCGTTGTATTTTCTTTCAATATGTCAAAGAACTTTCTGATTTTTAAAATTGAGATAAAATTTTTAATCTTCAATTACAAATCATTTTGTGGAGAATAAGGGATTCGAACCCTTGACCCCTAGCTTGCAAAGCTAGTGCTCTAGCCAGCTGAGCTAATTCCCCATTTGAGCGATGATGTAGTCCCGAGCAGATTTGAACTGCTGACCCCTACATTATCAGTGTAGTGCTCTAACCAACTGAGCTACGGGACTATTATTTAAATCCTTTTGCTCTTGCTAGACAAAGAGCATACACATACTCATTTGGGATTAAAATCAGAACAATAATTTGAAGTGTTGCAGCAAATATCATCCTGAATATTCAGGATAAGAGGTAAAACCACTCTAGAAAGGAGGTATTCCAGCCGCACCTTCCGGTACGGCTACCTTGTTACGACTTAGCCCCAGTCACTGATTTTACCCTAGGCCGCTCCTTTCGGTCACGGACTTCAGGCACCCCCAGCTTCCATGGCTTGACGGGCGGTGTGTACAAGGCCCGGGAACGTATTCACCGTATCGTTGCTGATATACGATTACTAGCGAATCCAACTTCACGAAGTCGAGTTGCAGACTTCGATCCGAACTGAGACCGGCTTTGGAGATTTGCTCCCTGTCACCAGGTGGCTGCCCTCTGTACCGGCCATTGTAGCACGTGTGTAGCCCTGGACATAAGGGCCGTGCTGATTTGACGTCATCCCCGCCTTCCTCACTACTTGCGTAGGCAGTTTTCTTAGAGTCCCCAGCATTACCTGATGGCAACTAAGAATAGGGGTTGCGCTCGTTATGGGACTTAACCCGACACCTCACGGCACGAGCTGACGACAACCATGCAGCACCTCGCAGATCGCTCCGAAGAGAATTCCGGTTTCCCGAAACGTCGTTCTGCGTTCTAACCCAGGTAAGGTTCCTCGCGTATCATCGAATTAAACCACATGCTCCTCCGCTTGTGCGGGCCCCCGTCAATTCCTTTGAGTTTCAACCTTGCGATCGTACTCCCCAGGTGGATCACTTAATGCTTTCGCTTAGTCGCTGACGATATAATTGCCAACAACGAGTGATCATCGTTTAGGGCGTGGACTACCAGGGTATCTAATCCTGTTTGCTCCCCACGCTTTCGTGCATGAGCGTCAGTTTCAGTTTAGTAAGCTGCCTTCGCTATCGGTGTTCTGTAGCATATCTAAGCATTTCACCGCTACATGCTACATTCCGCCTACTTCAACTGGACTCAAGAACGATAGTATCAATGGCAGTTTCCTGGTTAAGCCAGGAGATTTCACCACTGACTTGTCGTTCCGCCTGCGCACCCTTTAAACCCAGTAAATCCGGATAACGCTTGCATCCTCCGTATTACCGCGGCTGCTGGCACGGAGTTAGCCGATGCTTATTCTTACGGTACCATCAGCCTCTGACACGTCAGAGGGTTTTTTCCCGTATAAAAGCAGTTTACAACCCGTAAGGCTGTCATCCTGCACGCGGCATGGCTGGGTCAGGCTTGCGCCCATTGCCCAATATTCCCTACTGCTGCCTCCCGTAGGAGTCTGGTCCGTGTCTCAGTACCAGTGTGGGGGATCATCCTCTCAGACCCCCTAAACATCGTAGCCTTGGTGAGCCTTTATCTCACCAACTAGCTAATGTCGCGCATGCCCATCTAAAACCATCGGAATTTTGATCTTCATATCATGCGATTCAAAGATATTATGGAATATTAGCCACGATTTCTCGAGGTTATGTCCCGGTTAAAGGTAGGTTGCATACGTGTTACGCACCCGTGCGCCACTCGCCGGCATCCATTGCTGGACCCGCTGCCGTTCGACTTGCATGTATTAAGCCTGCCGCTAGCGTTCATCCTGAGCCAGGATCAAACTCTTCATTGTAAAAATTTGATCTTAATATCTCAGGTTTTACTCTTCAATTTAACATTAATATTAAAAGGATATTTGCTGCTAAAGTATCACTTCAAACTTTCAAAGAACTTTTTTGTATGCCTTTTCAAAAAACGAAAAGGGCTGCAAAATTAATATTTTTTTTAATATACCAAACTAAATAGTATTTTTTTTCTCCCATCAACTCAAAAATATCTTTCTCCTAAGTTTGGGACTGCAAAGATAGCACATTTAATATTACTACCAAGCATTTTTATAAAAAATCTTACTTTTTATTAATACTTCCACTAAATTTGGTAATTAGCTTTTCAATGAACTTTGTTTTTCAAAAGCGGGTGCAAAGATACAACTATTTCTATTCCCACAAGCATTTTTTGAAAATATTTTTCTCATTTTCTTTAATTCATTCAATATCAAGACTATCAAATTCATTATTTTTTTATTATTTTCAAAAACTTTTACAATTGTTGTATTAATTCCGGCAATTGTCTTAATGCAGCAAGCTCTCTCCACTTGCGCCGAGCTTCTATTGCAGGTACCCCAAAATACACTCTGTTACCTTCAAGAGTCTTATCAACTGCTGATGTTGCCAGTACTATAGCTCCTTTTTTAATAATAATATCTTTTTGAACTGCCACCTGCCCCCACAATACAACGTCATCTTCAATTTTGGTAACACCTGCAACTACAACAGCAGAAGCGAACAAACAATTCTTACCAATCACAGTATCATGGCCAATCTGTATATGATTATCGAGTTTCGTTCCATTGCCAACAACAGTATCGCCTGATACTCCTTTATCTATAGTACAGCATGCACCTATTTCAACATTATCTTCAATAATAACTCTGCCACAAGACTCCATCTTTGAATATCCGGAAGGTTTTCGCTGAAAATAAAATGCATCAGCTCCTATAACAGTATTTGAATGTATAATCACATTATCACCAATAATGCTGTGATCGTATATAGTGACATTGGCATGGATCAGACAATTTTTACCTATGATCACATTGTTACCAATAAATACCCCTGGCTGGATTATTGTTCCCTCACCAATGCAGGCTTCAGAACTAATCATTTTATTAGCAGGAACAAAAGGTCTGTATCTTTTCACGATTTTCACGTAATCAGTAAATGGATCATCTGAAAAAATCAGAGCTTTACCTTCAGGTTTTTCCACCTTTGAATTAATAATGATAGTATCTGCTTCTGACCCAAGAGCTTTTTTATAATACTTGGGGTGATCAACAAACGTAATATCGCCGGGCTGTACCATATGAATTTCATTGATACCGCTTATTACGTGATCAGGATTGCCATCGAAGTCTGCAGACAAAAAATCAGCAAGTTCCTTAAGAGTAGTTGGGGAAATGAATTGCATATTACTTCAGGAAGAAGGATAGAATATCAGGTTTATCAGCTCTTCACACGTTCAGAATAAGTATTTGTACGGGTATCTACCTTAATGCGCTCGCCGACATCAATGAATAGAGGCACATTGACTATTGCACCTGTTTCAAGTGTAGCAGGCTTCATGGCATTGGTAGCAGTATCGCCTCTAACACCAGGTTCGGTATAGACTATTTCAAGCTCAACGAAAGGCGGCAAATCGCACGTGAGTGGTGTTTCAGTATCAGCATGAAAAGATATTTCAACCTCCTGTCCCTCTTTAAGTAGATCAGGTGCGCTTATCATTTCTTCATTAATGAATGTTTGTTCAAAGGTTTCATTATGCATGAAATGATAACCTGACTCATCCTTATATAAAAACTGATACTGGCGTCTTTCAACTCTTGCAACGTCAATCTTAACACCGGCATTAAAAGTATTGGGAACCACCTTCCCGGTTTTAAGATTCTTCAGTTTTGTTCTGACAAAAGCTGCACCTTTACCAGGTTTCACATGCTGAAATTCAACTATCGAATACAATTCACCATTAAACTCGATACATAGACCATTTCTAAAATCTGCTGTTGTAGCCATAAAGAATAAGAGATTTAATTTTTTCTAAAAAGCGTGCAAAATTACTAAATTTTGCCAGATTAAAACAGCTTAGTTTACTTATAATGTTCTATTTCAATCATCTTATCAACCGGAAAGTACTCATTTTCCTGATGATTTGAACAAATCACCGTTAATCTTTCAGCCGAATAACTGGCCAATAATTCACGATACCATTTTATTCCATGTGCATCAAGGTTTGAACATGGTTCATCAAGAAGAAGTGCCGGAGTATGGGTAAAAAAAGCAAGTGCCAGCTTCAGGCGTTGCTTCATACCCGATGAATACTGCTTGACCGGTTTACCCCGGATATCAGATATCTGAAGCAGAGACTCAATTTCATCAATATCAATATTGGGAATTAATGGTTTTAAACCAAAATGGAATTTTAAGAGTTCACTAATATTGAAATCCTCAATAAGTTCCAGATAAGGAGCTGCAATTGAGATATATTTATAATGTACATCAACCGGAATATCCTTATCAAAACCTTTAAAAAGCACTTTTCCATTTGATGGAACGCGAAATCCGGCAATAATCTGCAGAAGTGTTGATTTACCTGAACCGTTCCTGCCCAGTATTGCATAACGCTTACCTAGTTCGAACTCATAATTCAGCCCATCAAATATCCATTGTTTATTAAAACGCTTTCCGAGGCTTTCAAGGATAATTTTCATAAAAATGAATGATTTATAGAAACAAGGCTAAATTATTAAAAAAGCCAGATTATTCTTTCCTGCACCATTAAGTTACAAACTTGTTAAGCTTCTAACTCCGTTTCTTGATACTTACTGAGTCCTTTCATAATGCCTCTTTGCGAACCGGTAATGAAATTTAGGATCTCATCACGCTCGGGAGTTACAGGAAAATTGGTTTCAATTAGGCGAAGTGCCTGGGTTACATTATTATTCTCAAGATATATCTGTCGGTAAATGTTCTGGATTTCATTAATCTTTTCATTGCTGAATCCTCTTCTACGCAATCCTATTGAATTGATGCCTGCATAAGACAGTGGTTCACGTGCTGCTTTTGTGAACGGCGGTACATCCTTGCGCACAAGCGATCCACCTGCTATCATCACATGCGAACCTATATGAACAAACTGATGTACGGCAGTAAGTCCGCCAAGAATTGCCCAATCGTCAATTACAATATGTCCGGCAAGATTGACCACATTAGCCAGAATGCAGTTCTTTCCTATTATGCAATCGTGAGCAATATGAACATATGCCATTAAGAGTGTGTTATCACCCACCACTGTTTCCCAGTTAGCTTTGGTAGCACGGTTCACAGTAACAAATTCACGGATTGTAACGTTATTGCCAATTTTAACGATTGTATCCTCACCATCAAATTTCAAATCCTGAGGAATTGCAGAAATAACAGCTCCAGGGAAAATACGACAGTTTTTTCCAATACGCGCCCCTTCCATTATTGTTACATTTGAACCTATCCAGGTACCTTCGCCAATTTCAACATTCTTTTGGATATTAACAAATGGCTCAATTACAACATTTTCTGCAATTTTTGCCTCCGGGTGAACATATGCCAGTGGTTGATTCATTACTATATATAATAATGTATGGTATTAATAATCGGTTTTCTTAACAATTTGAGCCATAAGATTGGCTTCGGTAACAATTTTTCTTCCTACCCAGGCTGTTCCTTTCATATTACAAATTCCACGCCGGAAAGGTGACAAAAGCTCAAGTTTAAATATTAAAGTATCACCTGGCACTACTTTCTGACGGAATCTTACATTTTCAATTTTTAAAAAATAAGTATTGTAATTTTCAGGATCAGGAACACTGTTTAAAACAAAAACACCCCCAGTCTGGGCAAGAGCCTCAACCTGTAATACTCCCGGCATGAGTGGTTCGTCAGGGAAATGACCTATAAAGAATGGTTCGTTCATTGTAACGTTTTTCATGCCAATTATATAATCTTCACCGATCTCAAGGATTTTATCAACTAAAAGAAACGGCGGGCGATGCGGTAATATCCTCTTTATCTGATTAATATCAAATAATGGTGGCTTGCCGGGGTCATAATATGGAGCAAGAGGTTGCTTGGACACTTCTCTGATATGTTTTTTTATCAGTTTAGCAAACTGAACATTTGAAGTATGCCCAGGTCGACTGGCAATTATATGAGCTTTTAATGGCACACCTATTAAAGCAAGATCACCTACCACATCAAGCAACTTGTGACGTGCTGGTTCGTTTGGGAAATATAGTTCCAGATTATTAAGAATGCCTTCTTTAAGAACTTCAATCTTCGGCTTATTAAAAAACTGCGCCAAACGGTCAAGTTCAGCCTGGCCAATCAAACGGTTTACAAATACTATAGCGTTGTTAAGGTCCCCGCCTTTTATAAGGTTATTATGGATCAGGTACTCCAGTTCGTGAAGAAATACAAAAGTACGGCATGATGCTATTTCCGATTTAAAATCACTTATTTTATTAAGAATGGCATTTTGTGTTCCAAGTACATCCTCATCATAATCAATCATTACTGAGATCCTATATTCATTACTTGGAATTGCCAATAATTCAATCTTATGATCCGGATTTGTATAAGATATGTTTGAATCGAGCTCATACCATATTTTTTCTTCTTTTTGATCTATAATCCCAACCTTTTCAATTGCTTCAATATATTGTCTGGCACTTCCGTCGAGTATTGGAGTCTCAATACCGTCCAGCTTAATTATCATATTATCAATTCCCATACCCACGCATGCTGCGAGGACATGTTCAACCGTGTTTATGCGAACCCCGTTTTGTTCGAGGCTGGTACCACGATTGGTGTCAACAACATTCTCAACACTTGCATTAACAACCGGATGACCTTCAAGATCAATACGTTGAAACTTTAAACCATGATTTTCGGGTGCTGGTTTAAAAGTAAGTGTTACTGTTTTACCCGTATGCAATCCAGCACCTGATACAGATACCGGCTGCTTTATAGTTTTCTGTTTCTCTTTCATAGTCGGCAAAGGTATAAAAATTTAAATGTACCACATGAAGTCAAAAAGTTTGAATTTATGTTATAGAAACCTTGTGATTATAAACAGAGCACATCAACACACACATAAAACACTCATGAACAATATCTCCCCTAGAGATAGAAGCATTGTTAGAATCAAAGTTTAAGGATTTGAATATTAAAAAAATAAGAAGGTCCTTGGGAATTATTCAAAAATTTTCTTTTTCAATTTTTGAATATCATCAGCAAGCTGGTTTAGATTTTTAAAATATACTGCTGATTTTTTAAAAACTGAAGCGTCAATGGCAGGCGTACCTATTACAATTTGCCCGGGTTTTCGTATGCTTGATGAAATTCCCGATTGGGCACCAATTTTAACGTTATCGGCAATTGTAATATGCCCTACTATACCCACCTGACCACCTAGCATACAGTTTTTACCAATTCTGGTGCTTCCTGAAATTCCGGTTTGTGCTGCAATTACAGTATTTTCTCCAATTTCCACATTATGAGCTACCTGAATAAGATTATCAAGTTTTACGCCTCTGCGAATAATGGTGGAACCCAATGTAGCCCGGTCAATTGTTGTGTTCGAACCAATCTCAACATTATCTTCAATTATAACATTTCCGATCTGTGCAACTTTCCTGTAATTACTATCCTCCTGAGGTGCAAATCCAAATCCATCTCCTCCAATTATAACTCCCGCATGAATAATACAATTCTTGCCAATCACTGAATCATTAAGGATTTTCACCCCGGGATATATAATCGTATCATCTCCTATATTTACGTTGGGTCCAATAAAGACCTGTGGGAATATTTTCACATTGTGCCCTACGACCGCATTATCACTTATTACAGTAAAATCGCCTATATAAACTTCATTTCCAATAGTACTGGTTTCTGAAACAGCAGCGTTGGCTGACACTCCTTTTTTATTAAATTTTGCTTTATCATATATTTCTAAAAGCCTTGCAAATGCATCATAAACATTATCAACCTTTATTAAGGTGCTTGTAATCTTTTGTTCGGGTATAAAGCTTTTAGAAACTATAACAATACTTGCCTGTGTAGTATATATATAAGGAATATATAAAAGGTTTGCCAGAAATGTGAGTGAACCGGGCTCACCTGATTCAATTTTTGATAATTTGTGTATGCTCACATTCGGATCACCCTCAATTGTGCCATTCAGGAATTTGGCAATCTGATCTGCTGTATAAGTCATAAAATCAAGCTACTTATGAAAATGAATATTTTCGGTTATGGTATTTCTTTGGTTTCAAATAACGAGCGCAAGGTAGGAATTATTCTTAAATAAAGATTATTTTCTTTAAAATAACCAAATCATTATTGTGCAAACATCTGGTAATCAATCACAAAACTCAACTTCTAACCAATAATATAATTAAATCAGAAGGGATGCTTATTTTTGCACATTATAACAATTTTTCATGAACCATGATGAAGCTTAAACACCGAATACAGGCATTTGTAGCTTTGGGTGAGGCAATCAGAACATACCTGCCGGGTCATAATTTGCAAAATAAAAAGCCTGGCTTCAATTATTATCATGAACTGATACATCAATCAATTAAAAAATCAATAGAAAACAACCAATGGTTTATACAGCAACATATTTTATATGCTTTACGGGCCATCAGCAATATGCTTACTTTTCAAAATCTTGATTCCTGGCTGGAACATTACGACTTAAACAGCAATCAAGATAAAAAGCCATTAGAGATCGGTGTTATCAATGCTGGAAATATTCCTGCAGTTGGTTTTCATGATTTTTTAACAGTACTCATCACCGGAAACAAGTATGCCGGTAAGCTTTCATCAGATGATCCTTATCTGTTACCTTGTTTTGCTGAAATATTAATAAATATTGATAAGAAATTCTCTGACCTTATTACTTTCCATCCTAAAATTCCTCTAAATGCTGATGCTGTAATAGCAACAGGCAGCAATAATACAGCAAGGTATTTTGATTTCCTTTATGGTTCGAAACCACATATTTTCAGGCAAAATCGTAATGGAATAGCGATTTTATCAGGGAAAGAAACTGAATTACAGTTAATTAATCTGACCAGGGATATTTTCATGCATTTCGGACTGGGCTGCAGAAATGTTTCAAAACTGTATATTCCTGTTGGCTATGATTTTAAAAGTTTGATTAAAGCCTTTAAAACTGCGGATTACGTTTTAAATCACAAACCATTTATGAATAATTATCGCTATCAGAAGGCTTTAAACTCTATGCAGGAAAGTGGCGTTATTGATAATGGTTTTATACTTTTAATCAATTCTTTGTTAATTTCTTCACAACCTGCTACTCTGCATTATGAATTTTATGATGATAATAAAAGCCTTAAATCCCTGATAAACAATCAGAACAATGAAATTCAATGCATATCGGGCTTGCCTTCTTTGCATTATAAAACTATTGATTTTGGTAAAACTCAGGAACCGGAATTAAGCGATTATGCTGATGGTATTGACACAATAGAGTTTATAAACAGTTTAAAGTTAAATCAATAAGGTTCTCCATGATTTCAATTATCTGCCCTATGATTTTTTCAGTATAGTCAAAGCCTTTCTCAAAAATCTCGTCAGCTTTACGAAAGTCGAATATATAATATTCCTGAATTCCTTTCGGAACAATGACAAAATCACACACTTCTAGATTTTCTTTAACATTACATTTCACACCAAGTCTCAGGCAGCATTCAGCAATTTCCTTAATTCCGTTTATATGATCTGTAGGCTCGCATTGGTTAACATCAACTCCTATCAGTCGTTTACATTTATTTCTTGTGGCGGTTGAAGGCAGATTATTAAGCAAACCACCGTCAACATATATTTGATCATTAATTATACGTGGTTTGAAAACTATAGGTATTGAAACTGAAGCAATTATATATTCAAATAACGGACCCTCGCTGATTATCTCACTAAGTCCGGTATTCAAATTATTTACTGATACAAACAAAAGCTTTTTCAAAGCGATGAAATCATTTTTGTCAATATGAGCTGCAAGAAGCTCCTCCATATACTCAGAATTAAGAAATCCATCGCCCGGCAGACTCTAGCTAAGAAATCCGGAGAGTTTCTCCTTTCTGATTTCTTCAAGAATAAATCTGGCTTCGTAACCTGCTGCATACAAACAACCTATAATCACACCCATGTTTGCACCTGAGATTATACCGGGTTCTATATAGTGGTTTTTCAAGCTTTCAAGCACTCCTAAATGTGCAATTCCTCTAACACCTTCTCCACTAAGCGAAATGCCCAATCTGTATTTAGGGCATTCCCGATAGATGAGTAAAGCCGTTTTATGTTATAGTTATGATTAAATTGTTTGCAGACTGATTGTAATTCGCCTCCGTTCGTTAGGCGCTCCAGATATATTTTATCATGTTTTATCACTATCATCCAACTTAAATAAAATAAGGGGCTACATCCTAGAGCTTTTCACTATGTTGTAAGTTCGCTTTACAAAAAACGACAATATCCGAAAGAATAAGGAAATTAATTTTATATAATATTAGTGGCTTTTTGAATAAAATAAAAAAGGCTGCCCTTTGGAACAGCCTCTTAATCACATGGTAAAGGGTTTAATTAAACCGTTGCCGCCAGTTCGGCACCTGGTTTAAATTTAACAACCGATTTAGCCTTGATATTAATTTCTTTACCGGTTTGCGGATTACGCCCTTTACGGGCAGCTCTTTTAACTACCGAAAAAGATCCAAAACCTACAAGAGCAACACGGTCGCCCTTTGCAAGTGCCTGGCTTGTTGCATTAATAAAAGCTTCAAGAGCTTTTTTTGAATTGACTTTTGTTAAGCCGGTTTCTGCTGCAATTGCATCAATTAACTCTGCCTTGTTCATAATTTTAAAAATTAAATTAGTACTTAAAAAACTCTTAAAATAATAGTATCTGCAAATATATGTCATTTAAAGAAAAAAGCAATAGGAAGAGTGAAAAAATGATGAATTTGTTAATAAAAATGCATATTTGTTAAAAAAAACGTGGATTTCTTGCATCTTTACGCTCATTTACCTGCCAAGCGAAGCTTACCAAACAATTATACAGCGCTAAGCCCATCTTCAATTTCAAACCCATTCAGAAAATCATAAATACTCATTCTTTTTTTCCCCTCAAGCTGTACTTCTGTTAGTTCAATCCAGGAATCCTCAGCACAAATGAACATCATTTTTCTATCATTTATTTGTATAGTTCCTGGTATATCTTTTTCAAAATTATCACTCAGCTTAGCACGAAAAATTTTTAAATGATGTTCGGCTCCTGCTTTTGATCGTAATATTGTATAAGCTGCCGGATAAGGGCTTAATCCTCTGATGAGGTTAAAAACTTCTAATGCGCTGAGTTTCCAGTCAATACGGCAATCTTCCCTGAATATTTTAGGAGCTTTATTAAGTTTCTTAATCCCTGATATCTCTTCATTCTGAGCAACAGGGACTAATTTATTATTGCGCAGATCATCAACTGTTTTCAATAATAGCTGGGCTCCTTCTATCATAAGACGATCATGAAGCTCTCCTGCAGTTTCATCATTTCCAATACTTAACTCTTTTTGTAAGAGCAATTTTCCTGTATCAATTTCATGATCAATCAGAAATGTAGTAATACCGGTCTTCTTCTCACCGTTGATAATAGCCCAGTTAATAGGGGCAGCACCACGATATTGAGGTAATAATGAGGCATGCAGATTAATTGTTCCATAAAAAGGAATACTCCAAACTACTTCCGGCAACATACGAAAAGCAACTACTACAAAAAGATCAGCCTTAAGTTCGGTTAGTATGTTAACAAAATCAACATTTTTAAGCGAATCAGGCTGAAGCAATTTAAGCCCTTTTTCCTGAGCAAACAGTTTAACTTCGCTTGCTTTAAATTTCAATCCACGTCCGGCAAGTTTATCAGGTGCTGTTACTACTGCTGCTATATCATATTCTGAATTAAGCAGTATTTCAAGTGCTTGTACTGCAAACACAGGCGTACCCATGAAAACTATCCTGAATTTTTCGCGTGGCTTATTCATGATCTCAGATAAAAAAACCTGTCGTTTCTGACAGGTTCTTTTAATTATTGTTTATTCACTTTATTATTTTGACATAGCCTGAGCATGCGAAATTGATTTATCTATATCGCGTGCTTCAATGCTTTCATAATGTTCTTTTTTAATTTTTTCGTAAATATTCAGGGCTTTCTTCCACTCTCCCATAAGTTCATATGTTTGTGCCGCTTTCATCAAAAATCCCGGAGTTGTAAGATCGTTAGCATTGCTACTGGCAGCTTTAAGATAATAAGATACAGCTTTGCCATGATTGCCAAGTTCCATGTAAGCATCACCAATGGCGGCTTTTGCAATATTATTAACCAGAAAATCCTTACTACGGAATTTCTTCAAATGTTTGATAGCTTCATTATAATCTCCCTGCTTAAGATAAATAATTCCGGCATAGTAATTAGCCAGCCTGCCGGTTTTGGTCCACGGGTAATCACTGATGATCTCAAGAAATCCAGGGTAATTACCATCGCCATCCAAAGCCAGGTACAAAGAATCTATTGCAAAATATTGCTCGGCTTTAAAAATTACCGAAGCTGCCTCTTTTTCCTTTGGATCAATGTAATATTTGCGAATTCCGAAGAAAATCAGCACAAGCAGAACAAGTATCCCGACTATGATAGTAAGTATTTTTTGATTTTTTTCAATAAAAAGCTCTGATTTACTCAGTGCTTCCTCTACCGCTGTAATATTTTTTTCTGTTTGATCTTTTTTCTTAGCCATAACACTTTCTTAAATTAGCGTGCAAAAATAGATTTTTTTTCATTATCCCAAATTATGAACCTATAATTAATATCAATAATCCTTCTTTTTTATCGGACGACAGCCAATAATTTCATCAAAACCGACAAAAAAATTTATTTTTGAAGCTTTGTTGAATAATAAAGAATAAACCCTATCCAGTCATATGAGCGAAGAACAAGTACTTAATTATTTGCTGGAGTTTGTTTCGGAGAACAAGAACAGAAAATTCGAAGAAGTAATCAGATATCGCACTCGATATCTGACCATTGTGCTCGAAGATATCTTTCAGCCTCATAACGCCAGTGCAGTTTTGCGTTCGTGCGACTGCTTTGGCATTCAGGATATACATATAATTGAAAACGACAATACTTATAATGTAAATCCGGATGTTGCACTTGGTTCGAGCAAATGGCTAAATATTATTAAATACAATAGTTTTGAGAACAATACAAGAGATTGCCTATTACAACTAAAATCAAAAGGTTATCGCATTGTAGCTACTTCACCTCAAGAAAAAGGATATCTTATCAACGAATTACCTCTGGATCAGAAAACGGCTCTTTTATTCGGAACCGAGATGCGGGGTCTGTCGCCAATAGCCATGGAAATGAGTGATGCCTATGTTAAGATTCCCATGTACGGTTTTACTGAAAGTTTTAATATTTCAGTATCTGCTGCATTATCTCTATATCATTTATCTGAAAAAATGCGTGGTTTGCCAATACCCTGGCAGTTAAGCCAGGAGGAAGTAACAGAAGTAAAGCTGCTTTGGGCAAGGCATACCATTAAAAACTCTGAACTTCTTGAAAAACGTTTTCGGAAAGATCAGATTCAGTCATAGAATGCAGTGTTTCAATCAAAGCATTGATAAACAAGAACTTACAAAATACATGTTAGTAATTAATTTCAAATCATAAGAATCAATTACGTATTTTTAATTAGCAAATACAATGTGAGTTTAAACCACCGGCATAATTTACAAAACAGCTTGGACTATTTTGCAAATACAATTCGTATAATCGCCCTACCCGATTGTTCTGTATATTTCTACCATCGGCGAAACAGTTAGGGCATTTTTGTAAATACAATTCGTATAACAAATAAATTCATTTAATTTCACCTGACTTTTGCTTTTTACGAAAATTTGTTGTAGCTTTGGCACTTCATTTCTAAAAGTTGTTCTTATAATTATAAGGCTAGTTTTTTCTGATCATATTGAAACATGAAAACAACCTATTTATATAAACTAACGGCTTGTGCTTATTTCTCAGATAACAAGGCAGTTTCTCAGCAAACCCGCATGACTGTAGAGAGAGAGAGAGAGAGAGAGTAAAAGAAAAAGATGGAGAGACTTCTCCAAATATATTGATCTGGTTAAATATAAAATTAACGCTCTCAAACACTCTGAATACTCCAAAGAAATTAAGTGGTTTAAAACAATCCTTTCTTACAATTACATTGTTTCACTTTCAAAAGTATTTTTACATCCTTACCGCAATCTCATGCAAACACAGCTATTTTGTCAGCCTGACAGGCAGTTAATTGCACTGCAGATAAGATTGCCGGTTAAGGATGTGCCACCGTAGATAACAGCAAGCAATTGTAAATTAAATTTTTATTACAACAAGTTTAATATAACAAGCAGCATACATTCAAAAAACATATATGAAGGTTTAAAACATTAATAATTTGAACTATTGTTCGTTAAAAAAAAGAAATTATGAGAATAAAAATTATTACAGTAATAATATTCCTAATGAATAGCTACCCCTCTTTTGCACAAGAAAAAAATGAAAATCTTATTAAATGTAATTCCCAATGGGCACCTATTGGAGCAGAATGGTATTTTACTTATAATTTTCGCCAAATTCCTGGCCCTGGCGGTTCAACATACACTAAATTTCAATCAATCAAAGACACATTGATTAGCAATGTAACATGTAGGCTTATTCGTGAAACAAGAAACTTTAATTGCAGCGGAGAACCTGATACGTTAACCAAAAATCACATTATGATAGCTGAAGGAGGAAGGGTATATGAAGTATGGAATGATGTGCTATTTTTGCTTTATGATTTTAATAAAAACCCTGGTGAATATTGGATACTGCCAAAATATGATTATGATACGGTGTTTGTTGATTCTGTTAAAATGATAACTTTAACAAATGGTGAGATTAGAAAAGCACAATATGTTACTACAAATGCATATGATAAAATATTTTCGGGGATGATCATTGAAAACATTGGCTTTGAATTATCTCTTTTTCCTTTTCTCCCGAAAACTCCTTGTGAGGATGGAGGACCATTAAGGTGTTATCTTGAAAATGGGAACCATGTAATGACTAATTATCTGCCATGCGATCATCAAACCGTAGGTACATACGATTTAATAAATACTGCTGAAAAAATAAGGGTCAATACCATAGTAAACGATATCTTAAAGATTGATTTTATTGATCATTTATTATTACCGGTACAATCTATTACGATACTTAACAACATGGGGGCAGTTATTTACCGGCAACAACATGTTGTTGATCAACAGATATTAATAAATCTTCTTAATGAAAAAAACGGATTCTATTTCCTAATGATTGAAAACAATAATGAGTTTTTTAATTTCAAGATAATAAAATTGTGAAAAAGATTAAATTATTTTATTTAATGATATTCTTTTGGGTACCGGCTACTCTGGCTGCACAAAATTGGGATATTATATGGCAGCAATGTTTTGGGGGAAGTAATAAAGATGGCGCATATGATCTTATTGCAATCGAAAATGG
>JAAYJT010000002.1 GCA_012522795.1 Bacteroidales bacterium | reverse complement strand
TAAGTGTAAGTCCTTCATTTCAGGAAGTTGGTTTTGAAGCTGGAACCTGCACTCTGACAGTAAGCTCAAATGATCACTGGACAGCCAGCACCAATGTTCCCTGGCTGACTTTAACTCCCAATTCAGGCGAGCTTGACGGGATAATAACAGTGTCTTTTGCTGAAAACCCATTAGCACTTAGCCGGCAGGGAGTAATTACCTTTACGACTTCTGATGGTATGGCAGAAGCATCCGTAATTATTGAACAGGTTGCAGCACCGGCATTTTTAAGCGTTATGCCATTAGAGCTTTTTGTTGATTTCGAGGCAGGTATTACTTATTTTACTATTATTTCAAATGCTTTGTGGGAAATTTCTAATTCAGAAACCTGGCTTCATGCAATTCCTGAGAGTGGAATTGGTAATGCCACGATCACTCTATATTTTGACGTTAATTATGAACTTCCCCGTCAGGGATTGATCTATATAGATGTATCAGGTCTACCTTCTGAAGTAGTGACAATCAATCAGGCAACACCATTTATTCTGATTCTCGAACCTGATAGTTTAACTGTTGGTCCATCCAGTGGCATAGCTTATTTATCAGTAATATCCAATACAAACTGGACTGCAGAAAGTAATGTTCCATGGTTGCAGGTGTCGCCTGTTAATGGTTCTGATAATGATACTATTACATTAACATTTAATGCTAATATTACTGATTCAGTCAGAATTGCTGAAATCTCTGTTTTTAGTGCCGGATTACCGGTTAGAAAATCCTATTTGCTTCAACTACCTGGCCAGGGTACTGAACGCGTTATTTTACCTGAACTTATTGCAGGTACTAATGCTATTATAGAAATACCTGTAATGGTAAGCGATTTGACCGGTTACGGGATAATCACAAACGAGTTTGTTTTTTCCTATGATCCTTCTGTTTTGATACCGTCGCCACCTTATGTGATCACAATCGGAACAATGTTAGGAGATGCAGGCTGGACACTGATAATTGATCAACAGGAGGCTGGTAATCTTTCAGTTGTTGCTCTTGGGTCTGAACCATTATCAGGCTCCGGAGTTCTTACTAAATTAAAATTTAAGGTTATTGGTGAACAAGGATCTTCATCGGATTTGAGTTTTGATGAGTTTGTTTTTAATGGTAATAATCCATTAGTTGAAATCACTAATGGACTGTTGAATGTTCCCATAAGAAATTGTGGCGATGTTGACGAAAATGGTTTTGTTCAGGCTTATGATGCCTCATTGGCTTTGAAACACAGTATAGGATTGATAACTCTATCGCCTATTGGTGCTTACAATGCCGATGTAAATGAAGATAATCTTGTCAGAGCTTTTGATGCTGCTTTAATTCTAAGAGCTGCTATTAATTTGCCAATGCCACCGGGAGTTTCTACATGTTTTAATTATGATAATATTACTGTTGGAACATTGGAATATGATTTTAAGTTTAATGCAGTATTAAGGAATTATGAAAAGCAATACGATTTTATAAATGCTGAAATACTGTTCACAGGAATTACTCGTCCTGAAAGAATATTCTCTATTTCATTTGATGTTACAAATCCGGTTTCGCACCTGAACAGTGTTGAATTCATTGATCTTCCTCCGGGGTATAGTGTATTTACCAATAAAATAAGCGAAAGAATTATCAGGATTGCAATTATCCACCCAATGGGAATATTATCTCAGGATTTGAATTTAAGGGTTTTAATAGGACATTGTGGAACAGTATCTTTGGCTTTGAAAGATGTTGTTATAAACGATCATGAATTTCCTGATATTTTAATTTCAGATCCGTTTTCATCATCGTTGAGTAAGGGAGGAGCTTTGCTTACAGCATATCCCAATCCGTTTAGAGCGTCCACTACTATTGCCTATGAAGTCATAGAAAATGGAAATATCGAAATAGAAATTATTGATTTATTTGGAAGAAGTGTGGATGTGTTGTACAGAGGAATGCAGGATGAAGGTTTTTATAACTTAACCTGGGATGGGAAAAGTAAGGAAAATGGGAGGTTGCCTCAGGGTTGGTATATTGTACGTATGAAAACCGAAAACTATATACAACAGGTAAGAATAAGTCTTATCCGTTGATTATGAGTTATTTGTTGTGATAAGGCTGCTTGCATCTGTATTTACTTAACAATACTGTTTTATGAGGAAATTATATCTTACAATTATTCTAACAATATTAATTTCACACTTGTTTGCAACAGAAGTAATTGTGAATTTGCCTGATACGTCTGTTAGTCTTTCTTCCGGAACAATTATTGAAATCCCCATCGCAGTCAGTGATTTGAGTGGATTGAATGTTGAAGCTTATCAATTTGTTCTCAATTTTGATAATAATGTTATTACTCCCGAACCTCCTTATGTTATTGCTTCCGGCACTCTGAGTGGATCACCAGGATGGTCAGTTTTACCCAATGCTAACTCTCAGAATAAATTAATAATAGGAGCATTTGGTTATGCTGCCCTATACGGTAATGGCACTTTGTTGAAATTAAAATTTCGTGTTTTAGTTGATGAAGGCTCCAGCTCCTTAACATTCAGTTCATTTATTTTCAATGCCGGCAATCCTGAAGCTTCAGTTATTAATGGATGGTTTAATAATAACTATGGTGTTCCTCAGGTGGTTGTGAGTTTGCCAGATATTTCCGTTTCGCATGCACCGGAAACACTGATTGAGGTTCCCGTATTTATTGATGGTCCTGATAGTGTTGCGGTAAACAGTTATGGATTTGAATTGCATTATGATCCTCAGGTGATTGTGGCATGTCCTCCTTATTATAAAACTAAAGAAACTCTTAGCGGCATAGAAGGCTGGACAGTAATGGCAAACAATGATTCATCTGGGAAAATAATTCTGGAAGCGTCAAGTGAGGAGGCTTTGAATGGAAATGGGATACTAATTAAATTAATTTTCAGCATTGTTGTATCTAATGGATACAGCCCTTTATATTTCGATAATTTTTTGTTTAATGATGGATCGCCGGAAGTATCTTTAGTGCAGGGATCATTTGAAAATAATTTTAATTATTTGCCCCTTGTAGTTAGTTTACCTGATATAAAGGTTAGTGAACCTTCCGGAGCAATTGTGAATATCCCGGTTGAAGTGAGTGATTTAAGTGGTTTGAATGTAATATCCTATGAATTCACTATTTCATTTGACAATAACATCATAAAACCCGAATATCCTTATTTTTCAGTTGAAGAAACACTAAGCGATTTAACTGACTGGTTTGTTTTTGGCAATGAAACCGGTAATAATGAATTAAATATCGGGGCAATTGGCACTACTGACCTTGAAGGCAGCGGGACTATGCTGAATTTAATGTTCCGTGTAGTTGCTGATGAAGGTTTTTCATTACTTGATTTCCAATCTTTCCGATTTAATGATGGAAATCCGGAAGCGACATTATTGAATGGTTCATTTCATAATGAACCATCTTCTTTGATAACAGATAGTTTAATAATAAACAATAGAATTGTAGGAGATGGAGATCAGGTATGCTATCAGGCGAATGAGACTATTGAGGTATCAGACTTAACGGTTGAAAGTGGTGGAAATATTTTGCTATTTGCTGGTGAGAATATTTTACTAAAAACAGGCACCCGGGTTTTAAGTGGTGGGTATTTTCATGCTGTAATAAGTCAGGAACGTTCGCTGTGCGATAAAAATCAATCAGATGTGTTCATAGCAGATCAAAATAATGATGAAATAATTAAAACTACACACTCCTCAAATCCTTATAAAGTTTATCCAAATCCTACCAGCGGGAAAATCATTATTGAATTGAATAATAATATTGATAGGTCAGTAATTCATGCTGAGGTTTATTCATTATACGGAGAAAGGATTTTAAGTAAGGAGTTCATAAATAGTTCAGCATTTAATATAGACTTATCAGCTCAGCCTTCTGGTATATTTTTGCTGAGAATATATTATGAAGGCAAATACTGGATGGAGAAAATCATTAAATACTGATCTTTCTGTTCTTAAAGACTTTTCATATTCCTGCTATGTTTCTCAGACTCATAGAAGTTTGTCTTCAAGGATAATAGCTGCAATGCTAAAATAAATTACAAGTCCGGTCACGTCAACCAGTGTTGCTATAAATGGCGCTGATGCCGTTGCAGGGTCGAGTTTTACTTTTCTTTACGCATTACATACCACCAATCTTTGAGTTTAAATTCCTGAAGCGCCATTGCTTTGATAATCAGTGAGGCAGCCTGTGAACCTGAATTACTACTACTCTAAATTATAAGTGGAACGAATAAGGCAAGTACTACTGCTCTTTCTATTCCACTGTCAAAATACCCCATTGCAGATGCTGTTAGCATCTCACCTAAAAATAGTATTACCAGCCATCCGGCCCTTTTTCTCACAAGCTCAAACCATGGAGTTTTTGTATATGATAAATCAAGCCTTTTAACTCCCCCAAATTTTTGAATATCTTCAGTGTCGCGTTCTTTAATTTTATTAATAATATCGTTGAAAGTAACAATACCTACCAATATGCCATTTTCAGTAATTATAGGAATTGAAAAGCGATCATATTTCTGAAAGATGTGAAATCCTTCCTCCATCGGAGTGGTAGTAGGAATGCTGATAAAATTATAGTCCATCAATTTTGAAATAGGGGTGGAATAGTCAGCTATTAAAAGTTGCCCGATCTTAAGTTCATTAATGAGCTTATTGGCTTTATCCACTACATAAATGTATGTGAGCGTTTCAGCTTTTTTACCGTAGTTTTTAATATGATCAAATACATGTTGAACAGTCCACCCAGGTCTTACCTGAATATAATGGGGAGTCATCAGACGTGCAATGCAGTCTTTTGGATAGCCTATCAGATTTAAGGCTGTTTCTTTTTCCTCATCAAGCCAGAAGATTTATAGTTTGTTTTTTTAAATCATCAGAAATGATATATCTCTACTTTTTTTGTCAAGAGTTGAGAGTTGTTCAGCAATGTCTGCCGGATGCTGGTCCTGTAATCTTAATATATTCATTCCCTTAGCTTTTATGACAGTTTATAAAATTTAATGCTTGATTGTTAACCGGAATTAGCCTGACTTATAAAAATACTGGCAAAGCTTCTATCAAACTTCGTGTATATTCACTTTCAGGATTTGAAATCAATGTATCAGCTTCACCACTTTCAGCAATTTTGCCGTTTTTCATAACTATCATACGATCTGACATATACCGGACTACTGATAGATCGTGAGAGATGAAAATATAGGTGAAACCAAAATCCTTTTTCAGTTTGTTAAGGAGGTTCAAAACCTGAGCCTGTATTGAAACGTCCAGAGCTGACACTGATTCATCACATATAATGAAACCCGGATTCAGTGCAAGAGCACGCGCAATACAAATTCTTTGTCTTTGCCCGCCTGAAAATTCATGTGGAAAACGATGATAATGCTCAGGCTTAAGTCCTACGCGCTCAAGTAGTTCAGTAACCTTTTCCTGCTTTTCTTTATGGCTTTTATACAAACCATGTACTTTCATTGGTTCTTCTATAGCTTCGCCAATGGTGATACGTGGATTGAGCGATGAATATGGATCCTGAAAAATGATCTGCATATTCTGGCGCAACTTCCGTAATTTATTATTAGGCAATTTTTTTAAATCCAAACCATTGAAAGTGATTTTGCCATCATTGGCTTTTATGAGTCCTAATAAGGCACGCCCCAGGGTTGTTTTCCCTGATCCTGATTCACCAACAAGACCAAGGGTTTCACCTTTGAATACATCAAAACAGATATTATCAACTGCTTTAATGTATTTCTTTTTGAAATTAAACAATGAAGTGTTTTCCTCAAAATATACTTTCAGGTTCTCGATATTTATAAAAGGCTCTGAATTGTAGATCCTTTTATGTTCCTGCGCTCTTTTTTCAGGGGTGACCTCTGGGATTTTAAGCACGTCATTAGTATTGGTAGCATTGATAAAATCTGCAACAACAGGCAATTTTTCAGGTCTGCCACTCATACCAGGCCTGCATGCGATCAAACCCTTTGTATATGGATGTTCCGGATGGTTAAAAACCTGATCTGCTGTACCTGTTTCAACAATTTTACCCCTGTACATTACTGCTACCTCATCTGCAATGTTTGCGACAACTCCCAGGTCGTGACTGATATACAGTACACCCATATTATATTTTTGTTGTAGATCTTTCATCAGCGTTAAGATGCTTTTCTGAACTGTAACATCCAAAGCTGTAGTGGGTTCGTCAGCAATGAGCAGCACAGGGTTACATGCTACAGCCATAGCTATCATAACCCGCTGTTTTTGTCCACCTGAAATTTGATGAGGATAACTATTGAAAATGCTCTCAGGGCGAGGTAGCATAACCTCATTAAAAAGCTCAAGCGTTCGTCGTTTTGCTTCTTTATAAGTATATCCTAAATGCAAAATCATACTTTCAGTCACCTGTTTCCCACATTTCATAACCGGATTCAATGAAGTCATTGGTTCCTGAAATATCATCCCTATTTTATTACCCCGTATCTTTTGGATATTTTTATTACTGATTTTAAGAAGGTTAATTGTGTTATCATCTTTGTCTGAAAAGAGAATTTCACCGGAATCAATTTTTGCAGCAGTAGGTAATAATCTGAGTATTGAAAGTGCGGTTACAGATTTACCTGAACCCGATTCTCCAACTATACCAAGGGTCTTGCCATGCTCAATACATAGGCTCACGCTCTCAGTTGCCTGATGATATTTATTATCGGATATAAATCCGATACTGAGATCCTTTATTTGTATTAGCGATTTCACAATTAAGACAGCTTATGGCACAAAATGCAAAAATAGAGCTTTGAAATGAATTTTAGTCATAGTGGTTACTAATGTAAGCTAATGGAACAGGATTTTGTCTATAAAAATTGAAAAAAATTTTGAGATTGAACTTCAAATCCTGTAATATTAAATTGATTTTCAGAAAAACCAAACTAATAATTTTGTATTTTCGTAAATGAAAAATATTTCAGCATTACTATGCTTTCTCTGATCGATGATTTTGTTTCCCTGATCTATCCGCAGGTTTGTCAGGCTTGTGGTAATACTCTTTTCCGAAACGAAGAGATTATTTGCACATATTGCCGCTATCATCTTCCACGAACACATTACCATAAATTAAGGGATAATCCCTTGGCACAGGTTTTCTGGGGCAGGGTAAATCTTGAAAATGTTAGTGCTTTTTATTTTTTTCGAAAAGGGGGTAAAGTACAGCATCTGATGCATCAGTTTAAATATAAAGGCAAGGATGAAATTGGTGTTTATCTTGGAAGATTATATGGTGCAGAACTCAGGCAAGTAGAGACTTTCAGTAGTATTGAAATGGTAATACCAGTGCCTCTGCATATTAAAAAGCTAAGGAAGCGGGGTTATAATCAAAGTGAGAAATTTGCTGAAGGTTTAGCTGCATCAATGAATATAGAGCTGGAAACCAGTGTGTTGATAAGAACTTTTGCGTCAGAAACTCAAACCAGAAAAACAAGGTTTAATCGCTGGGAGAACGTAAAAGAGATTTTCAAAGTCACAGAACCCCAAAAGATTACCGGAAAACATATTCTTTTAGTGGATGATGTGATTACTACAGGTGCTACAATAGAGGCAAGTGCGCAACATCTTCTTGAAACTGAAGGTGTTCGCCTTAGCGTTGCTTCACTGGCTTGTACGCTACATTAGCTTATAGTCATTTGTTTTGCTGTTAAAAAAACTGAATATTTAGCCAGATCCTGACGTATTTAGAGTCGTCCTCCCAATACTGTTGTTTTTTTATAATGTTTGATTTTGCCGTTCAAATCAAACAGTTCAATGTAAATCAAATAATAACCTATTGAGGCTTTCTCGTTATTGTCAGTGATACCGTCCCAGGTATATGCGCCATAGGTACCAAGCAACTGATTTTGAATCAATCGTCTTATTAGCCTGCCCGACATATCATAAATATTTATAGTTGCCACATAACCAGGTTCTTCAAGTGAATAGGATATATTTAATACATCATTATAACCGTCACCATCAGGTGAAAAAATTTCCGGACTTAAGCTGAAAGGCTCATCTTCTTCAATGATTGCCATAAATTGCGAGTTTTTATAAGCAGGAGTGCCATAACCCGCTGTGGATGCTGCTGAATGCCAGTTAGTACGATCATCTGAAGGACGACTATAATCAATTCTTTCAAGTGCAACACCTTTGAAAGTACTTAATAGCGGGAAATGCATGTTTTCGTGATAAACCAAACGATCAATAATGTTTTCGTTAGGGTCACATAATACTGCTATTCCACTGGTATTTGAGAATTGAGGAATCGAAGGCATATTGATGAATCCACGGGGATTGGGAGTATAAAAAAATTTAGTCACCAGATCGGTTTTGGTAGTCAGAACTATATATTCTTCCGGAAAGATCAAAAACCCTGATGGTGCAATCTCTCTTACTGAGGTTAACTGATTCATAATAGTATCCTGAGAAGCTAATCTTAGTTTCTTCAGGTCAATTATTTTATTTGAACGATTGTAAATCTCCACATATTCAACTCCACCAGCCGGAGGATTAAATAATATCTCATTGATAACAAGATCGTTATATTCAGGATTGGAAGAGTGTGCAAAACGAATGTAACTATCCGGGGCGACAGGATTACCGGCACAATCGTTTAGAATACCGGTAATGGATATTTCATAAATTATTTGTTCGCTGAAAGATGCCTCAAACTGAAGAATTACTTCATTGTAAACAGGCTCATTTGCCACTGCAATCAACGGATTCCCAATGCCATGATTAACAGAATAAGCCAAGGTGTTTTCAATATCATCAATCTGCATTTTTTCAGAAAAAGTAAGTGCAAGTGTATGATTGTCAACTATTATAGCTTTAATAAGCCATGGCGCAGTGATATCGGGATTGTCAGCCCGAACTGAATTAACTGCTCCCGGTGTGCCTCCTCTTAGATCTTTTGATGCAATCCAGTTTTCAGCTTCTCCACATGGATTAAATGGGTCAATCATTTCGAGTGTCCAGCCACCTTCTTTTTTAGCATTGCTCTGATACCAGGAATCGGAGTATGTAACGCAATGAATTACAATCTCATCATTATCATAAAGGCTAATTGTGCCTCCTGCATTCGGAAGAGCTGTAGGAGACAATCCCTGAATTGTAGCTGTTGCGCCATATTCTGAAAAAGTACTCATTGCAGATTCAGAGCCAATGATCAGATAGCCGTGAGGCTCTATCGCTACATTGGGGAAGTTCCGTTGTGTTGTCCCAATCCGGAGCTTCCAGCCATCAAGGAATATAGTATGTTCGGTAGTATTAAACAATTCAATGAACTCATGCGGAGGGAGATCTACTTCGGGTGTTGGATCTGCCATGATCTCGTTTATTACAATATCATAAATCCCTGCTTTGAAATATGAAAATTCCTTTTCAACAGGCAGCATGGTATTTCCAGCTGGATCACTTATTCCCTGAACCGAAAGGATATAATATTCTCCGTTTACAAAAGGAGTATTGAAATGCAGCAAAACTCTGTCAGGATTTTCAGCATCAGCAATTACCTGATAAGGGTTTCCAACTCCTTTATTAACATAATAATTAGTAGCATCGCTTGCTGATGCCTGGTCGGGCTTTTCACTGAAAATGATCTCAAGTTCTGTAGCCGTTAATGCTCTTACTTGCTCAATTTCAGGTGGAATGGTATCAATACGTATATCCCCGACATAAAAATCATCAAAATAAAAATTTCTGATATTTCCGCTTGTATACTTACAGAAAATACCAAACCAGGCTGTATTTGTGTGGGTAGCATCGGTAACATTTCCCTGAAGTTCATATGTTTCACCTCCCTGAGAATCAGTATAAATTTCCCAGTTGCCGTTAAAATCACGTAATACCTTAATTCTCAAAATATTATTAGTGGCATTTGCAACATTGTCCAATCCGGAAAGTATTTCAGTTCGTGTCATGCCATCCTGTCGGAATAGGTAAATACGTTTATTGTTAGAACCATCTTTACCAATTTGCAGATAATAACCATTTAAGGGGCCCCTGAGATCAGGTTCGGTAGAAACAAGATAAATTTTTGGATGATTATTATTTGTTGGGGTAAATGCAAGTCTGATCCAGAAGTTCCATTCTGTATTATTTATTACAGAACTTGGGGTAACTAGAATTGTAGAGTCATTGCCGGCAACGGAATAAAGTCTTAACCTGAAATTATCAACAATAAATAAATGAGTATCTCCGCTCCATGCCGGATTATGCAAAAAATCCCCATCGCTGAAATCATCACTGAACTGGGCAATCATATAGTTCGAAACAAAGATCAGAGCTATTGATAAAAGAGTTTTGGTTACAATCTCTTTCATTTTATTATTGTTTGATTTTGGTGTAAATATATAAAAAAATACGCATGTACTAAATAAATGATTTTTGACCTGTGTAATCCCCGGCTTCAATTTTTAGTTTTTAATAATTTCGGTTGGTGTTGATACAAGGCAATGGGTAGTGGGTAGAAAGGTTGTTCCAAGACGTATATAATAAATGGGAACTGCCATTGATTATCGTGCTGCTAATGGTTTGCACAGTTGTGAGAAGTTTTTCTATATTCGTGTAGTGTTGAAATATATTGAACAACTGGAACGGAAATTAATATGGTATGAGTAAATTGATAAAATTATCTCTCCCAAATTGACGGTTTTGAAAGTAATTGAAATTATCTGCTACTAGTATCTTCAATACATTCTATATAAATATATAGTAATAACAAATAAGGCCTGAAATAGATAAAATTGTATAAACTGAATGTACCATCTGTGCTTCTTAATATCCTCTGTGATGGTTGATAACCACCGAGAACACAGAGGTTCACAGAAAAATCTGTTGAAAGATACTCTGTGAACCTCCGTGCCCTCTGTGGTTAAATGAATTACTATTAAAATGTTATTATTGTAAACGAGTATTATATTGCTACTGTGCAGCTGTGAATTTTTTAACCTGCGGTTAGGGGGCAACATGCTACGGTTTATCCAAAGCTATTGGATTTAGAGCAAAATGTTAAATTGTCTGGTTTTCTTTGTTAACCCTTAAAAATGCTAATTTTGCAGCCTCGAAATCAAAGTTTGAAATGAGAATTGCAATTGTAGGTGCCACAGGTTTGGTAGGAACCATGATCATAAAAGTGCTGGAAGAAGCGCGCTATCTGCTTGTTTCTGATATTACAGAGTTCATTCCGGTGGCTTCAGTTAAATCGGCAGGGAAAAAGCTGAGATTTCTCGGAACAGATTATTCAGTGAAAGAAATCAGCCAGGCAATAAGTCTAAGACCTGATATTGCTTTGTTTTCAGCCGGTTCTGTTATTTCTTCCGAATGGGCTCCGGTATTTGCAGAGGCTGGCATTACTGTTATTGATAATTCTTCAGCATGGCGTATGCATGATGATGTACCACTGATATTGCCCGAAATCAATTCTCACAGAATCACAAAAGAAACCAGTATCATTGCCAACCCGAACTGCTCGACCATACAACTTGCTCTTGTAATGGCACCATTGCATAAACATTTTGGTATCAAACGAATTGTAATATCAACTTATCAGTCAGTAACCGGTTCAGGAAAAAGAGGAATGGATCAGCTTGAGAATGAGCGTTTTGGAAAAGAAACTACAAAGGTATATCCGCATCCTGTTGATTTGAATCTTATTCCTCAGGGAGGTGGTTTTCTTGGTAACGGATACACCACCGAAGAAATGAAATTAGTGGATGAAACTCATAAAATCCTTGAGGCACCTGACATTCAGATCACTTCAACGGTAGTTAGGGTTCCGGTGTATGGAGGTCATTCAATGGCAGTAAATGTTGAATTTAACAACAGTTACGACCTGGAACAGATTTACAGGATCATTTCTGGCACTCAGGGCGTTGTTGTTCAGGATGAGCCGTCTGAGTTTTTATATCCTATGCCTTTGTATGCTGAGGGCAAAGATGAGGTTTTTGTCGGTCGTATCCGTCGCGACTGGTCGGCTCCCAATGCTTTGAATCTGTGGATTGTAGCTGATAATCTTCGTAAAGGAGCTGCTACAAATGCAGTTCAGATAGCTGCGTTATTAAATAAACAAAGAATATTCTAAAATACTCACAGGTGAATATTTTCAGAGGAACAGATTTTTCGCACAGACTTAAGCATCCTGTGGTCACGGTAGGCACTTTCGATGGAGTACATAAAGGGCATCAGGCTTTACTGGCAAAAATGAAAGAATTAGCCGGAGTAACTGGTGGTGAAACTCTTGTAATTACCTTTAACCAGCATCCGCGTCTGATTCTAAACGCTGACAATGATGTTTTTTTTCTTAATACTATAGAAGAAAAAATAAAATTGATTGAAAATGCCGGAATTGAGAATCTTTGGATACTGCCTTTTACAAAAAGTTTTGCCAGATTATCTGCTGAGAAGTTCATAAAAGATTTTTTGGTTGATAAAGCAGGGGTGGATCATCTTTTGGTTGGTTATGATCACAGCCTTGGTAAAGGCGGAACAACAAGTTTTGATGATTTGAAAAACCTTGCTGATAATTTTGGATTTGCTGTGAGGAAAATTGAAAAAGTCATTATTGAAGACAAAACAGCGAGTAGTTCCGTAATACGGGAAGCACTGATAAATGGCAATATTGAAACAGCCAATATGCTTCTGGGTTATAATTATATGTTAAGCGGAAGGGTTAAAATTGGAAATCAGATTGGTCATAAAATAGGTTTCCCGACAGCTAATTTAAAATATATAAATCGACGAAAATTAATACCTGCTATTGGTGTATATGCCTGTAGAATTGAATGGAACGGTCAGATCTACAATGCTATGAGTAATGTTGGATTCCGACCTACTGTTAATTCTAACCATCTTAACATCGAAGCTCATATTTTCGATTTTGATCGTGATATTTATGATGACCCCATAACAATCAGTTTTGTTCAGCGAATTCGCGATGAACAAAAATTTGATGGATTGGAGCAACTACAAGCACAACTGATAAAAGACAAAGAGGTGGTTCTGAAAGTGCTAAAAAGCTTTTAAAGAATCAGCGGGGCTTAATTTTTTATTTTTGATTCGAAACCCAAAAGCAAGCACAAGAATACATCCAATTTATTTCAGCCTTTTTCACTTGTCAGTTTTAGTGCAAACGAAAAAATCCCGGGAGTATCATATTTAGGAATGATCTGTTCGACAAGAAGGTTGATCTTACCAGTTTCATTGAAAGTTAATTTTGACCGAACAACAACTTCAAGGTCAACCACACCATCTTTAAGAACTCCGTTCAAGTTGCCATCTTTATTCCTAATCTTGATTATCTGTTCCCATATCCTTTCTTCACCTGATGGGTAGGTCATGATTATATGCAATGGAATCCGGTCATATTCCAGATCCGGGCTGTGTTTAATGATAGCCGATATTGAATAGTTGTTTTTAACGCTGGCTATCTGCATATCAAATGATAATTTATCGAATCTGTGCCATCCTGTTTCAGGGAAGTCTTTTGAAATGATCAGCGGTTGGTTGTTTCCGCATGATATCAACAGAAATGTACTTAGTATTACGATAAATATAGAATTATGCTTTGCCATTTATTTTAAAATCATTTTACCTGGCAAATTTACTAAAATCAAATGATTTCAGATTATAAGCATTGCTTGAGGTATAAAATTTTACTTGAGGGTAGAGAAAAAATAAAGACCTCTGCTTTTGGACTAATTAAGCTGAGGTTAGATAATGCATATTAAATCCTATTTTCAAAACTTGGTCTAAAAGTGAATTTTCAGGTTTTAAACATCAATATTGGCGTATCTTGCATTACGTTCAATAAACTCACGGCGTGGAGGAACTTCACCGCCCATGAGCATTGAGAAAATACGATCGGCTTCAGTAGCATTTTCAATGGTTACCTGTCTGAGAGTTCGGGTTTTAGGATCCATGGTTGTAAGCCATAATTGCTCGGCATTCATTTCACCAAGACCCTTATAACGCTGAATATGGATCCCTCTTTCATCACCATTTGTTGAAAATGCCTGTACTGTAGCTTTTCTTTCTTCTTCACTCCAGCAGTAGCGTTCTTCTTTGCCTTTCCGAACCAGATAAAGTGGGGGAGTAGCTATGTAGATATGACCCAGCTCAACCAATTCGCGCATATAACGAAAGAAAAAAGTCAGGATCAGAGTGGCAATATGGCTGCCGTCAACATCGGCATCAGTCATAATAATGACTTTATGATAACGAAGCTTGTTGAGATTAAGCTCTTTACTGTCTTCTTCGGTACCAATGCTTACTCCCAGTGCGGTATATATATTTTTAATTTCTTCACTTTCAAATATTTTATGCTGCATGGCTTTTTCCACATTCAGGATTTTTCCTCTCAAAGGCAGAATAGCCTGGAATTTACGGTCGCGTCCCTGTTTTGCAGTTCCCCCTGCTGAATCACCCTCAACCAAATATATTTCACACAATGCCGGATCGGTTTCTGAGCAGTCGGCAAGTTTACCGGGCAGACTACTGCTATTAAATACATTTTTTCTTTGAACCAATTCACGCGCTTTTCGTGCAGCATGACGTGCCGTTGCAGCAAGAATCACTTTATTTACAATGGTACGTGCATCACGGGGATTTTCTTCAAGGAAATAAGCCAGTCTTTCACTCACTATCTGATCTACAGCTCCCATTACTTCATTATTTCCGAGTTTTGTTTTGGTTTGACCCTCAAACTGAGGTTCCTGAACTTTAGCTGAAATAATTGTGGTAAGTCCTTCACGGAAATCATCACCGCTGATATCAAATTTAAGTTTTGACAACATGCCAGATTTTTCAGCATAACTTTTAAGGGTTCTTGTTAAACCTCTTCTGAACCCTGCAAGATGAGTACCCCCTTCATGTGTATTGATATTATTTACATACGAATGAATATTTTCAGAAAATGAGGTATTATACTGCATTGCTATTTCAATAGGAACTCCATTTTTCTCACCTTCAAAAGTGATTGGTTCCGAAATAAGTTTTTCTCTGTTTGCATCCAGATAGGATATGAAATCCTTGAGCCCTTCTTCTGAATAAAATGTTTGAGTAACAGGGTCGTTATCGCCATTTTCGTTACCATTTCTGTCTCTTTCATCAGTAATAGAAAGCTTGATCCCTTTGTTCAGGTAAGAAAGTTCACGAAGGCGGGAACTAAGTGTATCATAATCGTATTTAGTAACTGTAAAAATAGAGTCGTCAGGTTTAAATGTTACGATAGTTCCGGTTTTAGAGCTTTCACCTATATTTGTTACTTCATATAAAGGTTTTCCACAAGCGTATTCTTGTCTATAAATCTTTCCATCACGATGTACATCAACTTTTAATGCAGTGCTTAAAGCATTAACACAACTTACGCCTACTCCATGCAAACCTCCAGAAACCTTATAGGACTCCTTATTGAATTTTCCGCCGGCGTGTAATACGGTCATTACTACCTCAAGCGCAGAACGATTTTCTTTTTCGTGCATGTCAACAGGGATGCCACGACCATTGTCAGTTACTGTGATTGAATTGTCCTTATGTATAACAACATCAATATTAGTACAATAGCCTGCTAAAGCTTCATCAATTGAGTTATCAACTACTTCGTAAACAAGATGGTGTAAACCTCGTGTACCTGTATCACCAATATACATGGCAGGGCGTTTTCTAATAGCTTCAAGACCTTCAAGGATCTGAATATTACTCGCTGTATATTCGCTGTTATCTTCTGTTCTTTCTTTTAAATCATCAATCATATGCAATAAAATATATACTTTTAATAACTATGCAAAAATACTGAAAATAACTGAATTAAAGAGAGTTTTGAAAGGATAAAACGAGTGAAGTTATTAACATTTTTGAAGAATTGTTAAACTTCTGTGGTTATGGTAGACCCTTCTGCCGGTATGAAAATATTGAATTGTCATACTGCATAAAAATCACATTTTTAATAGCCGGAACAGATACCAGACATTAAAAAATTTCATTATAATCTTTTAACCTGTATCTCGCTTTCAATACCTGGCTATCAGAACGATTGAAATTCAGTATTGTTTAGCTGTTAAAATGAAAAACCGGCTCCTGCCATTACATTCAGACGCTGGCTCGGATAATTATACCAGTAAAAATGCCTTCCTGTTGTAATATTTCGAGCATCTATGAAAAAATGCAATTGTCTGTTGAGCCTGTAAGTAGCGCCAATACTTAAATTAACCCATGGCTTTATTTCTGTTTCTTCTTGTCTGTTCAGATTACTGTTCCACACATTTGTCCATGATTTGCCATGAGAATATACTGAGCCGCGAAAAGCAAATTTCTCGGAATAATTATACCAGCCTTCAAAATATGTTTTAAACGCTGGCAAATGCCATGCTTTTATTTGATTATCAGTGGTATAGGAGGATATGACAAAGCCTGTTGATATTCTTAATTGTTGTGATAACGAAACGCTTACCGAAGCTTTACCTTGTACTATGTTCAGATCATCGTAAACAACAATAAAACGATTATACGGTGCTATTGTATCATTAATGAACAATGGCATGTTGTCAATAATGGTATTATAGCCTGCAATTTCAAAATCGAGATGTTTTCCAATACTTGATTGCAATCCGCCATAAAATCTGAGCTTTGTAGAACTGTTACGATAATCAAGCACTGATTGAAGAAAAGGATTTTGCTGAACAAGGTCCTGAAACGTGTTAGCCTGCTTTTCTCCAACAATACCCACAAAAACATCTACCCTGTCTTTAACAAGCTGGAGTCTGCCTTCAGCTAAAGGATAAACACTAAAATGTATCGAGCTGTCATTATCAAATGCCAGACCTAATCCAACTTTGACTTCATATTCCTGATATTTGAATTTCATGTAGGGCTGTAGCTGAATTAGTGTGTTTTTGCTGGTTTTCACACTATCAGTAGTGTTGTAATTACCAATTCCTATGTTCATTCCAAGGTTTTGACGGTCATTAGTGCGAAATAGTCTGAAAAAAGAATTCAGTTGGGATTTAAACTCAATCTGATTGCCTTTGGTTTCATATAAATCATTTATGAAATCAATACTAAGCGAACCATCATATTGGAATCCCTGTAAATTTTTATTATTACTTTGTGCTGTAATGGCAAAACCTGTCTGGTTAAAACGCTGCCTTAACTGATCTTTTGAAGTATTATAAACTGAATCAGGAAACTCAGCTTTAAGAAAACCATAGTGATGTACTACTTTACGATCATATTTTATTTTGGAACCAAGTGTAAAACGTTCAAAAAATTTCTTGCCGTTTATTTGTAACATATTGTCGCTAAAAGCACTATGCCCGTAGTTTTTAATCTTCCCTAATGAGGAAATATGCCTGAAATGCAGGTTTAAAAGGTAGTTCTGATTACGAAGAGTACCTGAATTAAGTTCAAGATATGGTGTTATATAATTTCCAAAACCGGCACGAATATGATTTCTGTAGATTGTTTTTATAGAATCAGGAGGAGGGGCAGCTTCCTGTATAGGATCAATTTTGTGCAATATATTCATTTTTACAGGTTCCGGATTGATCTCAAGAGCCGGTAGTTTTGACTCGCCAATTTCAATTTTCGGCTGAATATTGATCTTTAGTACTTCAGGAACACTTGGTTCATAAGGAGCAATTACCGTTATTTCTTCTTTTTGTGGCAACTGTGCTTTTACATTATATGAACCCACAATGAATGCGGCGGCAAAAAATATTGTTATTGCTATTTTTATTTGAAGGTATCTCATATGAATAAGTTTTCAGAATTTTAATTATCGCCTTCTTTAGGTAGTTCATTGAGTTTTTTTCTTGCTAATGCACGTAATTCCTCACCCTGATGATTTTCCACAACACTGAGCAGGGTTTGACGTGCCTGAAAGATATTACCGTTCTTTTTGTAAATATCTGACAGCAAAATAAACCCTGAAGCTACCCAATAGTCGTATGAAGCATAATTAGCTGCAAGATCAAATATAATATTCTCAGCTTCGTCAAGCTTGTTTTGTTCGTACAGAATAGAAGCAAGATGATAGCTGGCTTCAGCTCCAAAACTACCCTGAGGCGACAGACGAATAGCCAGCTTGTAAGATTCGGTTGCTTTTGTGGTTTGAGAAAGAGCCATTGCCGATTTTCCTGCAATTAAATGTATCTCAGCCATAGAAGTTTCGGGCACTCTTGAATCTTTCAACAGTTTTTCAGCAGCAATTAATACTGCCTGATGGTCTTCAAGTTTATTACCTGTAAATAGCTGACCATTAATAGCTTCAAAACGGATTGCAGAATTTCCTGCTATTTCTTCAAGCTGGATATATTGTTCCCGTGCTTTGGCATAATTACTTAGATTCTGGTTGATCTTTGCAGCACGTTGTAAGGAATGTTCTGTAAACTCCGAACGAGGCCGTGAAAGTACATTTTCATAACCCAATAATGCTTCTGACATATTATTGGCTCTGAATTCACAATCAGCTTTATAGTAATTTGAATTCAGTGAATATAATCCCTGAGGAAAACGATTTAGATAATTTGAAAAACCCTGTTTGGCACTTGCACAGTCGTTTTCCATATATTTATTCAGTGCAGCGAAATAAAGCAGCGAATCCTGTTCTCTGTCAGTTATTTGAGCAAAGGATATATTTTTCGAATATGCAATAAACTCATCTACACGGTTTAAGTCCACATATATATTTCTAATATTTGCAATAGCTTCATGAGCTTCCTGCGAACCCGGATATTCAGTAACTACTTTTTTAAAGGTGTCCAGAGCCTTGTTATAGTCACTTAAATTATAATAGATCAACCCTGTTTTCATCAGGGCTGTTTTTATAAGATTACTGGCAGGATAATTTACAATGAGGGTGTTAAAAAATTGTAAGGCTTCATTGTTTTGATTTATGATCATAGCAGTATTGCCCATTTCGCTAAATGCTTCGGCTGCATATGGCGAACTGCTATATTGTCTCTGGAATGCCCTAAGAGTAGCGATTTTCTCCTCTTGTTTTCCTAATGCTCCTAACGCTCGTGCTTTCTGAAAAGTGGCATAATCTGCTTCTGCCGAATTAAGGTGCGCTGCTTTGTCATATTGTGAAATTGCATCCTGATAGCGTTTACTTACAAAATATGAATCGCCCGTTCGCATATAGGCGTCGCTGACCATTTTGCTGTTTTCCTTACTTTCGTTTTTTAAAAAAAGCTTAAATTCTTGAACAGCATCATTATATTTTTTTTGCTGAAACCAGCTATATCCGATATTATAATGTGCTGTGTGGTATAATGGCAAATTACGGGCGCCCTGAGCTGACAAAAAGCGATTATAATATGAAATAGCCAGATCATATTGCGAAAGCCTGAAATATGATTCTCCTGTCCAGAAAAGCGAATTGGCAAAAATATTCTGGTCTATATTGGTTTCCTGTGACTTTTTGAACATTTTCATGGCATTGAAATAATCTCTGTCGTTAAAAAGCTCAATCCCACGGTTATATGTAATTCTCTGATATGCCTCATTAAGTTCTTTATCTTTTTCTTTGATGTTGTCAATTGAGGCAAGAGCTTCACGGTAATTGTTTGACGAAAGGTAAAGATGTACCAGATAGGTTAACGCTTCTTTACGGCGCTTACCATCGGGATAATCTTCAATATACTGATTTAGTGCTTTAAGTGGTTCATTATATGGGTTTGAACTATTCTCCAATGATAATTTAGCATAATTAAACAAAGCTTCCTCGCGGACCTCCGGATTAAAAGCCAGACGATAGGCAGAGTGGAAAGCATTTCCGGCATATTGCTTTTGATCAGTTTTCAAATATGCATTGGCAAGATTAAAATATGAGTATTGGCTGATGGAATCATCAGCACCAATTGCTGATTGAAAATAACGGATCGCATCCTGATAGCGTTCGGAAACAAGATAAAGATATCCCATTTGATACGACTCCCCGCGGGTTATACGATTACGGCTATTGGTGTAATAATTTTCGAGGTATGACAAGGCTTTGTCATAATTCTCAAGCTTGTAATATGAATCACCTATGATTTTGCAGATTTCAAGGTTTTGACGACTTTTGTTGGCAGTGTACAGGTTTTCTCCAAGCTCCGTTACTTTATCATACTTCTCCTGCTTATGATAAATATGAACAAGATAATACGGAATGACTTGCCTGTATTCATTTTCGTTTCTGATTTTATTAAGATCATCCAGTGCCTTTTCAAGATCATTTTCGATATACGCCAGGTGTGCATAATAAAATGTGGCTGGAATTGTATAATACGTTTGTGTATTTCGTAACTGATTGAAATTCTGCCTTGCTTTTGCGAAATCATCCTGACGCATATAGCAATAACCCTTTTTAAAATAAAGTTCGGCAAGTTCTTTATTACTTAAAGTTTTCTCAGTCACTTCACTGAATGATTTTAAAGCAGTACGGTAGTTCTTTTTCTTGAACTGCAATGAACCAAGATTAAACCATGCCTGGTTTAACAATGAGCTTTTATTATAATTGGAAATGAAATTTTCAAATAAATATTCTGTATCTTTATTATCGAGTTCAGCTGCACACAATGCCACATAGTATGAAGCCTGTGTCTTTAACAACATGTCAGCTTTTTTTTCCTGATTAGCAATAGATTCAAATATAGTTCGGGCAGCAGCATATTTTTCAAGTTCAAATAATGTTTCAGCTACCCTGAATTGCTCTGCTGCCGTTGGTAATGCCTTGGTTTGCTGAGCAGTAACATGAAAATTAAACTGCCATATTAACAGAATAATGAATAATAAAGATTTTTTTATCATAGTTTTTAAACTTGCAGTGTCATGAGCAGAAAACGCAGGAAATTTAAGCTTATTTTAATGGCAGGTATATAGCACCACCAATGTTATCTTCTCTTGCACCGGTAGCAGAAGCAAGACAATTCACTTCCCCTTTCCAGCGAAGTAAGCCAAGAAAAGCAAAGATAAGTGCTTCTTTAATGTCAATTATCTGATTGTCAGGAATAATGAATTCACTATGCGACAGTGACTTAAGCCTTTCGATAAGAAATTTATTGTAAGCACCACCTCCGGTGATTAGCGTTTTTCTTATTTCAAAATTTGTTAAAACATCTGAAATCTGAATAGCAATATGTTCTGTAATAGTTCGCAATAAGTCAGGAACAGTATTATAGTTATTTAAAAATTGCAAAAAGTTTTGATTTAGCCATTCTGTACCCAACGATTTTGGTATAGGACCCGTATAATAAGGAAGTGAATTCATTTGCTTCAGGATGTCATCTATAATTCTGCCCTGACGTGCTGTTTTGCCGTCTTTATCATAATCAAGATTTATTTTGTTCGAAAGAAGATTCAGCACTGTGTTTACAGGGCATATATCAAAAGCAATACGTTTATTGCCGCTATCGAGAGATATATTTGAAAAGCCCCCAAGGTTCAGACAGGCATCATATTTACCAAAAAGCAACTTGTCGCCTATAGGTACCAAAGGTGCACCTTGCCCACCAAGACAAATATCGTTGGCTCTGAAATCACAAACTACGGGTTTGCTTGCTGCTGTCGCTATTGCTGCACCACTCCCTATCTGGGTTGTATAGCCATTTGCAGGGTCATGAAATATGGTATGCCCGTGTGATGAAATGAAATATGGATCGAAACCGGTTTCCTGATGAAATTGTTTGCTTAACATCCCGATTAATTTTCCATAGTCAAAATGGGTTTTTGCAAGATCATTTGCAGCAGCGTTAAACAAGCTTTTTAGCTTATTTTTCCACATCGCTGAATAGGCGTAAGTGGTAGCGTGTTCAATACGAAAATTCCACTCACCATGATCTTCAGAAAAAACACAAGCAGCAAAATCAATTCCATCGAGCGAAGTGCCTGACATTACGCCTGTTACTTTGAAAAAACCGCCTTCTTTATTTTCCATAATAAAACCTAAAGATTTTCTGCCAGACTCTCAAGTTGATTTTTTCTTGAACCTTTAATTAGAATATGATAACCAATGATTTTATCATTGTGTTTCAGCCAGTTTTTTGCTTCCTGCGTATTGAGAAAGAAAAGCGCTGAAGGATGTTCATTTTTGAAACGATAAAAACCCTCACCAATAAAGATTTTTAATCCCGGTTGATATTGCAGGGAAATCTCTATGATCCGCTTGTGCTCTTCAGTAGAGTAGTTCCCCAGTTCCAGCATTTCACCAAGTATGAACATTTTGGGATGATCCGGATTTTGAATAAAATTATTCAGAGCTGCTTCCATACTTGATGGATTAGCATTATAGGCATCAAGTATCAGTTGATTCCTGCCGGTATCAATAAGCTGAGAACGATTGTTTTGTGGTATGTACGCCGAAATGGCATCCTTTATCAGCTTTGAACCAATACCAAAATAACGACCGACAGCAATTGCCGCTGAAATATTACCTGCATTATAGGTCCCGATAAGCTGGCTATGGATTTTTAAAATGTTGTTATTCTCAAAATATTTTAATGTCAGAAAAGGCTCATTGCTGATAATTTCAGTTCTGTAGTCTGCATTTTTATCGGAACCATAGGTTAACACAGAAAGATTTTCTGCGTGTTTCATCAGCAAATCGTCATCGTAGTTAATGAATATCTTTCCTGAATGTGATCTCAGAAAATCAAAAAGTTCAGTTTTTGCTTTTATTATTCCTTCAAAATTGCCAAATCCCTCAAGATGAGCTTTTCCAATATTGGTAATAATGCCATATTCGGGCAAAGCCAGATTGCATAGTTCGGTGATCTCACCCTGATGATTGGCTCCTAATTCAATTACCGCAATTTCATGCGTTTTATTTAATTCAAGCAGTGTAAATGGAACACCTATATGATTGTTCAAATTTCCCTTTGTAGCCAGAACCTTGTATTTTTGAGCCAGAACCGTAGCAATCAGTTCTTTGGTAGTAGTCTTACCATTAGTACCGGTAATGGCTATTACAGGTATATTAAAACGCTTGCGGTGAAACAATGCAAGTTGTTGAAGAGTTTCAAGAGTATTGCTGACCAGAATATATTTTTCAGAATCAACAAATGAGGGATTATCAACAATAGCGTAGGATGCTCCTAATTCAATGGCATCTTCTGCATATTGATTGCCATCAAACGATTCTCCTTTAAGAGCTATAAAAATACAGTTTTTCTGAATTTTCCTTGAATCGGTACAGATAAGGGGATGTTGGCAAAAAACATCATAAATCCGTGATATATCCATAAAAGGAAATTCTGTTATAGCATAATTGCTTTATATAAGATCAGAATAATGGCAACCAGTTTTGAACACCGGATCACTTATTCATAAACTCTGCAATTCTTTATCTCTTTTTGGCTGCTGTTGTGCTTCCTGTTCTTGTCATTGCACAACGAAATCCTATGTAATTGGTTGATTTGTCTTCGTCAAGATACCGACGTGCCCCTGGAGAAAGATAGTGAGCCGGATCACGCCATGAACCACCCTTGTAAACACGTGATTTATCGCTGATCAAAGAAGTTTTTCCGTATTCATACATTCTAACGGTTGTATTTTCTACTTTTACTTCTTCATTCATATTTCTATCAATAAGCGAGCGCTGGTCACCGTCAAGATAGTTCCTATTATCAGCAGTGCGATAATTAAATCTGTTCACCGCTTCTTCGTCGGTAATATCTCTGTATCTAATCCTACCCATGCTGTCTTTTTCAACCAGCTGACCATCATCAAGAGTTTCTCTTGTTTTAAATACATTACCTCTGAACGGACGGTAATCATCCATGTCGGCAAAGGTTAATGGTCTGAAAACATCCTGTACCCATTCTGCTACATTGCCTGCCATATTATATAATCCATAATCGTTTGGCCAGTACGATCTTACATCAGCCGGGATATCAGCACCATCATTCAATGAACCGGCAACACCCATATAATCCCCTCTACCTCTGCGGAAATTAGCCATTAAACTACCATAATCCTTTTTGTTTTCAGCTCTTAAATTATTACCTTTCCATGGATACATATTCCTTTCAGCGATACGCTCATATTTTGTATTACCAATAAGTCCAAGTGCGGCAAATTCCCATTCAGCTTCGGTAGGCAGACGATATCTGGGCAATAAAATTCCATCTTCAAGCCTTACTATACGTTCTCCCGTACTTTTGGGATCAAGATTCTTCAGGTTTTTATTTACCAGTCCTTCGTATTGACCGGCAAGATAAGCTTCTGTATTAAAATTGTCTCTTGGTGTTTGATCAGGGTCATATTCTAATATCCCATGTTTAATCAAAATCATTTCATTAACGCGGTCAGTGCGCCAGGTACAGTATTCATTGGCCTGGATCCATGTTACTCCAACAACTGGATAATTCATATAGGCAGGGTGCCTGAAATATGTTTCAACAAGTGGATCGTTATAAGCTAATCGGGAACGCCATACCAAAGTGTCAGGTAAAGCTCTTTGATAAACTTCAGGATTGGTTTCTCCATAAACCCTGTCAAGCCAGTATAAATATTCAAGGTAATCAAGGTTTGATACCTCAGTTTCATCCATATAAAAACTGGGAACTGTAACTCTTCTCTCTACATTGTCCCATTCCTGCATAGGATGATCAATGTTGCGTCCCATTACAAAAGTACCACCTTCAATGAACACCAGACCTGGTCCGGTTGCTTGTTCACGATATCTTGGCAATTCAAAGCCACCAAGTTTTGAATTATTGTATTCCCAACCGGTTGTTTGGGACACTTGTTTGTTGTGACAAGATGAAATCAGCACAACCATTGCAACCGAAATCACTAAAGTAAAGCTTCTTTTCTTCAGGATCATTATAGAATGTTTTTTTTGATTACTTACAAATAACTAAAAAGACGGGCATTTTATTGCTTTGATCTTACTACTTTTTCTGGTTTCCTGATAACAATCAAAAATATATGCTACTGATATCTCATGAGAACCACCTGTTGCATTGGTGAGTTTTGATATTGTATAATCATAGGCATAACCAATTTTATACTGTTTATACTCAAACCCAAGCAAAGCAATAACGGCATCGGGGTTATTAAAATTGTGGCGAAACCATATACCGGCAATAATTGGATAAATATTGAAACTACCTCCAATATTCATCTGTCTGAATTTGCCTTGTTGCTGATACAGCAAATTAAAGGAAACAGATGGTGTACCTTTGATATCAGCAGACCAGTCATCAGCTCCAAGATTAAAAATTGCTCCGGCATGAGCAGTTATTTTTCTTAATTGTTTGCTGTTATCTTGTTCAATAGAATCAATATAAAAACTATATTCAGGTTGTTTAAGATGATGAACTGTCAGTCCGGCATATATGCTTTCACGAAAACCGATTAAAAAACCTGTCGAGAAATCAGGAAACCTTATTGAATGGCTTCCAGGTATCGAATCAGATGGATCAGCAAATATCAGTTTATCCCCATTAAGTCCCAATTGTTGAAATGTAGCCTGAAGGGCAGCATTCATCTCAATTTCATCTGTAAGTGTGATCCGGTAGGAATAAATGCCACTGAATGAATTATTTGTCAGAATTCCATCACCGGCATTGTCAGAAACTACCAGAAATCCAAGTCCGCTATTCATTTTATTCACAAACTGATCGAAAGAGGCACTGTAAGTTACAAAACTTGATGGTATTGATGGCCATTGATTTCTGTAGTTCAGTGTAATACGCGGACACAGTTTGTTTCCGGCTAAAGCAGGGTTCAGGTATAAAGGATTGCCATAAAACTGTGAAAAAGCAGGATCCTGGGCATCAGATACCTCAGTCAGTACAAAAACAAAAAAGAAATATAATAAAAATCTCAATAACTTCTTCATTTTTTTTAATTTCGTCCTTTTTGCTTACAATTACCGACACATTTTTAATTTACAGAACAGATATCTTAAAAATATACTTTGTTCTGATTTGTTGATTTTAAATTGTTTTTGATAAATATTGCTGTTTTACAGTTCAAAACAGCAATATTATAATTCCAAGGCGCTAAATTACAACTAATTCAACGATGAAATTATAATTTTTGGAAATAGTTTTCAATTGACTGTCTCGATAAAACCTTACCTTTGCATCACTATTCAAAATATTTGTTTAAGGCAATGGATAATAATAAAACTTATCAGAAACTTTTTACTGATTTCCCGCCGGTTTCTACTGAAGAATGGGAATCCAGAATAATTGAAGATCTTAAAGGTGCCGACTATGATAAAAAACTTATTTGGAAGACACCTGAGGGCATAAATATTAAGCCATACTATCGCGCAGGGCAGTTAACAGATTTGCCACACATTGGCTCTCAGCCTGGAAGCTATCCTTTTGTAAGGAGTAATAAAACTGTGGATAATAAATGGAGGATTTGTCAGGATATTGATGTTTCAGATTTGCAGGAAGCAAATCGAATCGCTCTTGATGCCATTGCAAAAGGAGCCAATGCTCTTGCCCTTGATGTAAGTGAAGTGAAATCGGTTGCAGATCTGGTAACTTTGTTAAGAGGTATTCCATTGGCAAAAACCGAGATTCATTATTATAACAGCAATAATTATCCGGTTTTATTAAACCATTTGATTGAAGCCTGTAAAGAATTAAATTTCGATCCAAAATCATTACAGGGGTCTTTTGATTTTGATCTTATTAGCTATCTCCTGCTTCATGGCAACTTTTTCCTGAGTGAATCCGCTGACTTTGATCAGGCATATGAGCTTATTTCAGTCGGTCGAAGCAAGACACCACAACTCAGGTTGTTAAGTATCAACGGACATTATATTCATGATAGCGGAGCAAACATTATTCAGGAACTTGCATTTACTTTGGCTTCGGCATCAGAATATACCGCATTATTGAGCGCCAGGGGTTTACCTGTTGATGATATTGCCCAACGCATTACCCTGATTTTATCAGCCGGAAGTAATTATTTTATGGAAATTGCGAAATTCCGTGCTATTCGTTTGTTATGGACTCGTATGATTGAGCAGTATAGACCATCAGATACAAAAACTTTGATGGCTCATGTACAAGTTATTACTTCAAACTGGAATAAAACAGTTTATGATCCTTATGTAAATCTGCTTCGTTCAACAACCGAAGCTATGGCTGCTGCAATTGGAGGTGTAGATTCCATTACTGTAATACCTTTTGATGTTCCTTACAAGGAAGCAGATGATTTTTCAATGCGAATTGCACGTAACCAGCAGATTTTACTTCAGGAAGAAGCATACCTTGATAAGGTAATTGACCCTTCAGCAGGTTCATATTATATTGAACAGCTTACTTACAGCATAGCAAGCCACGCATGGGATTTATTTACAAAAGTTGAAACATTGGGTGGAATGACCCAGGCAGTTAAAACAGGCTTTGTTCAGGATGAAGTTGAGAAAAATGCCAAACAACGTATTGAAGATCTTGCATACAGACGAATGGTATTGTTGGGAACTAATCAGCATCCTGACCTTAAAGAACGCATGCTTGAAAAAATTCAGGAAATACAACCTGATGAAGAAGAGCTTCAAAAGAAGGAAAGCAAATACAAAACATTACAACCAGGCAGATTATCCGATGAATTTGAAGATCTCAGACTTGCAACAGAAATTTTCATAGAAACCGGTAATGATCAGCCCGTAGTCTTTTTGTTCACAATTGGTAATCTTGCAATGCGTAAAGCTCGCGCTGCTTTTAGTACCGGATTTTTTGGATGTGCCGGATACAGGATCGTTGATAATGCAGGCTTTACTACAGTAGAAGAAGGTATTGAGGAAGTAAGGAAACAACAGCCTTCAATTGTTGTTATCTGCAGTTCCGATGAAGAATATGTAGATTTGGTCCCTCAGATATGCAAACAATTAAAAGAAATGGAAAGTAAGGCGATTCCAGTGCTTGCAGGATATCCAAAAGAACATATTAAAAGCTTTAAACAAGTAGGAATTGAGGAATTCATTCATATCAGAAGTAATGTTTTTACTACTTTAATCGGATTTCATAAGAAACTTGGTATAATAGACTAAGATCAGAAACAAATATTTAGTATACTCGTTTACAGTGCCTTATAACTTAAAATATAATTAAAAATCGAAAATCAATAATAAGATATGCGACCAGATTTCAGCAAAGTAAAATTCAGTGAGTTCTCAGTTCCAAAAGCCGAAACCCTAAAAGGAACTTCTGGGTACGAATGGTTTACAAATGAACAGATCAAAGTAAAACCTATTTATACTGCCGACGATTTAGCCGGTATCGAACATTTGCAGTATGCTGCCGGAATTCCTCCTTATTTGCACGGGCCTTATAGTACAATGTATGTAATGCGTCCGTGGACTATACGTCAGTATGCCGGTTTTTCCACAGCCGAAGAATCCAATGCATTTTATCGGCGAAATCTGGCAGCAGGTCAAATGGGATTATCAGTAGCATTCGATCTTGCTACACATCGCGGTTATGATTCTGACCACGAGCGCGTTGTTGGCGATGTTGGGAAAGCTGGTGTGGCTATTGATTCAATTCTTGATATGAAAATCCTGTTCGATCAGATTCCACTTGATAAAATGTCGGTGTCAATGACCATGAACGGAGCTGTGCTTCCAATCATGGCATTTTATATTGTAGCCGCTGAAGAACAGGGTGTATCACTCGATAAGCTTATAGGTACAATCCAAAACGATATTCTTAAAGAATTCATGGTTCGCAATACTTATATCTATCCTCCTTTGCCTTCCATGAAAATCATTGCTGATATATTTGAGTTTACTTCAAAGAATATGAAAAAGTTCAACTCAATAAGTATCAGTGGTTACCATATGCAGGAAGCAGGTGCTACTGCTGATCTTGAACTGGCATACACCCTGGCTGACGGATTGGAATATATACGCACAGGCATAGCAGCCGGAATTCCTATTGATAGTTTTGCTCCTCGTCTTTCATTTTTCTGGGCTGTAGGCATGAACCATTTTATGGAAATTGCCAAAATGCGTGCTGCACGTATGTTGTGGGCAAAAATTGTTAAACAGTTCAACCCTAAAAATCCTAAATCAATGGCTTTACGAACCCATAGTCAAACTTCTGGTTGGAGCCTTACTGAACAGGATCCTTTCAATAATGTTACAAGAACCTGTATTGAAGCGCTTGCAGCAGCATTGGGACATACTCAGTCATTACATACCAATGCTTTGGATGAAGCCATAGCACTTCCCACTGATTTTTCTGCCCGAATAGCACGTAATACCCAGATATATCTACAGGAAGAAACCAATATTTGTAAGGCAGTAGATCCCTGGGCAGGTTCATATTATATTGAATCTCTTACTCATGAGATCGCACATAAAGCATGGGATCTTATCCAGGAGATCGAATCACTTGGTGGTATGGCAAAAGCTATAGAAACCGGAATCCCAAAAATGAGGATAGAAGAAGCTTCTGCACGTCGTCAGGCTCATATTGATTCAGGAAAGGATACTATTCTTGGTGTTAATAAATACAGGCTTGAAAAAGAAGACCCTATCGAAATCCTGGAAGTGGACAATACTGCTGTAAGAAATTCACAAATAAAAAGATTGGCAGAATTACGCAATAACCGCAACAATAATGAAGTGGAAGTTGCATTGAATGCTCTTACTAAAGCTGCTGAAACAAATGAAGGTAACTTATTGGCGCTTTCCATTGATGCAGCTCGTAAGCATGCTTCATTAGGTGAAATTTCAACTGCTCTTGAAAAAATTTATGGGAGATATAAAGCTGTGATAAGAAGTATTTCCGGAGTTTACTCCTCAGAATCAAAAGATGATGATCTGTTCCAAAAGGCTTGTGCTCTTGCTGATGAATTTGCCGGCATTGAAGGTCGCCGTCCCCGGATAATGATTGCTAAAATGGGACAGGATGGACACGATCGCGGTGCAAAGGTAGTTGCAACAGGTTATGCTGATATTGGCTTTGATGTTGATGTAGGACCATTATTTCAAACCCCTGCTGAAGCAGCTAAACAAGCCGTTGAAAATGATGTGCACATCCTTGGTGTTTCAAGTCTGGCTGCAGGCCATAAAACTCTTGTTCCTCAGGTAATAGAAGAACTTAAAAAGCATGGACGTGAGGATATAATGGTTATTGTAGGAGGAGTAATCCCACCGCAAGACTATGATTTTCTTTATAAGGCAGGTGCTGTTGCAATTTTTGGACCCGGCACCTCAATATCTGATGCCGCATTAAAGATGCTTGAGATTATGCTTGCCTCAAGGAAAAAAAGATAATCTTGTTCTGATAGATTTGAATTACATATATTATAAATAATGGCATCTGATATTATATAAGTCAGGATTATCTGATATTATCGGAAAATTCAGTGATTGTTCCGGTTTAAGCATGAATGACCTAAAACCAGATTTGATATCATTAGTATTTTATTAATACATCCAGCATTATGAAATTTCAGCCAGGAGATAAAGTTAGATTTCTGAATACCAGTGGTGGCGGGGTGGTTACAAAAATAATTAGCCCCTCGTTGGTTAGTGTTGCTATTGAAGATGGTTTTGAAATACCAACTCTAATCAATGAATTAATCAGGGTTGAAAGTAAAGAGTCTGCTTCAGGATTTTTTAATAAAACTGAAGAGACATTTGAAAAAGAAAAACTTAGTATTGATGATCAGAAGAATGACGATATCATACAAAGTGAAGAGAATGAGGGCGAAAGATTATTCCCCCTTCGAAAAGGCAAAAATGATAAGATCAGCAACATATGGCTTGCTTTTCGGCCTCACGATCAAAAGTGGCTAATAACTGGTTTGGTTGATATTTGTATATTTAATCCTACTGATTTCGATATAATCTACTCTTTTCTTCAACGGCAGGCTGATAATCAATACATAGGGGCAGATTATGATGTTATTCCTGCTGTTTCAGGCATTGTAATAGCAACAGTTACACGCGAAGCACTTCCTGCCTGGATTAATGGAAGTGTTCAGATGTTATTCTACAAAGAATTACTTCCTCGTATCATTATTCCTGTAAATGCTGTATTTCAATTAAAAGCTTCTCGTTTTTTGAAAGAGGATAATTATATTACAAATACCTTTATAACTGAAAAAGCTTTGATGGTGAATTTGTCAGCTGTAGTTGAGTCGGTATCTGAATCTGAGGAAAATGAAGGTTATGAACCGGTATTGGATTCAAAAATTATCTTGGAAAAGCCAAGGTCATTGATTGATAAGCATCGTATTGCTCCTTTTGAGGCTGAAGTAGATCTGCATATATCTGCATTAAAAGATGATTATTCGAAGCTTTCACAATTTGATATTCTTAAATTTCAGAAGGATTATTTTCTGCAATGCATTGAGAGTGCGCTTGAAAGCCAGTATCGCAGAATAATATTTATACATGGAATAGGAAACGGAACTCTTCGCAATACCATTATTGATGTTCTTAAACAATACGAAGAGTTTCAGGTACAGAATGCTTCATTTAAAAAATATGGTTATGGAGCTATAGAGGTGATAAACACTTTGATAAAATGAAGATTTGAGTTTTTTTAAAAAAGCCCCGTTTATCGAATGACAAACGGGGCTTTTTGCAAGGTAGTGAGAAATATTTACATTAAAAACTGCACTTAAGCAGCTATATTAATAACTCTGATTAACCTTGTGTTTACCTTATTTTTTCTAAACAAGTACAAGATTAATCTTTTGACAGATCTTTACGGGCATCATAAACTTTCTTCGCTCCATAACCAAGCCCCATAGTAAGGAGAATAACAAGACCGCTTCCAATGGGAGCGCTTCCACCAATTGGATAACTACCACCACCTGGTCCACCACCAACGCCAGGATCACCTGGTTTTGGCTGTGCATAAAGGGTGTTTACAAAAGCTGCGGCACTTATTATTGAAATGACCAGGATTAATTGTCTTATCGTCTTTTTCATTGTATTAGGTTTTATATTTTGATGATTATATTATTTTCTTCAATTGGTAGAATTAATCAACAAATACTTTTCGTGAACTGATTCCCTGATCGCTTACAACTTTAACAATAACGTATGAATGGGAAACAGGCAAAGATACAATATTTAATTGTTTTACAAGCTTTTCACGAACTAATTCTTGTCCTAAAATATTTAATACAATAATCTCTCCTCTGTTTGCCTGACCAGCATCAACATATATTCTCTGATTGTAAGAATAGATATTGATATTAGACTGATCAATACCTGGTATTCCGGTTAGACCCTTGAAATTCAATGTAAAACGGTTCGGATCATCATTTACATTGGCAACGAAGCTATAGATGGGATTTTCACGCAAATTCCATTGTACATTTTCCTTATTATCAATAAGTAATATAGGAAGATTCTTATTAAAGGTCTCAATATTTGTAGCTTCTATTGACATTATTTCGTTGAAGCCGGGCTTAAGACCTACAGTAATATGGGTGTCTTCATCAATTTGTGGTAAAGCATTGATAGCCAGTTTTTCGTTATTAGAGGTAAGTGTATAAATCTGAGGCATATTATCAGCAAACAATTTAAAGAAATCGTATTTGCCATCATAATTTAACTCAGCATCCTCAATAAAACGGATTGCTGTTTCATCGCTATAACCATTGGATTGAACAGTAAGTTTAAGCAGATTATCCAGAGTACTTTTGTAAAAAGGTTGATCAGAGTGTACCCTTGCTTCATTGGTAACACCATAAGTTCCACCTTCACCAATCGCTTTAACAAAGAATCCCTGCATTGGCGGGATAAATTGTGTTCCTCCGTTAAGTCCAACACCATCACCATAATAAACATACCCACCTTCAGGTCCGAAAGTGGCATCCCAATAAGCAACTCCCATGCTAACATAACTAGGATCTTTTGTCCAGCCAGCTGCATCCACATCAAGTGATGAAGGATATGGGTTTCCTACAAGATTCCAGCCATCCAGATTATCATCTCCGCTTGTTCCGGTGTTAATAACATCAATACTATAAGGTCCATCATTAAATTGCCCTACAAATTCCAGGACTTTATCCTCACCGGGTTCTGAAAGTGCATATGCAGTAGCATAACCTTTCATAGGTGTATCCATTAATACTGTATGTGATACATCAGGATGTTCCTGAACATCTTTCCAAAGGCTAACTGTTTCTTCCCAGGTTTGGAGATGACAACCAAAAAATACATCAGCTGACCAAATAGATTCAACTGGAACAGAAACAAGATGCCAAACCAGTTCTCCATCGTCAGTTTGACCGGTCATATATTGTTTTACAGTTCCATTAATGACAACAGGATCTCCATTATTCACAAATGATCCGGTTCCGGAATTGTCAGACTCAATCAAAACATCACCACCAGGGGTAATATTACCTCCATCGTTTAAAGTTAATCTTCCAGCAGTTCCAATAGTCAGATCGTTACAGACTGCATCAGAATCAATAGTAACTCCATGAAGGATGCCTACATTATGTGTGTCTTCCGGAACCACTCCGTACTGCCATGTTGATGGATCTTCCCAAGCACCGTCTTTAACGGTTACGACATTAGAAAAGTCTCCATTAATAGCGCCATGTACAAAGCTTGTGATGGGTGTAATTTCATTTACAACTCTATATCTGGTTTTTACACCATTAAATTCTTCTAAAAACATTAAATCACAATCACCACCTAAATATTCGAATTTAAAATCAAGCAATTTTGGCTCCACAATATTGAATGAAGCAGGTGGTATTGGTAAAGCTGTATAGGTTACCTTAATAACATTAGGTGCTGGTTGACTTGGATTATTAACCCAAACAGTAACCTCTGTTGGTGGATGTTGTGGATTTTCAAAACCAATAAACGTTAAAACTTCAGGATCGTATTGAAAGAAAAATTCAACATATCGAAGTTCATCCGGAAAATCAATTGCATTTATCGGAACGTTAAACTCGCTTCCAACAGCAGGTAAATTCATGTTACCTTCTGAAAAAATATCTGTTGCTAAAGTTTGTGACATAACAACAGAACCACTTATCAGAATAAAACTTAAAAGTAAAATCAGTCTTTTCATATTTAAAAAATTTGGGGTTACTTAATAATCTAAGGAATTGGATCATATGAAGCATTAACATCACCCGAACATAGACCTAAAATATCTATTATCAGGTCAGCTCCACTAACAGTTATTGACTTACTCTCGAATCTCCATGGAACATAGCCGGCTGGTGTATCGCCAAGGTCAAAATAATAGTAAAGATCCCAAAAATCATCGATATCAATAATGCCATCATTATTGAAATCAGTAGCCAGGAAAAAAATACCTGAAAATGGAGGATTGCCATTATAAAGATATCCATACACATCCCACAAGTCATCAATATCAATACCTCCAACAGGCTTGGTAGTTGAAGCTTTCAATATATAATTTTCAGGTATAACTCCAGTAAACTCATACATACCAGAATCATCGGTTGTGGTGCTTTCAATTAAAATAGTTTCAGTTTTATCCCAAAGTTCTACAGTGCTGTATGTTAATGGTATTTCATTAGCATATTTAAGTAATCCGCTAACTTTATATGCCTCTGGCATTTCACTAACTGAACCATCAATATATTGAACCGGAATAGTTTCATAATTAATCTCTGATATAATAACTCCTGGATTGAATTTAACTACAGCTAAGTCACTGGTTAAATAATTAAATTTCAAATCAACCAGCGCCCCATTGGCTAAAATTTGACCAGCCGGATTTTTCCATGTAAGCGTGATTTGATTTGGAGTAGCAGAATAATTTAAATCAAAATCCTGATATGATGTGATTGCAGTTGATACTAAAACACCTGCTGGGAATCCAATTTTTAATGTAATAGCTCCAATTAGCACATCAGGATCAAAACCTGAAGCAGTTACTGGTACCGTTACCGAACTTCCTTCAGGAGCATAAACCTGTCCAATAATTAACATAGGAGGAGGAGTGGCAGAAGAAACGCTTCCATTTATTAGAACCAGATCTAATGGTTCCAGGTTAGGATTGAATATTTCTGTCCCAGGTTTGAAAGAAATGTTTGCAATCCCTCCACCGTCATAAATAAAATTAAGTTCTAACAACAATCCGTCATTAATTTGAAAGGGATCGTCGATAATTGAATTAACAATAGTTAAAGTACTTCCGGAAGCATTAGCAACCAATCCCGTTTGAGGTTGCAATAAAGAAATACCTGTGAATGTTAGAATACTGTTATCATAATCAAGTTTTAATGTTACAGCATTCAGATCACCAGTAAAACCACTTGCATTTACCGGAACAGCTACAAGCTCTCCCGGAGTACTGCTTACTGCTCCGACACTTAGTTCAGACTGAGCCATAATTGCCGATGAAGTAGCAAGCGTGATGAATAAAAAGGCTAATACCTTTGTTAACAGTCGTAAAAATTTTGTCTTCATAATTTAATTTCTCATTTGTTATTTTAGGTTCATTTTATAATCACTTTTACAGTACTTTGAACAATCTCATCGCTAATGAGCTGTAAAATATAGACTCCTTGCTTCAAAAATCCTGTATTAATGGTTTCAGAATAATTGGCAGGCAGGTCTTTGTAATTTCTTACCCAAAGTTTATTACCAAGCATATCAACAATTGAAATATCTATATGTTCTAATGGCGAATTAACCTCACAATGTAAAATCCCATGGTTTGGGTTTGGAAACACGTTTAAAATACCAGGTTGATTGTTATGCTCATTAATACTCATTGGCGAAACCTTTAAAGTTGCCGGAGAACTAATAATTTCACATTCAATATGATTAACGATACAGCGATATGTATTATTACTTAAATCCAAAGTAGTATTACTGATAACCAATTCATGCGAGAAAACACCGGAATATGTTGGTGAGTTACTTAGATCTATCCATCTTTCGCCTGAATTAAATTGCCATAAATAAGTGCTCTCATTATCGTAATTTACTGAAAATATTGCAGTTTCACCTTCAGCAATAAATAATGATTGTGGCTGTTTGTTAATTGAACCGTTTAGGTAGTTAATATTTTCAACAGGAGTTAATCCGCTGGCAATTTCACATCCTCCAGTAAAACTCAAACTGCTGCTACCTTCTTTATAATTAAGTACTATATCAAAAAGCTTATCGTTTGATATAGTTATTGGCGACATACTTTGCCAGGAAATATTAATCAAAGCAAAAGAATCCGTATAACTGGTATTCGCTATCAGATTTCCTCCTGCTAACTTACTATTAGGATTGGTCAATCCCTTATAATTGCAAAATAGAGTGTCAATTTGAATTTTTAGTGTAATTGCATTTACTTCATTGAATTCTGATACCTGAAGCGAAATATTAACTTCATTATTATTACAACTTACAATATTACCAAGGCTTAAGGTCATTTGTCCGAAAGCCATAGTTTGAAAAACGAAAAAAGCGGCTGATAAAATAGCTGCTTTCAAACTTATAATATGCTTATTGTAATTGTTTTGCATTTACACCAATTGCATTTTTACTTTTAATTTAAAAATAAAGTGCAAAGATAAAAAAAAACTTCTGGGGAAAAGTCCCCAGAAGTTTTTTATCATGAGGTTTATTTCATGAATATCATACTGTTGGTACTTGTATGACTGTTGGATTCGCCTTCAACAACAATCTTGTAGAAGTAAACGCCCGGAGTTAAGTCTGAGCGACCGAATTCAACCTTATGTGTACCAGCTTCCTGATGTGCACTTACCAATGTTTCAACAATCTGTCCGAGTTTGTTATAAACCACCAGAGTTACATTGCCATCTTCTGGCAGGTTGTAACTGATATTGGTAGTACTTGTAAACGGATTCGGATAGTTGGTGATGAACAATTCACTTCCAACTGTGCTTAAAGCAGTAGTTTCGAGGGTGATGTTCTTAACGGTATGAGCATTAAGATCAGCAAGCTCAGTATTATTGGCAAGTTCAAAGAAACGTGCGTCAGCACTGATATCGGAAAGAACTCTTACCTGAACCAATGCAAGTGCATCACCGCTGGCAAAATCAGCGCCTTCGGTATTCCACCAGTTAATACGCAGGATTCCTTTTTCTGCATCAATATTTACAAAGTCTTCGGCATGGTTTACACCAATAACTTCAATCTGGCTAGTGTTGTATGTCAGATCGAGGGTTATTGCGCCCAGTTCTGCATTACGATCAATGCGGATTGGAACGGTAACAACCTCTCCCTTACTTACAACCTGTTCGCCAACATATGCAAGAGTGATGGTTTCATCAGCTTTTGGATAGAATGGGAACGGATAGCTTGGAGGTACAAAGCTTGAGTTTATATCACCAAGAGCCTGGTAGTAGATATTGATATAATTCTTGTCGTAGAGATTAAATTGTACTGATGAATATTTGTGATCAGTAGCATTTGTGAAATAGAGATATGATACTCCACTGTGGAAGAATGGCAGATCATCGGGATTTGATGGTAATACAGCCATTGGATTGCCGGCAGCATCAAATTCATAATCAAATGGCAGTGGCCATGTTTCATAAGGCAATTCAGGAACCATTCTACCGGTTACCATAAAGTTCGGTGAATACTGAACTGGATCTCCACTATTATTCGGGAACATACCGATAAGACCAAGAGCGCGGTAGTTGATTGTAAGCGCATCCAATGCGGTAATACCACCGTTAACATAACGGTTGGAGCTGTTCACATCAGCAACTGAGTGTGAATAGTAACCATACAATGGGGTTGATGCTGTTGAACCAACACCAAGAATAGGAGGATTAACTACTGCACCTACAGCCATTTGATCTACAATTAGAGCATCGGTAGCGTTGCCACCACCCCAGTTCTTGTAGGTATAGTTAGCACCCAGATGTTCTGCTGCCTGTGGAGGATTAATACCTGATCCGCCTGGGAATGCATAGTGATACACTAATCCACCGTCCCAAACTTTCAGCCAGTAACCTTCACAACCAAAGTCTGCAAAGTAATCAGTCAAATCGAATTCGAAATGAGAAATCAGTTCAATGAGGTCTTCTTTCAGACGTGGTTGAGCTGCAACAACTTCAAGGAAGTCTCCTTCATTCCATAATTCAACATAGAAGTAATCATGTGGATAGGTTGCATAATCAAATGTAGGATATGGAGTTGGCATATAAGTTTCAAACTCATTCCAGTATTTAATCTGTCCTTCAATAGTAGGCATTATTGGTTCAACATCAATGAATGTTGAAGTACAGCAATCAGGCAGATCTTCGTAGCAAACAACTACAGATAATTGAGCACTCTGATCATACCAGCTTACCTGTACTGTTGTACCGGTATCTGTACCTACAATATCACCACCTACAACACTCCAATGAATGGTATATGGTTCAGTTGAGCAAACTCTGAGGTCAACGAGTTCATATTCTGTTACACGACATAGCATTGCTTCAGGTTCTGTGATTTCCACAGCTGGTAATTCAAAGAAGTTAATTACGAATGTTGTTGCTGTAACGCAAGGTCCGTTTGTTACAGTGTATGTGAATTCGTATTCACCGCAAGTATCTACACTAATGTCATAAGTGTCAGAAACTACACCTTCGCTAATAATAGCTGTACCAGGTCCGGTATAATCGAAGTCTTTAATTGTAACTTCATATGGACATTCAACTTCGTAAGCAACGTAGACTGTTGTTTCATAACCGCATACATCTTCAGGAGCTTCAACAATAATTTCAGCTTCATCGTAGAAATTAACAATCATGAAATCAGTAACAGGACCACAAGGTCCGTTTTCTACAGTATAAACAAAGGTATACTCACCGCATGCAGTAACTGTAACTTTTGTATTAGAATCATAAGGATCTTCAAACACTACATCTCCTGGAGCAGGTGTCTTATAACCCCAGTAAGCTTTCAGATCTGGGTGTTCACAATCTACTGTAAATGAACCTTCAAGATTTGTTTCCAGTCCGCAAACTTCCTGATCAGGTCCAGCGTCTACTTCAGGTGTATCATAGAAATTAATAGTTACATTTTCTGAAGCTTCGCAAGCAGCAAATCCATTATTTACAGTGTAGGCAAATACGTATTCACCACATTCTGAAACCTCTACATGATTTAATGTAATAGTAGCAGTACCAGGTCCACTTACTAATGACCATTCTGCAGTAAGATCCGGATGTTCACATGTAACTGTATAAGTTCCAACAAGATCATATTCTAAACCACAAATTTCATCATCTTCCTGAACAGAAATCTCAGGCTTATCAAAGAAGCTGAGAGTAACTGATGCAGTAGCTGAACATGGTCCATTATCTACGTCATAGATAAATGTGTATTCACCACATTCTTCAACACTTACTACCTGATTGCCATCCATAACAATGCCATCTGGAACTTGCCATGTAGCAACTGCCGGATAATCACAGGCTACATCAAAAGTAACGTTTATGTCATACGGTAGATCCTCAAGACATACTTCAGCATCATCCTGCATATCTATAACAGGAATATCGTAGAAATTAATGGTTACAGTAGAAACAGCTTCGCAAGCGGCAAATCCATTATTTACAGTGTAAGCAAATTCATATTCACCACATTCTGTAACTGTAACTTTATCCTTGTCAAATTCAGCATCTCCAGGTCCGCTTACTAATGACCATTCTGCAGTAAGATCTTCGTGTGCACATGAAACTTCAAAGCTTCCGCCGAGTTCATATTCTAAACCACAAATTTCATCATCTTCCTGAACAAAAACCTGAGGCTTATCATAGAAGGCTATCTGAACAGTAGTTGAAGCTTCACATGGTCCATTCTGAACAAAATATTCAAATGTATAAATACCACAATACTCAACAGAAGTTATCGAGTTGCCATCCAATTCAACACTTCCGGGACCGTCAAAGAGTGTCCAGGTTGCAATTGCCGGATAATCGCAGCCAACTGTAAATGAAGCTGTTAAATCATATGGTAAATCTTCAAGACATACTTCATCATTATCCTGCATATCAATGACAGGAACATCATAAAAGTTAATAGTTACAGTTTCTGATGTTTCGCAAGTTTCGAATCCATTATATGCAGTGTAAGCAAATACGTATTCACCACATTCTGAAACCTCTACTTCATTTAATGTCAAAGTAGCAGTACCAGGTCCGCTTACCATTGACCATTCTGCAGTAAAATCAGGATGTTCACATGAAACTTCAAAACCACCCTCGAGTACATATTCTAATCCACAGATTTCATCATCTTCCTGAACAAAAACCTGAGGCTTATCAAAGAAGCTGAGAGTAACTGAGGCAGTGGATGAACATGGCCCATTAACTACGTCATAGATAAATGTGTATTCACCACATTCTTCTACACTTACTACCTGATTGCCATCCATAACAACGCCATCTGGAACTTGCCATGTAGCAACTGCCGGATAATCACAATCTACAGCAAATGTTACATCTATAACATATGGTAGATCTTCAAGGCAAACTTCTGCGTCATCCTGCATATCTATAACAGGATCATCATAGAAATTAATTGTAACCTGACTTGTTTTTTCACAAGCACCAACTTTAACTGTATATTGGAATACATATTCTCCACATTCTGTCACTTCCACATCATTTCCATCAAAATTAGCATCACCAGGACCACTTACCAAGCTCCAGTTTCCACTTGGTGGATTTTCAGGATCAGGTATAACAGGGCTAATAAAAGGAGTCAGAGCATATGATAATCCGCAAATTTCATCATCATCACCAGCTTCAACTTCATAATCCCACCAAAAAACAGTACCTTGAACCCAAAAGTTTGTCGATGGCCAGTCATATCTGAATACATATTCGCCAGGTTGATCTGCTACAACAACTTGGTTGTAATCTGGACCATCAGGATCCCAGGTTACAACACCAGGACCAATTACAGACCAAATACCAGAGTCATCTGGTGGACAATTTGTGCCTCCAGTATGTGTGCCCGCTGTAATGACAACAGGATTTGGCCAACATTCCTGAGTAACAGTAATAAAATATTGACATTCATTACGAGTATTGTTCTGAGCTTTAATAACCTTCGTAAAGCCAGTAGAAAGAACGTCAAAGTCAAGATATTTATAATAACCCTGACTAAGCAAAATAGTCTGGACATTAGGATTATCCAAACCTTCAATCAATTCTGCATCGTTCGCAACCTTAATGGTTTGACCCCATGTGTCATCGCCAACTTGGTCGTAAACCTGTGCAGTTGTATTTACTGATATCAATCCAAAAAGAATTGCAGCAAACATGAAGAGCAATCGTTTCATTTTTTCCATAACAATTTGATTTAGTTAAACAAATAAAAAATTAAAATTCAAAATTATATAATAGATATTAAGGAACCTTCAGAAAAAAGGGCGGCAAAATTAATAAGAAAACAAACATAATGCAACTTTTGTTTCATATTTATTAAATTAATCTTCATTTCAAACCACAAAATAATAAAAATTCTTTGTTAGCACAGGTTAAAAAAATGTTAAATAGGTAAAAATTCTTTTTCGATAGCAAGAAATCTCACATAGTGATGATATACTTCATAATAAATTAAGGACTTTATTATTTGCTTTCATTGCCCAGCTTTATAATGAACCATCCAGAAACATTTTTGTTTGTACTAATTATTTGCAAATATAAGCCTTTTTTCAAGGATTTGTATAGGTCAATTACTAAAATAGTGAAAAAGTTTGTTCATATTCCTGAATTTGTACTCGTAAACTATAAAATACAACTTTAAGATTGTTAAATTAATGATATTTGTTGTTGTGTAATTATTTGATATGTAGCATGATATAAAATATTTGTTAAATAAATGAAGTAAATTCTTAGATTGTGAGCTTGAAATTGAGTTTTGCAGAATAAAAGTTAAATTATGAAAGAGTAGTGCATAATTTTGTTCAGTTTATTAATCCACTTCAATTACAGATTATCAAACTTATTTTGGCTAAAGCCAAAATTTTGATGTTGTTTTTCTTTTCCACTTGCTTAAGCCGGCGACAATTGATAATTTTAATAAATATCCTTTAATAGTTGGCTTGTGCTAAATTTTGTTTTATAAAAATGCACACCGATAAATGCCAGGCTACAATCGATAATTTAACAATTTCATAAAACTATCAAATTATCACCTCTAAAGCTTTCCTATTTTCCTTATCCAGATATTATTATCGTGATATATTCTTACAATATACATTCCTGCTTTTAACGCTGAGAGGTCAACGGTAGCAGAAGATGCTATCATAATCATTGATTCGACTTTCTCTCCAGTTAAACTGTATACTTCTATTAATACTGGAGACCCACTATTAGTAATATTTGTCCTGATATTCAGGTAATGTTTTGTGGGATTGGGGAAAATATTAAATTGATCATTAGAATCAGAAGGCTTTGCTAAAGGCTGTACAAAACTCTCATATTCAGCATTATCAGTTGAGTTCAGCAGACCTTTATAATTTTCGCAATACTCACCGTTTTCTGAAATATAGGCATGTAATACTCCGCCTAAATTGATAATTGAGTGTTCTTGGAAAACAATATTTTTCCCTGCTATAAAAGTAATATCTCCACCTAGTTCTACTGTAAGATTAGAAACTTCAATGGAAGATAATGCTGCAAAACAATCAACATCATTTGAATTGATAGCTAAGTTCTCAAGTATCAGATGGTCTGGTGGCAGAATATTATACTCACCCTGGTGAAATCCCTGATCAAGCATTATTTCATCATAAGCAAATGATTCTACGATAATTTCTCCAAGAGTCCATTCAGCTTTTAAACTCCTATTATAGACTATATTTCCTGCTGAAGCTTTTACGTCAATTGAAACTTGTTGCGAAATCCCAAAAGAACTTAAAAGACAGAATATAATAATATAAACATACTTATTCATTAAGAAAAAGATTAAGGATAATTGATACTAGCTATTTAGGTCAAAGCTAAATATTCAAATCAGTTTTGTTTTATACACCTAATACTCAATCCATTATTTTTACTCATATTTAGTTGATGAAAAGTTGTAGAACCTCCAATGAAGGTTATGTATTTAGAATTGCTTGAGCTTTCTTCGTCAGGGGTCCAAAAATTAGCTGCACCCATGAGTTGCATATAATTAACACCATCCAGTTTTCCGGAACCAAGAACTGAAAACCCATATTCATTTGTTATACAGTTTAAATTAGTCCAGGCATAAGATGCATCACTTTTTAGTTTACAGGCGGGGTTAGGGCTGGTAAAATCTTTTAAAGCCTGCCAGTCTACCGTAGTTGGAATTACCCATCCATCCGGACAAATCCCCTGGCTACCGGATATAGTGGTGTAATTCATTGCTTCATTCCATGAATATAAACCACCATATACATCGCAGTTATCAGCATCATTCTGATAACAATATTTTTCAATAGTTCCATTATTTGATGGAGCTTGTCCGGAATAAATCTGTGTACCTATATTAAGGTTTTTTGCCATCCAGCATTGAGAACCTACCTGTACAGTTGGGTAAACCTGATTATCACGGCTGTCAGTGAAATCCGTTCCGCATACCCAGGCATTGCCAAAACTTATTGTTACATAATCAGTGCTGTTATAACAATTGTTGCTTATTTCCCATTCCAGTGTATATGCATGCTCATCAAGGCCATAAAATACGGCATTAGGATTTGTGCTAGTTTGGTTTCCACTGCCAAAGTGACCTCCGGATCCTGATGTAATGCTCCATAAACCGGTTTCGCCTGTGCCAGGAGAGTTAGCATTTAAGTTAACAGATGTGCCTTGAACATTTATCTGGTCATTGCCTGCAACGGCATTTGTTACCTCAGGTGTAAACTGCAATGTAACTTGTGAAGTGCTTACCCATCCGCAAGAATTTGTGATTTTCCATTGCAATACATAAGAGCTTCCTTTATTACCTGAAAATACAGCATTGTATTGGTTGGGGTTACTGAATGAGCCACCACTTCCGGATATAACTGACCAGGTGCCAGTGTTACCTGCTCCGGGATTATTACCCTGTAGAGTATAGGGGAAACAGACATTGTTTTTATTGGGGCCGGCATTAGCAACAGTTTGAACAGGACAGAAATATACTGTGGCTGTAGCTGAATCAGAAGTGCAATTATTGCTTACTTGCCATTGTAAGACATAATTATTGTTACGTAAGCCGGTAAAAATAGTGTTGTAAAGTGTGTTGTTCTCAAATGAACCACCTTCTCCGGAAATTATTGTCCATTTCCCTGTTTCATTAGCCAGAGGCTGGCTGCCATTTAACTGAACAGTAGTTCCTTCCACATTAGGATAATTTCCTGCAGTTACATTTGAAAGTGAAGGTTCAAATTTAATGGTTACTGTATCTGAATTACTCTGACCACCAAAATTAGTTATAGTCCATTTAAGCTTGTAAGTATTGCCTTTTGTGCCAGTGAATGCAGAATTATAAAGTGAGGGATTGGAAATTGATCCACCGTTACCTGATATTATTTGCCACAGCCCTGTATTGGAACCTATTGGTATATTACCTTGCAAAGTATAAGGATTGCAGGCACGAAGTTCATCTTCTCCCGCATTTGCAATTTGTAAAGACTCACTGAAGGTGATTGTTACATTATCTGAAACAGACCCGCATTGATTTGATACTTTCCATTGAAGTTTATATACTTTGTTCAGAGATCCTGTGAATGTGGAATTGTATTTAGATGGATTTGCTATTGAGCCACCAGTTCCGGAAATGATAGTCCAGAGTCCGGTGTTCCCCGTACCCGGCGGTGTACCGGCCAAAGTAGTCGTAGTTGTACCATTAGAAATAACCTGATCAGGTCCGGCTGTGAAGTTCTGAGGAAGAGCCGGACAAAAATGAATACTGACATCATCATAAGATGAACCGCATTCACCAGCATCTAATGTCCATCTTAATACATATGTTTGGCCACGACTACCGGTGAATGTTGAATTTGGTGACGATGGATTCGCTATTGAACCACCTGATCCTGAAACTTTTGTCCAGTGTCCGGTATATCCTGTTGCTGGATTTGCCTGTAATGTTGTAGAAGTTCCATTTATAATTTGATTAGCACCGGCATTTGCATTAACCGGAGTTGGGCAAAAGCTTACAGTTATCGAATCACTGCTTGTTTCAAAACAGTTGTTGGTAATAGTCCATAATAATTTATAAGTAGTATTTGGTTGCCCCATAAATGTGGCATTTGGACTATTTATATTCAAAAACGAGCCTTCCGGAACACTGCTCCAAAGTCCTGTATTTCCTGGTCCTGGCTCATTACCGTATAATTCATGCTGGAGTGTTTCTTGTATATTTAATGCGTCATCCCCTGCATCGGCAACTATCAGTTCAGAACATCCCGGTAACATTATCCATGAAGGTCCCCCATTCAAAATAGTATAAAATGCAAGTCTTCCTTTATCACTAACAAATGCCAAACTGCCCGGAGCGAAGCTTTTTTTGCCCTGGCCTGAATTGTTAAGTTCCTCCCATGTATATTCAGGAACACCAGCACTTTTATTTGAAAAATCCGCTGTGTCGGCTTTGTCTGCATTTACGGCGTTAGTAGCAGTGTTAGCTATGCCTGCACTAGTAGCATAATTAGCGTTAGTTGCATTTGTTGCAGTTCCGGCGTTAGTGGCATAATTGGAATTTGTAGCAGTATTAGCAGTTCCGGCATTAGTAGCATAATTAGCATTTGTTGCGTTGGTTGCAGTTTCAGCACTGGAAGCTTTTATTGAATACAGGGAATAAGGGACACTTAATAATTGTGAAGTTCCCATCTCAATATAAGAGGAGCCATTTCCAGTGGTGTCAACTTCAACTTTAATGAAATAATCATACTCACCCCATGATATTGAATTAAAAACACCGTTTAGAACAGTCCCTAAACCGATATTTAATGAAATTAAACCGCCATCACTTGTTGTGGTAGTATGAGTTTCCTGGTAAACAACATTTCCTGAAGTTGAACCCTGTAAAATACTAAATTTGATTTTAGCATTGACTGAATTATAGGGAACACCATTAGCATCGCGTAATACAGCCTGATATTTAAATGCCTGTGGCGCCTGAGCTTGTAGCCCAAACGATAATAGGGTCAAACATATTACTATTAAGCCCCGAATTTGTTGTTTGAAGGAGGTAATTAAATGTTCCATGGCTTTTAGTATTAATTTTTAACACTTTAATTAGATAGTATGAAAACGGTCAAAAATGATTGCTTCTTCGTTCTATAATAATATTGATTGAGTAATATTGTTTTGCTATGTGTTTATTTAATATGAGTATTAAGAGTCTAGTGACATGTTATTCAGTTGTTTATTGAGTCTTATAAGAAAAAAATAGAATGGTGCAATTGCCTTATAAATACAGAAATAATACCGATAAAGTCATTCATAATGGTTTTTGTAAATCCCCTTTAAATTCACAAGCGCTTGTTAATTAGTCTGTTATCTTTTTTTAATTCAGTTTCCAAACTGTAAAAGTATATATATATTTCTATATGAATAAATTTCATTGGTTTTTTTCACAGTTCTTTAACGGATTATTTTTTTCTATATTGTTTTAAAGCATGAAGACACATGCTTTAAACGAGTTTCTTCTGAACAAATTTATTTCTTAGTGATCTGCTGAATATAGAAACCGTTTAATGCTTTTTTTTGGCGTTTTCTCAAATTCTTCGTTATGAATCCTGATCTCAATCAGGTTCATATAAACAGGAAGTTCATGATTTAATGCTTTGCGATGATGTTCTAGTATATCTTTGAGTTCCATGTCGCTAGTTTTGTTTTTGTTTATTAGTTCCTGATCAGGATAGATCAGTGCGATGAGTTTGTTGTTTTTTTCCACTACGAGCGACTCCTGAATATAGCTTAAGTTATTAAGCCTGGCTTCTATTTCTTCCGGATAAATGTTTTGCCCTGAAGGTCCAAGTATCATACTTTTGCTGCGTCCCTTTATATAAATGAAGTTGTCTTTATCAATAATTCCCAGATCACCTGTATGTAGCCAACCATTATCATCAATTGCTGCCTTTGTTGCTTCAGGATTTTTGTAATAGCCCTGCATAACATTTTCACCTCTTACAAAGATTTCGCCTACTTCATTATAAGGATCATTTGAATCAATGGTAACTTCCATGGTGTCAACAATCTTTCCTGCTGATTCAAGCCTTGTTTTATCCCAGTTTGCATAGCTAATCAAAGGTCCGCATTCAGTCATTCCATATCCGATTGAAAAAGGGAATCTGATTTTATTGAAAAACACCTCAACTTCATGGTTTAATGCGGCACCTCCAATAACCACTTCATGAAAGTTGCCGCCAAAAACATCAATAAGTTTTTCTCTGATCTTGTCAAGAATAATATTTTTTAAAAATGGTATCCGAAGTAATATTTTTGCAGGCGCTTTGTTTACAACAGGCAAGATCTGATTTTTATAAATTTTTTCAATAACAAGCGGTACTGACAAAATTAAACGCGGACGTACTTCCTTGAAAGCTTGTATTACAACCTGTGGTGAAGGACTTTTTGTTAAAAATGTAATATGGCATCCTAAAGTAAAAGGCCACAAAAATTCAAAAGCGCACCCGTAGGTATGCGCTAATGGTAGGAATGATACAATATTGTCTCCCGGTTCAAGGGGCATATTGTGATTGGCATACACAACATTGGCTGTAAGGCTGTTATGAGGTATTAATACTCCTTTTGTAAATCCTGTAGTTCCTGAAGTATAGCTGATAACTGCAATTTCTGAATTGTCAACAAGCTCAAATTGAATGTCATAAGGTTTCAGGCCTTCGGGATATCTCATTTTGAATTGCTCATCCATGGAATCCATTACCTGTTTTAAGCCATCCGGCAATTCTTTTTTGGTAATAACTGAGAAATCCGATAATGAAAAACTACATCTTATTTTCTTCATTGAGTTTTCATTAAGGCTTTCAAAAATACTATCAGAGCATAATAAAAGAACAGAATCAGAATGATTTACTATATGATGAATGTCATTGGGTTTAAAATCTGGAAGAACAGGAACTATTACAGCTCCAAAAAGAATAGTGGCAATATAGCTGATACCCCAGTTTGATGAATTTTTTCCTATAAGTGCAATTTTGTCGCCTTTCTTAATATCACAGGCATCAAAGATAGCATGCATCTTAAGGATCTTTTCGGCTATTTGGGAGTATTTTAGATCTTCTCCACGATAATCAGTCATTGCAATGTGATTCCAGTTATTACGGATGCTGTTCTGGATAAACTCGGTGAGGTTTTCTTTCATCATAGTTGTTCTCCTTTAAAATAAATAATGATTGGGGTGAAATTATTAACGAATGGCGAAGATACATATTTTAAAAAAACAGGCTGGATATTTGAATTTTTAAAAATTGAAAGATTTTGTTGCTATTTGACTTAATAAAATGTTAAAAAGTTTTAAATTTGCGATTTAAACCATTAATTCTCAAAATAATGAAAAACCTTACAATTACTCTATTAACTGTGCTATTAATGATAACAGCCTGTACCAGAAAAACCGAAGAAGTTAATCCTTTTATGGTGGACTATAATACGCCTTTCAATGTACCGCCTTTCGATCGTATTAGTGAAAAACATTATTTGTCTGCATTTGAAGAAGGAATGAAAAGGCACAATCTTGAAATTCAGGATATTGTAAACAACGTTGAAGAGCCAACCTTTAAGAACACAATTGAAGCTCTTGAATATAGCGGACGACTGCTGGCAGACGTGCAATTTGTGTTTTATAATGCATATTCATCAAATACCAATGATGAGATCCAGAATATTGCTACTGATATTGCACCTAAATCATCACTTCATGCTGATAATATTAAACTCAATGCCGGACTTTTTGAAAGAGTGAATGCTGTATATGCACAAAAGGAGGATCTGGATTTGAATGCTGAGCAAAGAAAACTCCTGGAAGAAACTTATAAAGGATTTGTGCGTAGTGGCGCCGGTTTGCCGGAAGAGAAGCAGAACAGACTCAGAGAGATCAATCAGGAATTGTCAGTTCTTACTCTGAAATTTGGTCAGAATGTATTGGGTGAAACCAATAAGTTTAAAATGATTGTTGATAATGAAGCCGATCTAGCAGGTTTGCCTCAGTCTCTTATTGATGTGGCTGCTGAGAGGGCTGCTGAAGAAGGACTACAGGGGAAGTGGATATTTACCTTACATAATTCAAGCGTAATGCCTTTTTTGGGAAGTGCCGATAACCGCGAACTTCGTAAAGTTATGCAGCAGGCTTATATAAACAGAGGTAATAATAATAATGAGTATGATAATAAAGAAACTATTGGAAAGATAGTAAACCTGCGATTGGAACGTGCCAAATTACTTGGATATGAAAATCATGCACATTACACTCTTGAAGAGACCATGGTGAAAAATACTGAAACAGCTAATAATTTTATTAGGAAAGTTTGGGATGCAGCTACTCCAATAGCAAAAAAAGAGGCTGATGAAATGCAGACAATGATACAATCAGAAGGGAATGATTTTAAATTGGCTCAATGGGACTGGAGATATTATGCCGAAAAAATTCGCAAAGAGAGGTATGACCTTGATGAAGAGCAGGTAAGGCAGTATTTTGAACTAAATACTGTTCGTAGCGGAGTTTTTATGGTTGTGAATAAACTATATGGTCTGCAATTTAAAGAACGTACCGATATTCCTAAATATCATCCGGATGCTCAGGTTTTTGAGGTACTTGAAGCTGATAATTCTCATGTTGGAATTCTTTATATGGATTTTCATCCCCGCGAAAGTAAAAACAGCGGCGCATGGATGAGCAGCTATCGCGATCAGTATATTGACAGGAATGGGAATTATATTTCGCCGGTAATTACCATTGTTTGTAATTTTTCGCCTCCTACCAGCTCAATGCCGTCGTTGCTTACCTACGATGAAATGACTACTTTTTTCCATGAATTTGGCCATGCATTGCATGGATTGCTTTCGAATGTTACATATCCAAGCCTTTCAGGAACTGAGGTGCCTCGTGATTTCGTAGAATTACCTTCTCAGATAATGGAAAACTGGGCTAATGAATCATCAGTTTTAATCACTTTTGCAAAGCATTATCAAACTGGTGAACCCATGCCTCAGGAGCTTATAGATAAAATTAAAGCCGGATCAAAGTTTAATCAGGGTTTTGAAACCGTTGAATTTCTTGCATCAGCTTTTCTTGACCTTGAATATCACATAATCAATGAACCATTTGCTGATAATAAGATGAAAGAAACTGCCGGTATAATTGATCAAAGAACAATTTCAAGAATAGGATTAATACCGGAGATATATTTCCGGCATGGCAGTACTCATTTCCAGCATATATTTTCAGGTGGGTATTCAGCCGGGTATTATAGTTATATCTGGTCAGGATTACTTGATGCTGATGCCTACGAGGCTTTTCGTGAAACCGGTAATGTTTTTGATCAGGCAACTGCTCAATCATTCAGAAAAAACATTCTTGAAAAAGGTGGCAGCGACGATGCCATGACTATGTATATTAATTTTAGAGGTAAAGAGCCTGATATTCAACCACTTTTAAGACAACGAGGACTGATTCAATAATTAATGTTTTATTAATCATTGGAATTCCCATATACATGCAAAGCCCTTAAATTAATAATTTACCAACAGATGACGATATGGAGTTTAAATTCGGGGTTGAATGTTTTGAAGGTGATGGCAGTTCATTTTTTAAAAAGAGGGTTTCATTTATTCCTAATTCAAAATCTTCAGTAACAGCCAGTTCTATCTCAATAACCCTTGAAAAACGAGAAACAGGCAGTTATTCCGTACGTGTGTTTTTATTTGATGAGTTATTAGCTGAAAAGAAATTCTGCGTTTACCACGATTAACCAGATATTACTTTTTTAATTTTTTTTGCCTCAAAAATAAAATATTAATATTGGACTAAATCACAGTGATGTACGCATTTTCCTTGTGCTGTTAAGGCAATCAATAAATTGGCTTATTTTGACTAATTATAAATTACATTTATTTGTGTAATATATGTAATTTATTGTATACTTTCGCCTAAAATTTCATGAAAAGGGTAGCTTATGATAAAACTATACTTTACTACTCCGAAAAATTCCGTTATCAGCACCATTTCCAGATTATTATTTTGCTTAATAACAGTACTGATATTTATCAGTAGACCTGTATTGGCTGAAGAGTCGCAGGAACAGTCTGATAAAAGAGATCTCAGGATGGGCCAGCGATTATTTATGGGATTGGTTGATTTTAAAAGTGGAAGATTTGATTGCTCCTCATGCCACTATCTTGGAGCAACTGAAGAAATTAACTGGAATCCTTCAGCCTATGATCTGGCAATAGCATGGCTTGAAGAAGACGGAACTGATATTTATCAGGTGATGAATAATCCTGTTTCTGAACGCTTAGAAGAAGAGCACTATGGAATGACTATCACCAGCGAAGAAGAACGTTTACTGCAGGTTTTCTTAAAGCATGTAGCCGAAGAGGGTCCCGGGGTTCTAAAACCATATCCAATAAATACGTTTGCGTTTTGGATCATGGGTATACTCATGGCGCTTGCTATAATTGACCTGCTTTTTACGAAAAGAGTACGCTATCGGTTTATTCATGTTGCGGTTTTGATTATTGGAATAGGTGTTCACACTGCTTTTGCACGTATTGAATCTGTTAAAGTTGGCAGAAGCCAGGGATATGCTCCGGATCAGCCTATAAAATTCTCACATAAGATCCATGCCGGTGAAAATCAGATAGATTGTCGCTATTGCCATTTTATAGCTGATTACAGCCTTTCGGGAGGGATACCTTCAAACAGCATTTGTTTGAATTGTCATAATGTGATAAAAAATGGAACAAATAGCGGAGCTTTTGAGATAAACAAGATACACAGGGCTGCTAAAACAGGCGAACCTGTTCGTTGGGTGCGTATTCATAAACTGCCTGATCACACATTTTTCAGTCATGCGCAGCATACTAACGTTGCCGGTATTGAATGTCAGACATGTCATGGACCAGTTGAAGAGATGCATATTGTAAAACAAGTTGAAGATTTGAGCATGGGTTGGTGCATAAATTGTCACCGTGATACTAAGATTCAATTCTTTGAAAATGAATATTATACAACTTTTAATGAACTTTATGATAAATTAAAATCCGGTGCTATTGATTCAATTACTGCATCGGAAATAGGGGGCATTAATTGTATGAAATGTCATTATTAATATTTGATTTATTTATAACCAATTTTTAGAAAAAATATTTTATGAAAAAATACTGGAAAAGTCTTGAAGAATATAATGGTACACACTTTGATCCTGGTGAAGAAGATCAAAGTGGTATATCAACTTTTGAATTATTGAGCAGTGAAAATAATGAAAGTAAAACTTCGCGCCGTGATTTTTTGAAATGGTGTGGATTTAGCTTTATGAGTGCTACAGTATTGGCAAGCTGTGAAAGTCCAATAAAAAAAGCTATTCCTTATTTGAACCAACCTGAAGATATAACCCCAGGAATGGCTTCCTGGTATGCCTCCTCTTTTTATGATGGCAAAGATTTTTGTCCTATTCTGGTAAAAGTGCGCGATGGAAGACCTATAAAGATTGAGGGTAATAAATCGGTGATGCTTACTCACGGAGGAACAACGGGTCGTGTGCAGGCTTCGGTATTAAGTCTTTATGATACTGCCGGACGTTATCATCATCCGTTTTACAATGGTGAAAAAACAACATGGGAACAAGCCGATAGAGATATTGCCGGCAAATTGGATTCTGCCAGAAAAGACATTGTACTTCTTACTTCCACTATTATTAGCCCTTCAACACAGGAAGTGATAAACAGGTTTAAAAACCGGTATAATAACTTCAGGCATGTGGTTTATGATGCTATTTCCTATAGTGCAATCCGTGAAGCTAACCTGCTTAGCTTTAACCGCCGGGAAATTCCTTTTTATCGATTCGACAGTGCCGGATTAATTGTTGGATTCAATGCCGATTTTCTTGCAAACTGGCTACTTCCTGTAACATATACCCGGCAATATGCTGATTCAAGAGCATTGAGAAAAGACAAAAAAGAAATGTCGCGTCACCTGCAATTCGAAAGTGGAATGTCAGTTACAGGCGCAAATGCTGATAAGCGTTTTAAGATCAAGCCACATGAGGAATTGCAGATCTTGCAGGGTACTTATAATATTTTAGCCGGCAATGGTAATGGGAGCGAACCTGAGCAAGCAAAGAATCTTGCTGCTGAGATCAGAAAAAATGAAAACAAAACCCTTATTGTTTCAGGAACTAACGATATAAAGGTTCAAACGCTGGTAAATGCCATTAATTATATGGCAGGAAGTTATGGCAATACCATTGATTTTACAAATTCACTGAATCTTTGCCAAGGTAATGATAAGGATTTACAGCAACTTGTTAATGATATGGAAGCCGGAAAAATATCAGCACTTATTGTTGGTGATGCTAATCCGGTTTACGATTACCCCGGCAACGGATTTAAAAATGCTTTGGATAAGGTTGATCTGAAAGTATCATTTTCTTCCGTTCTGAACGAAACATCAGAACTTGCCGATTATATCCTACCTTCGCCTCATTATCTTGAATCATGGGATGATGTTGCACCTGCAAACGGCTTTTATGGTGTAGCTCAACCGACTATTCGCCCATTGTTTGACACACGTCAGATGCAGGATAGTTTGCTAAAATGGTCAGATAATGATTTGAGTTATAAGGATCTGATTAAAGAACTGTGGGAAAAGCAAATTTTTACAAAACAAAATAAAACAGGTCTTTTTACAGCATTTTGGCAGGAAAGCCTCCAGCTAGGAGTTTTTACACCGGAAATTGAATCGGTAAATGTAAATATCAGTAATGAAGCATTAGCCACAGCAGGATCTTTACAAAAAGCTACCGTTAATGAAGGCTGGGATCTTGTCTTTTATGAATCAACGGCATTAGGCGACGGTCGTCATGCAAATAATCCGTGGTTACAGGAACTTCCTGATCCGGTTTCTAAGGTTTGCTGGGATAATTTTGCTGCTATTTCACCTGTTGATGCAGAAGTTCTTGGTGTGAACAATGGCGATTTGATACGTTTGTTCGAAGGTGTTGAGCTTCCGGTAATAGTTCAACCCGGACAGAAAGAAAAAACTGTTTCAGTTGCTCTTGGATATGGTCGTCAGCGCTCAGGTAAGGTAGCTGAAGGCATTGGAGTTAACGTATTTAATTTTGTTGAATTCAAGGATGGTTATAAGAAGTATAATGTTTCGATTGACCAGCCTGTAAAAACAAAAGCAAAAACAGATCTGGCTCTTACTCAAACCCATCATAATATGGAAGGGCGAGCCATTGTTCGTGAATCAGTACTTACTGCCTGGCAGAATGACCCTGCTTCAGGTAATGAACTTCATGAGTTTAATGAAGCACATAAAGCTACCCTTTACCCTGAGGCGAAATTTGAAGGGCATCACTGGGCTTTAGCCGTTGATCTTAATCGTTGTATAGGCTGTAGTGCCTGCGTTATTGCCTGTCAGGCCGAAAATAATGTTCCTGTTATCGGCAAAAGAGAAGTTATGCGCAGACGTATTATGCACTGGATGCGGATTGACAGGTATTATACAGGTGAAACCGATAATCCGGGTGTTGTTTTCCAACCCCTGATGTGCCAGCATTGCGATAATGCACCATGCGAAAATGTTTGTCCTGTTGCAGCAACTACACATAGTGATGAGGGTATTAATCAAATCACATACAACCGTTGTGTGGGAACCAAGTATTGTATAAATAACTGCCCATACAAGGTCAGACGTTTTAACTGGTTCCAGTATTCAAAGAATAAGGCGTTTGATTATAATATGAATGATGATATTGGAAGAATGGTTCTTAATCCGGATGTAACAGTTCGTGAGAGGGGAGTTGTTGAAAAATGCTCATTCTGTGTACAGCGGATCCAGGAAGTTAAGCTTAAAGCCAAACTTGAAAACAGAAAAGTAATGGATGGAGAGATTCAGCCTGCTTGCGTACAAGCCTGTCCGGGTAAAGCACTTGTGTTTGGCGATTTGAATGATCCTGACAGTGAAGTGTCAAAACTCTTTAAAGATGAACGTAATTATCATGTTCTTGAGGAAATGCATTTACTGCCGTCAGTTGGATATTTAACAAAGATCAGAAATGTTTGAGTTTCTGAAAAAGGAATAGCGATATGAAATTGAAGGAAATCCTAAAACTAAAATTTGAAATTAATACAGTATGATACGTAGTCATTTCAAAGGTGTCCTTGTTGAAGGAAATAAAACATATGCGGAAGTTACCCGCGATATAGCATTACCTACCGAAACGAAACCTTCCCGATGGTGGTATGCAGCCATGACATTAGCTACTTTGGCATTACTTGCAGGTGCATGGGCTTTGTACGAAACTTTTGCCTATGGACTTGGAACCTGGGGTATTAATAATACTGTAGCCTGGGGTTGGGACATTATAAACTTTGTATGGTGGATTGGTATAGGGCATGCCGGTACTGCATTTACGATTTTCCTTCTTATTTTTAGGCAGAAATGGGCATCGTCAATTAACAGAACTGCCGAAGCAATGACGGTATTTGCAGTTTTATGCGCAGCTTTATTTCCATTGTTACACATGGGAAGGCCATGGCTGGCATTTTATATTCTTCCTTACCCTAATACCCGTGGACCACTTTGGCTTAACTATAATTCACCATTGTTTTGGGACGTACTCGCCATCAGCACTTATCTGTTGATGTCAATCACACTTTGGTATTTTGGTATGATCCCCGATTTGGCTACTATTCGCGACAGATCAAAAAGTAAATTCAAAAAGACTATTTACGGGATTTTTGCAATGGGATGGAGTGGCTCGGCAATCCAATATAATCGTTATGAATCACTGAATAAGATTTTGGGCGGACTTGCAGCACCTCTGGTGATCTCAGTTCACTCTATTGTTGCACTTGACTTTGCAGTTTCGGTTATTCCGGGATGGCATACTACAATTTTTCCGCCTTACTTCTTTGTTGGAGCTATATTCTCAGGTTTTGCAATGGTGCTTACGATCATGATCATGCTACGGAAGGTATTGAAGATCAAAGACTTTGTGACCGATAAGCATTTGGAGTTCATAGCCAGGGTTCTACAATTTGGCAGCTTGATCATCGGTTCATCTTATTTAATGGAAATCTTTATTGCCTGGTATTCTGGGGTAGAATACGAAGCTTTTACTTTCCTGCATGTCAGGGCTTCAGGTAATTTTTCTTCTGATTTCTGGATTATGGTTTTATGTAACGCTATAATGCCGCAGTTTTTCTGGTTTAAGAAATTCAGAAAGAGCTTATTCTGGCTGTTTATTATTTCTATTATGATTAATATAGGAATGTGGTTCGAACGTTTCGTGATCATTGTATCATCACTTTCTCAGGATTTTTTGCCTGCAAACTGGGCAACTTACAAACCTACACTTGTTGATATAGGATTATATGTAGGAACATTCGGTTTGTTTATGGCTGGTATGCTGATGTTTATCCGGTTCATTCCTATCATTGCCATTAATGAAGTAAAAGGGATTAGTAAACTTGGCTACGAAGAAAATAAAGAAAAAGAATAGGAGGTCAGTATGAGTAAAAAATCAGTTATAGGAGTTTTTGATGATGAGAACCGTGTGGTTAGCGCCATTAAAAAACTTAAGGAAAATAAAGTAAAAATTAATGATGTGTACGGACCCTTTGCAAGTCACGATATTCTTTCGTTAGTGACCAAGCCTACCCGTTTACCTCATCTGGCTTTTATTTTTGGTGCAGTAGCTGCAATTTTAACATTTCTGTTTGTTTATTACACTTCTGTTATAAATTATCCGCTAAGTTATGGTGGAAAACCTACATTTTCATTTCCTCCTATGGTTGTGATCATTTATCTTATAACTATTCTGGGAACTGCTACTCTGACAGTATTTGCCTTTATCGGACGCACAGCTATGTATCCGGGTAAGAAAGCAAAAATGCCAGGTATAGGTGCTATGGATGACAAGTTTTTTGTAGTTATTGACCAGAAGAATACAGTAGCTGATGTTGAATCTTTAATGAGAAACAGCGGTGCAATTGAAATAAGACATGAAGAATTTTGAACTTAAGAAATATATGAATATGAAATCCAGTCATATTACTTTAAAAGGACGTATAACTCTGCTATTAATGCTTACAGTTTTAATTGTCAGTAGTTGTGATCGCAGCCGGATGGACAGAGGTTACGATTATTTTCCTGATATGTTCAATTCAGCAGCTTATAAAACTTATAGTGAACATCCGGTTTTACCCGATGGACAAATAATGCAGGAAGCCCCTGAAGGTACAATTCCAATAGGTTTTGTGCCATATCCTTACGATAACTCTTTTGAATCAAGAGAATTGGCTGGCAAAGAGCTTACAAATCCTTTTGAAGTTAATAATGAACTTATAGCCGAAGGCAAAGCAAAATATGAGATATTTTGCATGCATTGTCATGGTGTGGATGGAAAAGGAGATGGAATATTATATACATCAGGAAAATTCCTTGTGAAACCAGCAACATTGGTTGAAGGTGATATTCTGGAAAAACCCTCAGGTGAGATTTTTCATGTGATTACGAAAGGTTGGGGTACAATGGCTGCACATGAAGTGTTGGTTAAACCTGAAGACAGATGGAAGATTGTAATGTATATTGAGGAAGTACTTCGGAAACAAAAATAATAGCATTAGCCATGGAAATGAAATTTCAATACAAACGTAGTTGGCGTATTTTATTCGCAGCATTGGTAGTAGTTGGCCTTATTGGCATTATTTTAGGATTCGTTACAAATCCTGACCGTACATGGGCAAACATCCTGTTGAATAATTATGTTTTTCTTATGCTTTCAATAGGAGCACTTTTCTTTTATGCAATACAATATGTAACCAATTCAGGATGGTCAGCTTTGTTCCAGCGCATTCCGCTTGCTGCAGGTATTTGGCTTCCAATCGGGTTTATTATTGTACTGGTTTTGTATTTTGGCATGCCTGCTTTGTACGAATGGACTGATAAAGAAGCTGTTGCTTCTGACGAACTGCTGATTTATAAATCATCTTATCTTAATGTTACATTTTTCTATATCAGAGCTGTCTTTTACTTTGCTCTGTGGATTGGATTTGCCTGGTGGATGCGTAAATTATCATTGAAAGAAGATATTCAGGGAACTCTGCATATTGAAAAACATATCACAGCTTCCGGAGCATTTATTTTTGCAATAGTATTTACCTTTACTATGGCTACTATTGACTGGATAATGACTATTGATGCGCATTGGTTCAGCACTTTATTTGGTTTGAAAAATCTACTTGCAACCATGTATTATGCTGTAGCATTTATGATACTTCTTTTATTATGGCTACAGAAGCAAGGCTATTTCACCATTATGAACGAGGCTCATCGTCATGATTTTGTACGTTATCTTTTCAGATTTAGCATAGTGTGGGGATATTTATGGTTCGTTCAGTTTCTGATTATATGGTATGCTAATATTCCTGAAACAACTGTTTATTACAAACCAAGAATGAGCGGGGAATGGAGCCTAATGTTTTATCTGGATTTTGCCTTGAATTTTGCAATTCCTTTTCTGGCATTGATGAATGATAAAGTAGCAAGAACAAAAACTGTTATGGTTGTATTAAGCATGTTACTGCTACTTGGCATGTGGATTAGTGTATATTTACAGATTATGCCGGGCAGTATTGGAAAATGTAATATTGGACTGATTGAGATATTCACTTTTATTGGTTTTCTTGGCTTATATCTCTATTTAGTATTCATTCTTTTGAGTAAAACCCCATTAATACCGGTTAATCACCCATTTCTTGAAGAAAGTAAACACCGTCATTTATAATCAATATAACATTCTGATTTTATGTTTAAAAATCCTGTCATCATATATGGTACCCCGCCTGAACTTGAAATAAAAGTTCAGAACGGGGATACTTTTCGGGATTTTACTCAAAAGAATGAAAGCGTTTTTGTTAATCGGTTGATTTCAAAACCAGTTTCGGTTAAATCAGAATTGTTTGCCAAAAATAATTCTAATAGTTTATACGTATCTGGATTTCAGAACCATATATGTAATCTTACAAATGCCTTAAGAGGAAAGGCGCATTTTGTAAGTAGGATTTTTTTCTTTTTGATAGGTAATAAAACCAGTAAATACATTCCAAAAGAACAATAAACTATGAGCGAAAGCATTGTATCACAACAGCATGTGAGTTATCTTAAAGAAGAGAGCAGATTTAAAGGGCGACTTAAAAACCTTTATTCCTGGATATGCACCACTGATCACAAGCGTATTGGATTACTCTATCTTTTTGTTATTACAATCTTTTTTATTGTTGGGGCTATCCAGGGCTTATTGATGAAGCTCGAACTCATGGCACCGGGTGCTAATATAATGGGATCAGAATCTTTTAGTGTGTTATCTACCCTGCATGGCATTATAATGGTATTTGCAGTTGCAATACCAGGACTTACAGCAGTTTTTGGAAATTTCTTTCTTCCTATTATGTTAGGGACTAATAACGTGGCATTTCCAAAGTTAAATCTTGTGTCATGGTATGTTTACATAATTGGGATAATATTTATTTTGCTTTCTCAATTCGGATATTATAGCGGATTCGATTCCGGATGGACATTCAATATTCCTTATGGTATTTTAATAAATGCAAATATTTTACCGGTTGTTATAGGTATTTTTCTGATCGGATTATCTTCCATTGCCCTTGGAATTAATTTTATAGTTACTGTTCATCGTTACAGGGCGCAGGGAATGTCCTGGTTCAAAATGCCATTATTCCCCTGGTCTCTTTATGCTGCTGCCTGGATTCAGTTGCTTGCTACTCCGGTTCTTGTAATTGCATTGTTTATGATATTTGCCGAAAGCACCATGGCAATTGGTATGCTTGATCCCATGCTTGGAGGAGATCCGACTTTGTATCAGCATCTGTTCTGGATTTATGCTCGTCCTGCAATTTATATAATGATTTTGCCAGCTATGGGAATCATTTCTGAAATCATACCAACCTTTTCACAAAAAACCATCTTTAGCTACAGAACAACTGTTGTTGCACTGCTTGCCATTGCATTTTTAGGATTTTTTGTGTGGGGACAGCACATGGTTACCAGTGGCATTGGCGACAGAGCCTTGTCATTGTTCTCATTTTTTGCTCTTATTATTACAGTTCCCATGATTGTTGTGGTGCTCAACTGGCTTGGCACCATGCATAAAGGCTCGCTCAATATTACAACTCCATTTTATTGGGCTGTATCTTTTATTTTTATTTTCCTGATAGCAGGACTTACCGGTTTGATGTTTGGTTCGCTTGCTACCAATGTATATGTTCATAGAACCCAATTTGAGATTGCTCATTTTCATTATATAGTATTTGGAAGTGTGAGTTTTGCATTTATGGGAGCCATACATTATTGGTTTCCAAAAATATTTGGGCGTATGTATAATAAAAAATGGGCTAATATTGGATTCCTAGTATTTTTTGTTGGATTCAATCTTCTGTTTTTGCCTATGTTTATGTTAGGTTATCAGGGATTACCAGGACATTTTTATGATTATCCCCCTGGATTCCAGCCAGGTAATCTTGCTTCTTCAACAGGTGCTATTATTTTGATTTTGGGTGCATTGATTATTATAATCAATTTAATCCGTAACGCGAGATTTGGTAGAAAATGTGATGATATGAATCCCTGGGGCGGTAAAACGCTTGAATGGACTATTTCGACCCCACCACCATCAGTGAATTTTGATAAACTCCCTGTTATTACAAATGATCCTTACGATTATAATTAAAAGTATCAGAATCAATGAAAACAAATATTTATAATGTACCCGGGCAGGATGAACATGATGTCTCCAAGTTTGGCATGTGGCTGTTTATTTTTGCTGAGCTGTTACTTTTTGGTGCACTTTTTATTGTTTATACTGCCTATCGCTCTAGAAATCCGGCAGCTTTTAAACTTGCCGGTAATGAACTTGAATTGACTGTTGGAATAATCAGTACTATCATATTGCTGATAAGCAGTACAACAATGGCTATTTCAGTGACGGCAATTCAGAAAAACAACAAAAACCTGTCGTTATTGACTCTTGGAATTACAATTTTATTTGCCATAGCATTTCTACTTTACAAATATTTTGAATGGGGTACCAGGATCAATGAGGGCTTTCTCCCTGACACGAATACTTTACATGAATTAGGTCCTGGAACCATCCTGTTTTTTGGATTATATTTTGTGATGACAGGTTTGCATGCATTGCATATTTTGATTGGATTAATATTTATTATTTATATTTTTTTCAGGATTATAAAAAACAGGATAAACAGCGAAAATTATCATTTATTTGAGAATTTCGGATTGTTCTGGCATCTTGTGGTACTAATATGGATTTTCCTGTTTCCTTTGTTTTACCTAATTCGTTAAATTGAATGGTTATGAGCAAAAATAAAACACATAGTTCAGGTTATTGCACATATTTATGGGCACTTGTTGCTTTGCTTGTATTAACAGCTTTATCAGTGTTTATTACCCGATTTGAATTAGGTCCGTGCAATACTGCTGCTTCATTGTTAATAGCAGGTGCCGAAGCTTTAATTGTGTTGGCATATTTTATGAACCTGAAGTTTGAAAGCAGGTTCTATAAAATCATGACTACATTGGTGATAGTGATATTTCTGTTTATGCTGTTTATAACATTCTTTGATTATATGAACCGGGTTTATTAAAGCCGGAGGGTTGTTGTACAGTAGATTGGGTTTTTTGGGGAGATTTGAGAAATACAGATTTTTTAATGTTGAATGAAGATGTTTAGGTTTTAACTAATGGCTTTTAAACTACAGGTTGTAAATTAATAATTTTGATTTGTCTAAAATAACTATAATATAGATATGTTTTCAGGAGCATCCACATTTGTTGAAGGTGTTGACACAACGTTCGGTGTCATAATGGGTATTACTTTATTTCTTTTAATTGGTATTTCCCTTACAATTATCCTGTTCATGTACCGATACAATAAAAGAAGACACCCCAAAGCTGTTCAGATCAAAGGGTATCCTACACTTGAACTTGTATGGACTATTATTCTTCTTGGACTCGTAGTTATAATCTATTATTATGGCTGGACGGGATGGGTTTCAATGCGGGAAACACCCGATGATTATATTGAGGTTACAGTGAATGCCAGCCTCGAGGATGGTTTTTCATTCAAATATGATAATGATAAAGTGTCAGAAAAGCTGTATGTGCCTGTTGGGAAGCCTGTTAAACTATATCTTGATGCCGAAGATGTAATCCATTCACTTTTTATTCCTGCTTTCCGTATGAAAGAAGATATGAACCCGGGACTTGAATATGGTCATGCATGGTTCGAAGCTACAACCGAAGGAGAATTTGATCTTTATGGAGCTGAGTTATATGGAGGAGTTCAGGAAGCAATGATGTTAAGTGAAGTAGTTGTAATGTCAGAAGAAGATTATTCTTCATGGTATGGTCCGGTTAAGACTACAGAGGTTGATCCGGCAACTCGTGGGCGTAGAATTGCGGAAAGAAATGGTTGCCAGGCTTGTCATTCTTTCGATGGCTCAATGGTAATTGGACCTACATTCAAGGGTATTTATGGTCAGAATGTAACCGTATTCACTAATAATGTAAAGCGAGAAATTATAATTGATGACGAGTATATCCGCCACTCAATATATTTCCCGGATGACGACATTGTTGAAGGTTTCAACAAAGGACAGATGATATCCTATGAGAATGTAATAAGCGAAGAAGATGTTCAGCTTATTATAGAGTTCATCAAATCATTGAGCGAATAAAACCCTTATTTTATACACAGGCTTCATTTTTTTATATCTCAAACCTCTGAGCTATAGCTGATTATTTATTAATCAGTGCTATTAAACCTATCATAAGTGCTAAAGCTGATAAAACAAGAATAAACCAGACCAGTGAAGTGTTTGCTGCAGGTCCTGCTGAAGCATATCTGATATCGTACTTATCTTTAGCAACTATAATTTTCCCTTCCATATACGGATGAGGGGTACATATGTATGTGTATTCGCCCTCTTTGCTTAGCACTTCTGAATAAGTTTCGGCGTGAGCCAGAAGGGGAGATGCAAAACGATCCGGGCCATCTTTTACCAAAACATTATGAATCCCCGAAAATTCTCCATCCATATAAGTAAAAACGTCTTCATTTACCCAGGTGATAGTAGTTCCCGGAGTAACCTGTACAACTTTGGGAAAATATGAGTTCCCCATGATTTTTATAGTCACTTCTTTTGTATCGTTGCCATAAACTACCGGAACATCAACATCGGGTGAGCCAACTGCAAAAGGAGTAATAGTGCGGTTCGATTTTTTACGGTATTCAGCCATTTGCTCATCAGTGTATTTAATTCCTTCAGCAAGAAGCGTCAGTCCTGAATTTGCGTTCTTATCGCAAACAAGCAATCCAAGAGCACCTCTGTCAGTTGAGCCAACAGCATGCGTTAACATCAGATAACTGCCCTCGTCTGGCGGAATCCTGAACTCTATAACCCATGAATCGGACGGACCTGCAGTAACTGTTTGACCACCAATGAATTTATTGTCAGGATTGCCTTGCCAGTAAACAAAATCCCACATTATTCCTACAATGTGAAATGTAGAAAGCAGATTGGGACCGGCATTCAGAAAATTAATGCGGACATAATCACCAGGTTTTCCAACTATTGGTTCCTCAACATAGCGAAACAGCTTACCATTGAAAGCAGTGTACATTGGCTTGCCCTGACCTTCCATAGCATCTTTTCCACTTGAATAATATTCATGTTGGACAAGATATAGTTCAATATCAGGTGATTTGTTGAGCACTTTTTCAAGTTCATACTGTTTTTTGGGTTTTACAACCATCATTCCATATTGCCCGAATATGATATGCATTGGAATGGCATGACCGCCTGGCGCACAGTGGTACATGTAAACTCCCGGTAAGGTTGCTTTAAAAACAACGGTTGCACTGTCGTTAGGCTGGATTTTACCCAAATATTTTGAGGTTTGAGTATATGCAGCATGAATTGAAGCTCCATGTGGTATATGCCCCTTGTTTATTATAGTAAATTCAACAATATCTCCTTCATCAACTATAACAGTTGTACCCGGAATCTTACCATCAATTGTAAATCCTTTATAAATAACACCATTACCAATATAAACATCGTCTTCTTCAAGACTTATGCTCACTTTTTTGTCGGGTTTAGTGTTTTGAGGAACATAACTTGTTTCAGGAATTGAGAGTTTTTTATCTCTCGATATAATTTCAATGAACTCATGGTTAGTCGGAAGACTTCCACCAGTTCTGGCTACACTTTGTCCGGCTGATGCTGCTGGCATATCATTTGAAGCCAGTACCATATCGCTTAAGGCATTTTTATAATCAGCCGCAATCAGATTATTTTCAGCTAATGCTTCTGAAACCCATGCAGGATTGTTTCCGGCTGAAAGCTCCTGTGCAGTAATTGTTGCAAGCAACTGCTGAGATACGAGGCTGCCTTCTTTTTGTTCGCTTAAAAGGCGTTTAAGAAAAAGGCGATTACATGCTTCGCAGGCATAACCCGAAGCTGAAATAGTTAACAGAATACCAAAAACTACTGTTTTCAATATCCAGATTTTGATGTGTTTTACGTTTTTCATGATTTCTATTTTTATGTGTTTATTAATTACTGAGGAATTTTTAATATGGCTATTTAGGTACTATAATACATAAATATAATAATTTGTTATTCGGTTGTGTATAAGCAAGTTGTTAATGTAGAATGTTAAAATTATAAAATAACTAATTTTTTTATATCTGCTGAAGTACCGCTAAGAAGCTTTAACATATAGATGCCTGGCGATAAATTAGTTAAGTTGACTTTGTGCTGTATTTCACTTTTAAACTCCGAGTTAAACACCAGATTACCATAAATATCAAAAACCTCAAGTTGTACGGTTAAGTCATCAGACTTTTCAACAGTGTTAATTATGATTATGCCTCGGGTTGGATTAGGGTATACGTTAAACAGTGAATTATCCGGTTTGTTTGTATCAGATAGCGATAAAAATGATATTTCTGATAAAAAATTTTGTTTCACTTGATCACAGAAAATCCCTTCTGTGTCAATTCGTGCAAGTACATTTGAACCGTTTTGAAAATGAGCTCCTTCCTTAATTAAAATATTTTGCCCGGCAATTAACTCAATAATACTTTGATCCTCAACAACAAAATAAGAATTGTTGCCACCAAGCAGTATTGTTTCATAAGCATCAAAGCAAATATTATTACCACCTGATATATTTATGTTTTGCAAGTGTAAGTTCGTTGCCTGACCTGTGGATATTCCTGATAAGGGAATATTTAATGGACTAGGAGTAAGGTCGGCATTATGAAATATTTCAAGTGTTGCTGTTTTGGTTCCGGCATATTGTGGCGAAAACACAATATCAATGAAACCCGATCCTCCGGGTGGCATATAAAGTTCGCCCTGAGGATGGGCTGAGAATTCAAAAGAATTGATCCCCGTGATATCAATGGAAGTTATCTGCAGGTTCAGATGTTGTGTTATCAGCCCGTCATTGGTTATTTTAATAGTCAGAGTGTCATTATAGCCTGTAGTTGTCTCGCCAAAATCAAGGTTTTGATCTGAAATACTGATACTTACGGTTGAACCTCCATCTGCAAGCCAGTATTGCAGGTCATTATCAGAATATGATTTGTCAAATCTGCCCCAGGTATGGTAATAAGTGCTGTAATTACATGGATTGTAACCAGTTCCTATACATGTGCTTTGCAATTGTCCGGCAACTTTGCCATTGTTTTTTATAAGTAAGCCGCCGGAACTTCCCCCGCTGGCTTGTCCAGCCTGAGTACGGGTATAGTAAAATTTGTCTGTCGGGCTGCCACTGCACAGGTTAACAGGATCAATCCTGTTTTGATGACGTGTGTATTTTTGGGTTGAACCTGCCGGAAGATGAACAGAATGCAAAATCTCGTCATCTTCAGCAGCTTTTGTATCCCAGCCAAGAAAAACCCTCTCCCCCGATGGTTGTTTCTGTAGCAGGAGAAGGGAAAAATCTGTATCACTGTTTGTAGCTATCAGGTTCGAACCGTTAACAAGTATAACTTCAGGATTTTCTGCTCCATTACATGAAATGGTGTGATAATCGAATCTCGCTTCCACAGATGCTGCTGCTGCCTGAGTGTTAATACAATGACTGGCAGTCAGTAAAAAAGGTTGAAAATCATTTAAACGCAAGTCATTCAATAGGCTTCCTGAACAAACATAATAATATGGACTGATGAAAAAAATCAGTCTTGCAGTGCTTTTCTTCAAATCATCTATGAAAGGATACTGCTCAGCTTCATCACAGTTAACATCTTCGTAGCAATCACGGTTATTTAAACGATAGTAAAAAGCATTTTCAACATGAATGATCATTGGTATTTTGAAATACAGCTGATGTTTGAAATTGGCAGATGGAATAACTGCCTGAAAAACAAGGCTGTCAGAAAAAATAGTTTTAGTAAAAAATCCATATTCAGGCAGATTTCCTTGTATGTTCCTATGGCTAAAAGCCTGATCGTTGCTGCCAAAGAGATTTATTACTGTGCCGTGTGGGAAATAACCCTCAGTAATGCAAATACGAATTTCGCCCGCATTAACTGATTTTATCATCATTGTGAAAATCAAAAGATCAGCATTGACTCTTGTAAGTCTTCCTCCCGGTACAGTGATTTCTCCTTTTTCGGGAATTTCTGTGCTGCTTAGATCAAAAAATATTGGTATTTTGAATTTCCTTTCTATTCCAATAGCCGGAGGATCTGTTTCATTGGCAATATCCTGAAGTTCCTGTTCTGACAAGGCTTTGAAAACATGTATCTCATTTTCAGACAAAGGCGATTGTGGTTCATAAAATATTGGTTTTGAGTTGTCAGAGTGCTGATTAGGAATGAAATATGCTGAACTCATTGCAGAATTAGTTGTGTTCTGACTGGCTGCATTAATTGGCAGGGCCAAAACAACTAAAATTGAAATAATGAAATGAGGTTTCATTTTTCACTTACAGGTTTTTATACCGATTGGAAAAATATAATAGACCAATTTTCGCTCTGCTCAATTGTTCTATATATTTAAACCATCGGTATTACGTTTGTATATTTACAAAACAGTTTGGACTATTTTGTAAATACAAATCGTATTACATCAGACTTACTCAATAAAAAAGTAAATTACTATTGCAGTTAAAACGCTGATAATCAGTTAGATTAACAGCGTGCCTTATAATTTTAAACTGACATAAAACAGTCAGTATTCCATTAAAACCAAGACCGATAAAAGTACATTTTTATCTGACCTTAAAAAGGTCTTTTTTCTGCACTTAAAAAAACTAAATATGCTACCCTTATTCTCTTACAAAGTTGTCGTATTTAAGTTCAATCAGTTTGCCGAATTTCTCTAATTCTATACGATCAGCTTTTGTAATATTTCCGGTAATTGTTATCAAATAAGGTTTTCTGCCGATATGTTTTTTATAGAAATTCAGAATATCTGTAAAATTCAGACGGTTATATATTGTAATACGGAATCTTCTGGGGTCATTGTCGTAGCCCTGCATCCGCCAGCGTGCCACAGTATTTCCCAGATCGCGGAATTCAGGCTGAGAAGTAAATATTGATTGCAACATAGCTTTGCGTATGCCTTCAATGCGTTCGGGTTTTTCTGGCATACTGGTGATAAGGTCTGTCATTGCCTGAATACCTTCAATAGTTTTATCGCTTTGGGTATTCATGTATCCCAATAGATGTGCAGGATTCTTTTTAAAGAAAGCAGTACGATAAGTTGCATAAGCAGCATATGATAATGAGCGGAACTCCCGTATTTCCTGAAAAACAAGAGAGCTCATTCCTGCTCCGAAATATTCATTGAAAACATTGCTCATAGCTATTTCCTGCTCACTAAGTACCTCTCCCTGAACATAAAAGTTTATGTTGCTTTGCCGCGCTTTGGCATTATGATGAATATATACTGAGTTCTCAGAAAAATCATTACGGGATAGTTCAATATATTCATTCTTAACAGGTTGTTTTGAGATCTTTGTAAATATTGCAGTTGAGTTTTTTACCTGTTCATATGGCAGGCTGCCGGTATAAAGGATTTCACCCTCTGAGTTTAGCGCGTCTTTGAATACAGCGATTAACTGATCTCCTGTTAGTTTTTTTGCTTCTTTATAAGTGATATTGCGTATATATTGTGAATTGTTGCCGTATAAAGCATACTGGTACAATGCATTACCAATGGTCATCGGGTCTTCGCGAAGCATCTTGCTGTTGGCTTTCACTCCCTGAAGGAATTTTTCGAGCTGGGTATCGTCTTTTTTAGGATTTGAAAGCAACTCATTTACTAATTTAATTGTTTCTTCAAATTTATCGTCAAAGCCTTCAATATTTACGTATAAATTATTGTTATCAGCTGATATACTGACATCTGCCCCGATGTTTTGCATTTTGCTGCTAAACTCCTTAAACGAATGTTCAGTTGTGCCTATCAGATTCATATATTCTGCTGCACCGCCAATTAGTCTATCATGAAGATTTCCTTTTTTGAATTTGAGAGTGAGTGTGAATATTTCGTTAAATGGGTTTGGGGTATAATAAAATTCGAAACCCGGGTTTACCGTTTCGAACCTTACATCTTCCCCGAATTCAATAAATTTGGGTTCTTCCCATTGCTCAAACATTCTGTCAAGCCGCAAGGCAAATTCTGATTTCTTTTCAGTGTTTTGAGGAATTACAGGTTTCCAGTCAGGTTTCTCAAGTTTATCCTTTTTTGGAAAGCCCATTTTCGATAAATAAACCAGACGATTATCACCTAAGTAAGTATTTGCAACACGTATAATATCTTCCCTTGTAACTGCTTCAACTTCCTTCATTTCGTTGAGTACATCTTCCCATTCTTTGTTTTCGGTAAAAGCTTCGATGAGCATGTATGCACGGTTTTCGACACTTTCAAGACCACGTTGAAACTCTTTACGGAATTCAAGCTTAGATGCCTGGAGAAGTTCATCGGAGAAATTTCCTGATTTTAAAGCTGTAAGCCCGTTATTTACAATGTTTTCGGCACTTCTGAAACTCTGCCCCACAATTTTGGGAATAAACAATATCATATAGCTGCCATGGTCAGTAGCCTGAAACGAAAATGGCTGCATTTCCATAATTTTATTGTCCATAACAGCCTGATCAAAGATACCTGTACCTGCTTCGTTTGATAATAGTTTGGTGGCTATTTCCATAGCCGGATCATCAGGATGCCCTACGGGGATAGTACGGAAACTCATAATTCCAATCCTTATTGGACTCATACGAACCTGTTTTTGTTCTCTATAATTAAATGGAGCAAGAGGATAGTCGGGTAGTTTAGGTAATTCTCCACTGCGCCAGGAACCGAACTTTTTTTCAATCATTGGGATGATTTGCTCTGTATCGAAACTGCCGGCAAGTATCAATGCCATGTTATTGGCAACATACCATGTGTTGTAGAACTCCATCATTTTGCTAATACGGGGATTTTTCAAATGCTCGGTTAACCCAATGATAGGTCTGGAATATGGGTGATCCTTATAGTGTGTTTTCAGGAAATCTTCGAACATCATTTGAATAGGGATGTCGCTGTATAGATTTTTTTCTTCATAAACAGTTTCTAGTTCTGATTGAAAAAGCCTGAAAACTGGATTACGGAAACGTTCAGCATATATCTCCATCCATTTTTCAAGCTGATAGGCAGGAAATGAGTTATAATAAACAGTCTGGTCAAATCCTGTTCCTGCGTTCAGATTGGCACCACCAATATCGCGCAACAAAATATCAGTTTCGTTTGGTATTGCATATTCTGCTGCTTTTATTGATAATCGGTTGATTTCAGCATGAATGTTTTTTCTTGCATTTTCATCAGTGGTTTCGGCAAGTCGGTCGTAAAACATTGAAATACTGTCGAGATAATATTTTTCGGTTTTCCAGTCAATGGTTCCTATTTTATCAGTGCCTTTAAACATAATATGTTCAAAATAATGTGCCAGGCCTGTGACATCTTCCGGGTCGTTACGGCTTCCTGCCTTCACAACTATGGCACCAAAAATTTCAGGTTTACTGTGGTCTTCATTCAAATAAACGCTTAATCCGTTTTTTAAAACTATTTTTCTGACTTCAAGAGGGTTGCCGGCAAACACATGAATTGTCAGCAGGTTCAGAATAATTAGTAAAGCAAAGGTTTTAATGGCATTCATAATAAGAGAGTGTTTTAATTGATTATTAAGTCCAAATGATTAATAATGAATATCTTAATCAGGTCTACTAAGTAGTAATTACCTTAGCACATAGGATTGTTTAAGAATGCGAAGATATAAGTTTTCAAGGCAACAATTTGATTTTGTTTAATAAAGATTGGATAAAATCGTTCAGCGGGTGTTATCTTTGCACAACAATAGGAATATTATGAATGAGTATAGAAAAAAGAAAAAGTTTCTTGAGATACCTCGTTATGGAGGGGGTAAAGAAGAATTCAGGAAGTTTATAGCCGAAAATCTTCGTTACCCGAAAGAAGCCCTTGAAGCAGGTGTTGAAGGTAAAGTATTGGTAGAATACGAAATTGATGATAATGGATTTGTGCATAATCCGAGGGTTTTAAATGGAATAGGATATGGCTGCGATGAAGAAGCTGTTCGGGTGATAAGTTTATTACGATTTAAAAAAGTAAAGAACAGAGGCATGCGTCTCAGGGTTACAACTAAAACCAATATCAATTTTAAACTTTCTGCTACAAAGCTCCAGTACACTATAACTTATAAGCAGGAAGCCAAAAAACCACAGGTTCCTGAAAAACCGGCTAAAGAAAAGCCTGTAACATACGAATACACAATACGGTTATGAATTTTCATTTGGGTTTATTTCAAAACGTATATTAGAACTCAAATACATGCAATATCCCACATTGTATACTAAAAGACTGATATTAAGACCGTTTGATGAGTCGGATGCCGCACGTGTACAGTTTCTTGCCGGGGATAAAGAGATTGCCGCTACCACACTTAATATTCCTTATCCCTATCCTGATGGACTTGCCGAAGAATGGATCGCAACACATGCTGATGATTTCGCAAGGAGCAGGTCGGTTATTTTGGCTATTTGTCTGAAAGAGGATAAAAAGCTCGTAGGGGCTATTGGTCTTACACTGGCACATCAGCACGATCATGCTGAATTGGGCTACTGGATCGGTGTCCCTTACTGGAATAATGGATATTGCACTGAAGCTGCACAGGAGGTTTTGAATTATGGCTTTGAGTATTTGGGTTTGAACAGGGTTTTTGCTCAACATCTGGAGAAAAACGATGCTTCGGGGAGGGTGATGCAAAAGCTTGGTATGAAACCGGAAGGTGAGTTACGCTTACATTTAAAACATTGGGGTAGTTACCACAATATAATTGTTTATGGATTATTAAAAGATGAATTCCTGCAAACCTGAACAGGGCAGGGATCATTTTTTTGCCGCAGTATCTGAACCAGCATAATTTCTTTGCCTCAGAGCTTCATAAACAAGTATTGCCATTGATACTGAAACATTTAGTGAATCAATTTTGCCAAGCATAGGGATCATTACCTGAGTTTTTGTGTTTTGCAACCAGAAATCAGTCAAACCACTGGCTTCAGTTCCCATAATAAAAGCAACAGGTTTATTCATATTGGTATTGAAATGCAATTTAGTAGCTGAAAGAGAGGCGGCAATGGGTTCAATATTATTTCTTTTTAGCCATTGAAAAGCTTCTTCGGAACTGCAAACAGCTATTTGTTTTGTAAATACACAGCCCAGTGAAGAGCGAATTACATTAGGGTTATAAATATCGGTTTGAGGATCGCAAACAATTACTGCATCGGCTCCAACGGCATCAGCAGTACGTAATACAGCACCAAGATTGCCGGGTTTTTCAACTGCTTCCAGAACAATAATCAAAGGAAGATCTGACAATTTAATGTCATTTAAAATGAGGTTTTCGGCTTGCATTACTGCCAAGATTCCTTCATTGTTCTGGCGATAAGTGATCTTATTGAAAACCTGACTGTTTACTTCAAAGCATTGAGTGTTGCCAAAAATATCCTTATTCCCGTACAATTCAGTTTCATTGAATAAAGCAGGATGTATCATGAAATATTCAGCTTTAAGTCCGGATGATACAGCCATTTTTATTTCAGCAATACCTTCAACAACAATCAGATTATTCTCTTTTCGATTTCTTGAACGATAGAGTTTTACGATCTCTTTCACACGCAGATTCTGCAAACTGCTTATTTTCTCTGCTACACCCATGGTCCCTGACTTTTTATTGAATAAACTGTCCTTATTACCAAAACAGTAACTCTGAAATTAAAATGCAGGGTGTGGATTTTTTTGTGAATTCCTGTTTTGAGAAATCTGAAACTTTTTTTATTCCAGTTTCTTTAATAATCTGATGATTTCAGCCGGATCTGTAGTGTTGAAAATAGCATTACCGGCTACCAACACATCTACTCCGTTGTTTATAAGCTGTTGTGCATTATCAAGCCCAACCCCGCCATCAACTTCAATTAAAGCTTGCGAATTTTTTCTCAGCAACAGATCTTTTAGTCTTGCTATTTTTTCATAAGTATTCCGAATAAATTTCTGACCTCCAAAACCCGGATTTACTGACATAACCAGCAATAAATCAACATCACTCACAATATTTTCGAGCAAGTTTATTGGGGTGTGAGGATTTAGTGCAATCCCTGCTTTCATTCCTGCTTCACGTATTGAATGCACCGTACGGTGCAAATGCACACAAGCTTCGTATTGAACGGTTAGAATATCAGCTCCTGCTTCTTTGAAATCCTGAATATATCGATCGGGTTCTACTATCATCAGATGAACATCCAGAGGCTTAACAGCAAGCTTTTTTATTGCTTTAACGACTGGAAAGCCAAATGAAATATTCGGTACAAATACACCATCCATGATATCGAGATGAAACCAGTCGGCAAGGCTGTTGTTCACCATTTCGATTTCTTTTGCAAGATTAGAAAAATCGGCTGAAAGCAGTGAAGGAGCAACTAAATGTTTCATTATCCTAAATATGTTTTCAGGATTTTTGATCTTGATGTCTGTTTCAGGCGCCTTATAGCTTTTTCTCTTATCTGACGAACTCTTTCGCGGGTAAGTTGAAATTTCTCACCTATTTCTTCCAGGGTCATAGGATGACTGCCGTTCAGGCCAAAATACAATCGTATTATATCAGCTTCTTTTTGACTAAGAGTGGACATTGCTCTGTCAATCTCTTTTCGCAGACTTTCGTATAAGAGTGCTGTTTCGGGAGTTGCAACTTCATCACTTTTCAATACATCGTACATGTTATTGTCTTCATCCTGCACAAGGGGTGCATCCATTGAAATATGTCGTCCTGAATTACGCATTGAGTCTTTTACTTCGGCTTCGGTAATATCAAGTAATTCTGCAATTTCAGTTACATTTGGTTCACGCTCAAACTCTTGTTCAAGTCGTGCATAAGCTTTATTAATTTTATTTATAGAACCAATTTTATTCAGTGGTAACCGTACTATACGTGATTGTTCAGCTAATGCCTGAAGTATTGACTGGCGTATCCACCAAACAGCATAAGAAATGAATTTAAATCCTCTGGTTTCATCAAAGCGTTGTGCAGCTTTAATGAGTCCGAGGTTGCCTTCGTTTATCAAATCAGGAAGACTTAACCCCTGGTTCTGGTATTGTTTTGAAACTGAAACCACAAAACGCAGGTTCGATTTGGTTAATTTTTCAAGGGCTTCACGGTCACCTTGTTTAATGCGCTGAGCCAGTGCAACTTCTTCATCAGCTGTGATCAGGTCAACTCTTCCTATTTCCTGTAAATATTTATCAAGAGACGCTGTTTCACGGTTGGTTACTTGCTTGGTGATTTTAAGTTGTCTCATGGTATTGACGAATTTATAGCTATCTATTTACGTATAATGATAAGGTTTGGTTTCAAAAAAAGTGATAAATAATCGGATAATATTAAATAATATTAATATTCGGTGCGCGGAGGACGAGGCAGCAACACTTTACGTGAAAGTTTAAGCTTACCGGTTTTGCTGTCAATATCAATAAGTTTAACCTCAATTTCATCTCCAACATTCAGAACGCTCTCTACAGATTTCAGCCTTGCCCAGTCAATTTCCGAAATATGGAGCAGCCCGTCTTTTCCAGGTAGAATTTCAACAAAAGCACCAAAAGTGGTTATATTTTTTACTTTACCCATATAAACCTCACCAATTTCGGGAACAGCAACGATTTGCTTGATACGGTTTTTTACTTTTTCAATAGATTCCTGATCACTTGAAACAATATCAATGATACCGAATTCGCCAACCTCTTCAATTACAATTGTTGAATTGGTTTCGCGCTGCATTTCCTGAATTATTTTACCTCCCGGTCCTATTACAGCACCGATGAATTCACGCGGAATGGTCATCTTGACGATTCGTGGAACAAAAGATTTATAGTCATCTCTTGGTTTCGCAATTACTTTTTCCATTTCTCCAAGAATATGAAGTCGTCCACGCCTGGCTTGTTCCAGTGCTTCGGATAAAACCTGGTATGAAAGCCCATCAACTTTAATATCCATTTGGCAGGCTGTTATGCCTTTATGTGTTCCTGTTACTTTGAAATCCATATCACCTAGATGATCCTCGTCGCCAAGGATATCAGATAATATAGCATATCTTCCGGTTTTGGTATCGGCAATCAATCCCATAGCTATACCTGAAACAGGGCTTATGATCTTAACTCCGGCATCCATTAATGACAAAGTACCGGCACAAACAGTAGCCATTGATGACGAACCGTTTGATTCGAGGACATCAGATACTACTCTTATGGTGTAAGGATTTTCGTCAGAATTAGGGATCATGTTTTTTAATGCTCTGTGAGCAAGGTTTCCATGACCTATTTCACGACGGCTTGTGCCTGTCATGCGTTTAACTTCGCCGGTTGAAAACGGAGGGAAATTATAATGCAGTATGAAATTTATTTTTTCTTCAATTACTGCACCGTCAATAACCTGTTCATCTAATTTAGTTCCAAGAGTAACAGTAGCAAGAGCCTGAGTCTCGCCTCGGGTAAATATTGCTGAACCATGAACTGCCGGCAGATAATCTACTTCGCCCCAAATGGGTCTGATCTCATCAAGCTTACGCCCATCAAGACGGGTACGTTCGTCGAGTACAACATTTCGCACAGCTTCTTTATGTACTTCCTTGAAATATCTGTCAATCATAGTAGCTTTTTCTTCGCCTTCTTCTTCAGGAAGAGTAGCTATGAAGTCGGCTTTAATCTGATCGAAAGCTTCGCTACGTTCCTTTTTGCCGGTTCCTTTGGTAGCTATATGATAAATCTTGTCATAAACTTCAGTTTTTAGTCTATTTTGAATTTCTTCATCGTTTGTTTCATGGCAATATTCACGTTTTGGCATAGCCTTTTCAACTTCGGCAGCAAGTTCATTTTGAACTTTACATTGAATTTTTATTGCTGCATGAGCTACTTTCAAAGCCTCAATCAGATTATTTTCTGAAACTTCTTTCATCTCACCCTCAACCATCATGATATTATCTTCTGAAGCAGCAACTATTATATCAAGATCAAGATCGTGTAATAAATCTACTCCTGGATTTACAATAAGCTGTCCATTATGTCTTCCAACCCTGACTTCAGAAATAGGTCCGTTGAATGGAATATCGGAAACTGAAAGTGCCGCTGAAGCCGCCAATCCTGCCAAAGCGTCTGGCATGATATTATTGTCGCACGAAATAAGAGTAACCAGAAGTTGCACTTCGGCATGAAAATCTTCGGGAAACAGAGGGCGTATTGCTCTATCAATCAATCGTGAAATAAGTACCTCATGATCTGATGGACGGGCTTCTCTTTTGAAAAAGCCACCGGGAAATCTGCCACTTGAAGCATATTTTTCGCGGTAATCAACAGTTAGTGGTAAAAAGTCAACATCTTCGTTAGCTTCTTTTTTTGCTACTACTGTGGCAAGCAGCATAGTGTTGTCCATTTTGACAACAACAGCTCCATCAGCTTGTTTTGCCAGTTTGCCTGTTTCAATACTGATAATTCTTCCATCGCCAAGATCGAAGGTTTTTTTAATTACGTTCATATAGGTTTGGGTTAAAATGTCCGATAAAAAATTATGGTTTTATTGTTTGACTAATAGCCTTTTATAAAAACCATATACTATAATACGAAAAAAGGCAATTCTCTGATTGCCTTTTTTTAAAAGGTAGGATAAAATATTATTTTCTGATACCGAGCTTTTTAATAATTGAACGGTAACGTGTAATCTCTTTTTCTTTTAAATAATCGAGCAGTCTTCTTCTTTTTCCTACCAGGCGAACCAGAGCGCGTTCGGTAGCTTTATCTTTTCTGTTAACTTTAAGATGTTCAGTAAGATGCTTTATTCTGTAGGAAAATAATGCAATTTGTCCTTCAGGTGAACCGGTATCAAATTCTGATTGTCCGTATTCCTTAAAAAAATTTGCTTTAACTTCTTTTGTAAGGTACATATCCTTAATTTCTGTAACTTTTTAATAATTTTTTAAAATGGGATGCAAAATTACAAATTCTTATTTGATTAACAAGATAGTAATTAACATTTTTCCTATGCAAATGTAATTTTTATTCCGAACTATCAGTCATCCCTGACGTATTATTTCGCAATATTCTTGCTTAACAATTGATAATCAGTAAGATGCAAGAAAGACAAACGGTTGTTGATTACTTAATACCGATTGGAAAAATATAGTAGACCAATTTTACCAGATGGCAAAATATAACAGACCAATTATCGCTCCGCTCAATTGTTCTGAATATTTTAACCACCGGCATAATTTACAAAACAGCTTGGACTATTTTGTAAATACAATTCGTATAAGCTGATAAAGTAAGCCGATTAAAATGAAGCTGTTCAACTTCAGATAATGCACTTTTAAGTAAAAACAAAAATTACAAACTTTTTATCTTGTTAGCGCTATTCGGGGTTGCATTTTCAGTCGGTGCTGTTGTCTTGCTCTGTAAAAATAATTGCAATTAAGAAATTAAAAGAAACCAATTTTTTCTATTTTATGGAAATTATCAAAAATATATTTAACTTTACAGAAAAATATTGTTCAAATAAACCCTCATATTTTTTATTAACCTTAAATCATTATGCCAATGAAAAAAATCAAACACACAATTCTGCTTGGTTTCTTCCTTTTCTTTGCCATTACGGCTTTGTCCCAGCAAGGCTATGTAGCCGCCGGTGGTGAAGCCAGCGGCGCAGGAGGAAGTATGAGTTATTCCATTGGTCAGGTAGAATATCTGGCTTACACTTCTGCACAGGGCAGCATAAGTCTTGGCTTGCAGCAATCATGGTTTATTGTGCCCAAAATTCTTGAAATCCCTGCAATGACTATCATTACAGGTGAGAACTTATGCTTTGATGCAACTGAAACAGTGATCGTTGCCGGAAACGGTAAACATTTTATTGTTGAGTCAGGTGCCCATGCCGATATTATTGCAGGAACCAATATTATGATAAAAGAAGGAACTGTAGTAGAATATGGTGCTTCATTACATGCGTATATTTCTGATATTATGTGTGATCAACAACCTTCAATGCTGTCTGCTGATATTGAAAATCTGCCGGCATCTGAACTAAACCCGGAAACTTTTAATGAATCTTCGTTTTTCAGGGTTTATCCCAATCCAACCACCGGAGATTTTACACTTGAATTGCTGAAATTGGAAGAAGCATCCCAGCTTCTTATCGAGATTTACACCATGCAGGGAAACCTGGTATTCAGGAGTGAATTACCGGTTCAGAACCAATACAACCTGTCATTAGCTTCATTGCAGACGGGTTTATATCTTATCCGTGTTCAAAATAGATATGAAACCGGAGTTTTAAAAATCATAAAACAATAAAATTAAGTTAAATCAAACCTTTAAATTTAAAAATCAATCGAATTATGAAAAAGCTTTTATTAACAATCATTAATCTGATACTTATAATTACAGTAATAGCACAAGCCCCTCAGGGTATTTCTCATCAGGCAGTTATTCGTGATGCAAATAACCAACTTGTGATCAATACTCAGGTTGGGGTTAAAATAAGTATATTGCGTGATAATATGGAAGGTGATATTGTTTATTCCGAAACTCACACACCAGTAAGTAATGCAAATGGCTTGATTACTTTTGTAATAGGGCATGGTACAGTAGTTAGCGGTGTTTTTGCAGATATTGCCTGGGCAGAAGGTTCATATTTTATAAAAACCCAGGTTGATCCCTCTGGTGGAATTAATTATGTGATTGAGGGTGTAAGTCAGATATTGAGTGTGCCTTATGCGCTTCACGCAAAAACAGTGGAAAATTTAACCGAAACCGACCCTATTTTTTCATCCTGGGATAAATCTACCGGAATAGAAATTACTGAATCACAGATAATTGACCTTGATCATTTTACTAATGCGGATGAAATTGACCCTGTTTTCTCATCATGGGATAAATCTACCGGAATAGCGATTACTGAATCTCAGATAATTGACCTTGATCATTTTACCAATGAAGATGAAATTGACCCTATTTTTTCATCCTGGGATAAATCTACCGGAATAGAGATCACTGAATCTCAGATAATTGACCTTGATCATTTTACTAATGAAGATGAAATTGACCCTGTGTTTTCATCCTGGGATAAATCTACCGGAATAGAAATTACTGAATCTCAAATTACTGATCTTAAGGATTATCTTACAGAAGAAGCTGATGGCGATCCTACTAACGAGCTTCAGACAGTTGTTCAGGAAGATTACAAGGTTACCTTATCACATGATGGAGGCTCGTTTATTACTGGAATCATGAGTTATGCTCAGGCTGAGATTGATGCCATGGCGCCTTATGATGGTCTTACAGTACATAACAGTACCACCAATTGCATAAATTATTACTACTTTAACAATTGGTTTGAGTTTTGTGGAACCTGTACACCTCAGCCCACGCAGGCTGATGCCGGAGAAAATATTTGGATAATGGGCGGGGTTCTTACAGTTACTTTGAGTGCCAATATCCCTGAATTTGGAGAAGGAAAATGGAGTATTTTAAGTGGTGATGGTGGATCTTTTGAAGATGATACCGATCCTCATACATTCTTTACAGGGCAGCCTTATGAACAATATACTCTTAAGTGGACAATTACAACAAGTTGCAACACTTCATATGATGAAATATGGGTGAGGTTTCGTCCCTACGTATGCGGTACTCCATTTACTGATACCCGCGACAGTAACGATTACGAAACAGTGATTATAGGCAATCAATGCTGGATGGCTGAAAACCTAAAATACCTGCCTGAAGTATCAGGACCGGAAGAACAATCATATACGGAACCCTACTACTATGTAAATGGTTATGACGGCACCAATGTAAATGATGCAAAAGCCAGCACCTATTATAACGCCTACGGTGTGTTATACAATTGGCCAGCAGCAGTCAATGCCTGCCCCCTAGGTTGGCATTTGCCAAGTGATGCTGAGTGGACGCAATTGGTTGATTATGTGGTTGCACAAGGTTATTCTAACTATTATGGGGATGATCCAAATGGTGCAGGCAATGCTCTAAAATCCTGCCGGCAAGTAAACTCTCCCTTGGGTGAAGATTGTGCCACATCTGAACATCCGAGATGGGATTCAAATAATACTCATTATGGTTTTGATGAGTTTGGCTTTTCGGCGCTTCCTGGCGGCAACCGTAGTAACAATGGACTTTTCTACGACATTGGGCTCAACGGTCGCTGGTGGAGTTCTAGTGAGGGCTCATCAACGGGCGCCTGGAACCGGAGTATGGAATACAGTAGCGGCAACGTGACTCGCAACAACATCTTCAAGACATTCGGTTATAGCGTAAGGTGCCTGCGGGATTAGATTATTTGATTATTTGGTTATTTGAGGCGAAGCCTCTGCTGAGCGGGATTTTTAAATTCCGCTCAGCAGGTTTTTTTTATTTTTAAAACACCAAAATTTTACCGGTAATTTCGTTCATGTCAAGTTCAACGATCTTTGCCTGATAACGGGCAGTAATCAGACGGCTTTCAGCAGCAAGATAGTTTTTTTGGGCTTCGCGCAGTTCAAAACCCGATAATTCTCCAAGACGGAAACGTTCCATTGCAATCGCAAGATTTCTGTCAGCTACTTCAAGGTTAAGGCTTTCGAAATCAACTAATTGCTTTTTACTTTGCAGACTAAGATAGGTTGCCATCAAATCAGTATGTAAAGTTGAGCGGGAGTCCATAAGTTCAATTTCTGCATTTTCTTTCATAATACGGGCATTGGCGATCTGGCGGTTCAGATTAAAACCATTGAATATATTCCAGCCTACTGAAAGACCATAATTTATACCCGAAGTCTGATTTGTTTTCATAAATCCGGCTTCCGATTCCGATTTCAGATAACTATATCCCATATTAGCGTTCAGCCTTGGCATACGGCGAGCATTGAGCGAGCGCAGCTCCAGCGATGTCAGGCGTGTATCAATATTATTCATCTGCAGGTAAGTGTTATTTGCCATAGCAATGTCATATACATCCTTCCATGCAGGCATTGAAACAGTATCAATTGTATCTTCAACATCAAAATCAAGGGCTATATCTCTTGCCAGCAGATTATTCAGCCTTATTTTTGAGGTCCTGAAAATCTCTTCACTGTTTAACTGATCGGAACGGTCGGCGTTATAATCAACCTGAGCCTGCAATATCTCCAGACGTGAAGCAGCTCCAAGTTGAAATTTCTCTTCGGCAAGTCTGATCCTTTCTTCCGAAATTGAAATAGTTTTATCAATTACCTGTAATCGTTGCTTTTGTCTTACAAGGTCGTAATATGACGACAATACGCTAACAATGGTTCTTTCAATAACAACGCGGGCAGCCAGCTCACCCATTGCTTCCAGTTCTTTAAGTTTTTCGTAATTTGTAAACATTTCCAGTCCATCGAAAAGTGTCCAGTTAAATACGCCGCTTAGATTGAATGAGCTGGATTTTGCATTCTCTTTTTCGTTATCCTGACCCGACAGGAATTCCTGTTTTGAGTTCTGGATATTATTGTTTTGAGATACGTTAAGATCAACAGATGGCATAAATCCGGCGTTGCCGTAAGTTACGTTATTTGAAGATATTTCAGCCTGATTACGTGCTATGCGTATTGAATAATTATTTTCCAGTGCAATTTTTATTGCTTGTTCTGAAGTAAGAATTTCCTGAGCGAAAAGGAGTATTGGGAATTGAACAAGAAAGAAAAAAATAAAAGGTCTGATTGAGTGCATAATACTATTTAACTATTAATGACAGGTGGTTAATATATGTTTTTGTTAATTTTCCGGAACTCATATTTTCATGAAATATCAGGGTTTGAAGTGTCTTTTCTTTCCTCTGAAATATACGAATACATTGCCGGTATTACATAAAGTGTAAGAATAGTTGCAAACAACATTCCTCCGATTATGGCAGTTCCCATTGAGGCACGGCTTTCTGAACCGGCTCCGAGTGCAAGAGCAATTGGAATAACGCCCAGAATAGTTGAAAGGCTGGTCATAAGGATAGGTCTGAATCTGGCGGAAGCAGCATCAATTATAGCATCAATTTTTTTCAAACCATGAGCTTTACGCTGATTACCAAATTCAACAATAAGGATACCGTTTTTAGCAACCAATCCTATAAGCATGATCATTCCTATCTGGCTGAAAATATTCATAGTATTCTTGAACAGCCATGTTGTAAGTATTGCCCCAGCCAATGCCAGCGGTACCGTGAACATTATTATCAGAGGATCGCGAAAACTTTCAAATTGTGCTGAAAGAACGAGATAAATAAGTATAAGTGCGAAAACAAATGCAAAAATCAGACTCGAAGAACTTTCCTGAAAGTCTTTCGACGGACCTGAAAGTGCAGTGCTAAATCGGTCGTCGAGTACTTTACCGGCAATGCGGTCCATTTCTTTAATACCCTGACCAATTGTAATGCCTTCAGCTGGATTGGCTGAAACGGTAGCTGATACAAAGCGATTGTAGCGATACAATTGAGGTGGGTTGGTTTCTTCACGAAGTTGAACAAGATTGTCAAGCTGAATCATTTCTCCACGTATATTTTTTACATATAATGATTTTAAATCCAGAGGATCATCACGATTTTCACGGTTCATTTGCCCTATTACCTGATATTGTTTTCCGTTCATCACAAAAAAGCCAAATCGTTGTCCGCTGTAGGCGAGTGAGAGAGTCTGAGCAATGTCCATAGCCGAAACACCCAGATTGCGTGCTTTATTTCTGTCAATGCTAATACTTATCTCAGGTTTGTTAAAACGCAGGTTTAAATCAGCAAACTGAAACATAGGGCTAACATTTGCCTCATTAAGAAATTGTGGTGCTATTTCGCGCAATGTTTCAAAGTTAGGAGCCTGAATAACATATTGAACCGGTAAACCACCACCTTGTCCGCCAATAGATTGGTCTTGTGCTACTGACACCCTTGCTGCAGAAAGTTGTTTAACTTTATCAGAAAGCACGTTGGCAATTTCTTGTTGCGAACGTTTTCTTTCTGTTGGCTCAACCAGTCCCAGACGTACAAAACCGGAATTTACCGCACCTGCTCCTCCAAAACCAGGGCTTGTAATTGATACAAGTGAATAAGCTTCCGGCACTTCATCCCGGATCATATCTACCAGTTCAACCATATACCTGTCCATATAATCATATGATGTACCTTCAGGAGCTGTAGCAACCAAACGCATTCCCGAACGGTCTTCAAGTGGTGCCAATTCTGAAGGTATCGAAACGCCAATGCCAAAGATCATGGCAAGAGAAGCAAAAATTATGATAAATGCCATCCATCTTTTTTTCATAAAAACCACCAGCGAGTTACGATACATTTCAATTATTCTGGTAAAGAATGGTTCGGTTTTGCGGTAAAGCCAGTTTTCCTTTTCCATTTTTTTCAGAAATCTGGTTGAAAGCATAGGGGTAAGAGTAAGAGCTACGAAACTTGATATTATCACCGAACCTGATAATACGATCCCAAATTCACGGAAAAGTCTTCCTGTAATACCTTCAAGAAAAATTACCGGTAAAAAAACTGCTGCCAGTGCTACTGTAGTAGCAATAACGGCAAAGAAAATTTCAGCAGTACCTTTAATACCCGCTTCAATAGGTGGTAAGCCGCTTTCAATTTTTGAATAAATATTTTCAAGAACTATAATAGCGTCATCAACCACCAATCCTATGGCAAGTACTATTCCAAGCAGTGTTAAAACGTTGATTGTGAACCCAGCCAGATACATTATAAAAAATGCACCAATAAGGCTGATTGGAATAACAATAACGGGTATAAATGTAGTTCGCCAATTGCGTAGAAACAAAAAAATGATTAGTACAACGAGGAAGAAAGCCATAAAAATTGATTGTTGTACTTCATTAATTGAATTATGTATATATTTTGTAGTGTCGTAGCTAATACCTGTACGAATATCGGCAGGCAGGTCTTTTTTGATTTGCTCAAGGCGTTTATAAAATTCTTCGGCAATTTCGACATGGTTTGAACCGGGTTGAGGTATAATTGCGCATCCTACCATAGGAATTCCATCGCGTCTCATAATGGTACGTTCGTTTTCGGGTCCCAGTTCAGCCACTCCTACATCACGGAAATGTATTCTTGCATTATTTTCTTCTTTAATAATCAGGTTACCAAACTCTTCAGGTGTTTCAAGGCGGCTTAGGGTTCGAACCGTTAATTCGGTTGTGCTGCCTTCAATACGTCCTGATGGTAGTTCAATATTTTCGCGTTGTAGGGCATTACGAACATCAAGGGGGGTAAGTCCGTATGCTGCGAGCCGTACAGGGTCCATCCATAAGCGCATTGAATAGTTTTTTGCACCCCAGATGCTAACCTGGCTTACACCATTTATAGTTTGAAATCTTTCTTTGAAAATTCTTTCGGTAATATCGGTGATTTCAAGCAATGAGCGTGAATCACTGGCAATATTGAGTAAGACGATAGGGCTTGCATCGGCGTCAGCTTTTGATACCACCGGTGGGTCAATATCCGGCGGAAGCCTCCAAATCACTCTTGAAACACGATCGCGAACATCATTGGCAGCAGCTTCAAGGTCAACTCCAAGATTAAATTCAACTCTGATCCCGCTGCGCCCGTCACGACTTATTGACGTTAAAGAACGGATACCTGCAATTCCGTTTATTGATTCTTCCAATGGCTCGGTAATCTGCGATTCTATTACATCGGCATTGGCACCCACATAACTGGTGCTTATATTTATGATTGGAGGGTCAACGCTTGGGTATTCTCTAACCCCGAGAAAAGTTAGCCCTATCAGACCGAATATCACAATAACAATTGACATGACTGTTGCTAATACCGGTCGTTGTATACTGATTGATGATAAACTCATGAGTTGTTTTTAATAATTTCGTTTTTTGTAAGGGCTGATGATTTTTAAATTTTGGAAATGAATCTGAAAACAAATGATCCTCAGTTCTTTAGTCAGTAAGTTACTATTCTATCAGGTTTTATCCTCATATCATGCCTTTATCCAAGTTCGCTAAGAGTTACAGCCATACCTTTTTTTAGATGCAATAAACCGGTTGTAATAATAGTATCGTTGGCGCTTATTCCTGAAATAACCTGGATAAGGCTACTGGTTCGGATACCGGTTTCAACCTCAACAGGTTCAGCTATGCCATTTTTGTACAGAAAAACAATTTGTTCTCCAAGCATAGGTAACAATGCTTCGGTAGGAATAGACAGAGCTTCGTAATAAGTTTTTAGAATTAGTTCTACTGAAGCAAATGAGCCCGGAATTACATCAAGGTTTGTATTAGGATATAAAGCCCGAAGTTTCAATGTTCGTGTTGACTGGTCAATAATTGGTTCAACGGCATAAACTTCGGCAAGGTATTTATTGGTGTTTCCAATCGTGAAATTAATTTTACTTCCTAGTTTTACTTCTGTGGCATATCTCTCCGGTATTGAGAACTCGATTTTAACAGGTTGTATTTTTACCAGCGAAGCTATACGCATATTTGGTGTGATATAGCTTCCTTCACTTACAAGCCTCAAACCTATTACTCCATCGAAAGGTGCTTTTACCATAGTTTTTGCGATCTGAGCTTCAACCATCATAATTTCAGCACGGTTTGTATTAAGGTCGGCAAGAGCTTTATCGTAAACTTCCTGACTCACAGCTTCTTTTTCTAATAAAATACGTTGACGAAATTCTCTTTCAACTAATAGTGTTTCCTGAAATTGCAAACGTTTCAGCTGCGCCTGAAGTTCGGCATCATTGATGGTTAGTAGCAAGTCGCCTTTTTTTACTTTTTTGCCTTCATTAAAATATATAGCCGTAATTTTTCCGGATGCTTCGCTGCTTATTTCCACAGATTCGTCGGGTATTACAGTTCCACTGGTTATAATGCGGTTATCAAGGCTGGCAGGGTTAATTACCATTCCTTTCACCTGTAGACCCAAAGGTGCGGTCGTTCTGTTGCCGGTTTCCTGTTTTGAACTGCTAAACCAGTCGAGCCGTCGCCCAATAAGAAACAACAATACTATTGCGACAAGCGAGAATAAAAAGATTCGTTTAATTAGTTTTTTCATATAGGTTTTTAGGGAGAAGTGAATTTTATAAAAAGATTGCAAAGTTATTGAAGATTCATTTGCTGAATGATATTTTGAATCTAAAATTCTCAGTTCTAAATTTGTTAAACAAATTATTTAGTGCATTGTTTGCACCGGTTGCCTGTCAAACACTGAATTCACCTAAGAACCTTCCAGCGTTTTTAACAGTGGCAGAAAATACATTTTAAATTGCTGATTAATTGATAGATACATTTTGTTTAAAATTATCTGTGGATGATTTTTTTAAATCATTTTTAAAAATAAGTTTTGTATTAAATATAATTTTCTACTTTTGCAGCGGAGAGATGGCAGAGCGGTCGATTGCGGCGGTCTTGAAAACCGTTGAGGGTTACACCTCCGGGGGTTCGAATCCCTCTCTCTCCGCTTATTTTAAAAGTTTTAAGAGCCATAAAACGGCTCTTTTTTCATAAAATATATCTGAATAATCAATATCGATCTCTTTAAGTAGTTGCTCTATTGATGATTAAGTAAATCGGAGAGATGCCAGAGCGGTCGAATGGGGCGGTCTCGAAAACCGTTGTCTGCTTTACAGCGGACCCAGGGTTCGAATCCCTGTCTCTCCGCATTTATACGATTTGCAATTAATCAATATACAGAAATAGTCCTAACCTTAAGTTAAGTTCAGAAAATAGTTTAACTATCAGAGTAGTAGGTTTTTAGGGACTAAATTATATTGAGGTTTTTTACTTTTTCAGAATACTTTCGGCTTAAAATTCTCGCTATTGACAATAGTAGCACTACTGCCGGTAGCTCTGATAACAAAAAATCCCTGATTTTCTGCCATACGTTCGCTTGAACCTTCAGAGGTTATGAATGCCAAACCACCATAAATGATCCTATCTTTGTATTCAGGTATATAAGTCTTTGCCTTCCATATCTTTTCATGGAAATCGTTAACATCCTGCTGTCGTAGTGTGGTTTTTACTTCCACAATCACAATTTCACTACTATTTGTAGCAATTATATCATATTCGTAATTCTGACCTTTATGATTTCCTTTTATTCTTTGTAAAGTACGTTCAACCTTTATATTTTTTGTTCTTAATAATTTTATCAGATCCCCTTCAACAAGAGCTTCCACCAGTTTGCCCCATTGCGAAGTAAACAGAGCAGTTAATTCTTTGATTTTCTTATCAGTTTCTTGAAATTTCCTATCAGTTTCCTTAAACTGCTTGTCAGTTTCCAGAAACAATTGCCATACCTGATCGAAGTTTACAGGCTGGCTGTATTCAGTAAAAGGTTCGTTGATCTGATTATCCTTGTCCATAATCTTGAATATTAGTTCTGCAAAATTACAACAAATTCATTTAAAAGTCATTATAAAAAATCATATGAGTGGTTTTTATTAAAATCTGTCAGATGTTTTATGTTAAAAACCTTAAATTGAGTAAATTCCGATTTCCTGGCTAAATCCAAAGTGCGAGGCGTTCCTGATAATTTTCTGGTTAATGGTCTCATTAATAACCAGTTTCATGTAAATAACTCAGCTTGTTGATTACAAAACAGTTTTTTAGACCGATACGGCAAATTCTCTTAGTGCGGCGTTTAGAGAGGTTTTTAAATCGGTTGAAGCTGAACGTTTTCCAATTATCAAAGCGCAGGGAACATGAAAGGCTCCGGCTGGAAATATTTTTTCATAAGACCCGGGAATAACCACAGATCGGGGTGGAATATAAGCTTTGTATTCTACCGGCGTGGAACCAGTTACATCAATAATCCTTGTTGACTGTGTAATCACCACATTGGCACCCAGCACAGCTTCTTTTCCTATTCGAGCGCCTTCCACTACAATACATCTGGAGCCGATAAAACAACCATCTTCAACTATAACAGGTGCGTTTTGCAGAGGTTCCAAAACCCCGCCTATTCCAACACCACCGCTAAGATGCACATTTTTGCCAATTTGCGCACACGAACCTACTGTCGCCCAGGTATCAACCATTGTACCACTGTCAACATAAGCACCAATATTTATATAGGATGGAAGCATAATAACTCCAGGAGCTATATAAGCGCCATAGCGAGCAACAGCATGAGGCACTACTCTTATATTCAGGTTGCGATAATTTTTCTTTAATGGAATTTTATCATGAAATTCAAACGGACCAATTTCAATAAGCTCCATCTCGCGGATGATAAAATACATAACAACAGCCATTTTAACCCATTCATTAACTATCCAGTCATCGCCTGATGGTTCGGCTACACGCAATTGTCCTGAATCAAGCAGATTGAGCGTTTTTTCAATTGCATTTAAAGCTTCTTTTTTCTGAAGAAGATTGCGATTATTCCATGTTTCAGTAATTATTTTTTTCAATTTTTCCATATTCCACATATTTGAAAAAGCCAAAAGTAAGAAATTTAAGGTTTTATATTTGAAGTTAATGTTAATTTTGCACTTTAACATCAATACTTTTAGTTTTGGGAAGGATATTAGCTATTGATTATGGTCGTAAACGTACTGGTATTGCTGTGAGCGATCCGTTACAGATAATCTCTACTGCTTTACAAACAGTGGAGACCCATACTTTAATTCCTTTTCTGAAGGATTATATAAGTCGCGAAACAGTTGATTGTATTGTTGTTGGCGAACCCCGGCAAATGAACAACCAGCCTTCGGAATCTGTTATTTACATTGAGCCTTTTATCAGACAGTTAAAAAAAGAATTCCCTGAAATTCCGGTTGAAAGGGTAGATGAGAGGTTTACTTCAAAAATTGCTTCAAGAGCTATACAACAATCAGGATTGAAGAAAAAAGACCGGCGTGATAAGTCGCTTATTGATAGTGTTAGTGCAGTTATCTTATTACAGTCGTGGTTCGAAAAAAATAAAAAAGAGCATTAATTAAAACATAATTAAAATGGTACTTCCGGTTGTGGCTTATGGCCATCCTACATTACGAAAAATTGCTGTCGAAATTGATAAGGATTACCCCAATCTCAGTGAATTTATTGACGATATGTTTGAAACCATGTATGCTTCATCTGGTGTTGGTCTTGCTGCACCACAGGTAAACAAATCAATACGTGTTTTTGTGATTGATGCTGCACCTATGGTGGATGATAACCCTGAACTCGCCGATTTTAAAAAAATATTTATAAATCCGCAGATCATTGAAGAAACAGGCCAGGTATGGAGCTACAACGAAGGGTGTCTGAGTCTGCCTGATATTCGTGAAGATATTGAACGTAAGGATACAGTAAGAATACAATACTTTGATATGGACTTTAATTTTCATGATGAAACATATGATGGAATTGTGGCACGGATCATACAACATGAATACGACCATCTTGAAGGAGTTTTGTTTATTGATCGCATAAGCCCGGTGAGGAAAATGATGCTAAAAAGAAAACTTACTGATATTTCAAAAGGTAATATTGACGTAAATTATAATATGATATTCCCCTTAATGAAAAAAAGAATTGCCTAACATTATTAAAAATGAGAAAACAGATTTTATACCTTTCATTTATTGCCCTGCTGGCTTTATTTCAGGCTTGCAGCTCGCCGGAAGAAAAATTGCTGAAAAAGATCAAGGCACTTGAAACCGAGATATACGGCAATCCGGAGGTGATGACCAATCATGAGAAGATCAAAGAACTTGCCTTCATGTATGTTGATTATGCTGCTTTAATGACTGACAGCCTTAAAGCAGCTGATTATTTATTTCGTGCCGGCGATTTAAGTATGAACTCCGGTAATCCTGAACATGCGATTGAAATGTTTTCAAGGATCAGAAAAGATTATCCTGATTATGTAAAAAGCCCTGAATCTTTGTTTTTAATGGCTTTTGTTTACGACAATTACCTGAAAAACTATCCCAGAGCTGAGGAGTTATATAGTCAGTTTATTGATCAATATCCTGATCATGAGTTAGTTGATGATGCACAAATGCTGCTTCAGTATCTTGGCATGTCACCCGAAGATCTTTTAAAAGTTTTTGAAGAAAAGCAAAAAGAGCAGGCAGGTTTATAAAGCGTTATAATTCCTTTCCAGAATTGTTTTGAGTTCGGTAATGCTTATGTCAAGCATTAACTCCCCATGTTTAGCCATTGAGATTTTCCCTGTTTGTTCAGAAACTACTATAGATATTGCTTCGCTTCTTTCAGTTACTCCTACTGCTGCACGATGCCTCAGACCAATGAATGCAGGAAGTTCTGTGTTTTTCGATACCGGCAATATACATCTTGCTGCTACAATACGATTATTACTTATGATCATAGCACCGTCATGAAGAGGGCTATTGTTATAAAAGGTGCTTTCAATAAGCTGCTGTGATATACGTGCTTCAATCAGTTCGCCGGTTTCAATGTATTCTTCTAGCTGATTTTTTAACCCTATCACAACAAGTGCTCCAGTACTGGATTCTGCCATTTTATGACAGGCATTTACTATAGGTTCAATATCAAGAGTTGGATTCTGATCTACTTTGATTTTCCAAAAAAAGAATCTTCGTTGCCATTTATTTAAAAACGAAGTAGTTCCTATCAGCAGTAGGAATTTTCGGATTTCGGGCTGAAAAACCACAATTAATGCAATAAATCCAACACTTAAAAAAGCTCCAAGAATTTCGCTGAGCAATTCCATTTCGAGCACCCGAACCAAACGCCACAATAGAAAAATAGAGGCAATTCCAAGGAAAATATTGAATGCTGCCGTTCCTTTTATAAGGTTGTAAACCTCGTAAAGCAGAAAAGCTACAAGAAATATTTCAATTATATCAAGAAACCGTATGCTGATAAATCCTTCAATCATGCATTTGAGTTTTTCAGTGAGGGATCAGTTTCAGTTAATCCCGTGTTACTGTTTAAATAAGTATTGACCAGTTGCCGACATTGAACAGCCTCTTTAACATCATGTACCCTGAGTATGTCCGTGCCATTAAGCAGAGCTATGGTATTAAGCACTGTGGTTCCGTTAAGAGCTGTTTCAGGAGTGAGATCAAGTACTTTATGGATCATTGATTTACGTGATATACCTACCATTAATGGAAAGCCTAAATCGCAAAAGTCAGATAATACAGCCAGTAAACGATAATTATGCTCAATTGTTTTACCAAAACCAAATCCGGGATCAAGGATAATCTGTTGAATGTTTTTTTTCTGAAGCTTTTTAATATTCTCAGAAAAGAATGATGTAATTTCTTCAACAACATTGGAATATACCGGATTATCCTGCATTATTTCAGGTTTTCCGCCTGTATGCATAAGCACATACGGTACATTGAGTTCAGCAATGACATCAAACATTTTTTCATCGAATTTCCCTCCCGATATATCATTTATAATGTCGGCACCGCTTTTAACAGCTTGAATGGCTATAGCAGCCCGGTAAGTATCAACTGAAATAAATATTTCAGGGAAACTTTGGCGTATTGCAGATAATGTTGGCATAATTCGCGTCATTTCAGCTTCTGGGCTTATTTCTTTCGAACCCGGACGCGTTGACATTGCTCCCAGTTCAATGATCTCAGCACCTTCGTCAATCATAATACCAGCCTTATCCACAGCTTCCTGAACTGAAAAAATACGGCTACCACTATAAAAAGAATCCAGAGTCAGGTTCATAACTCCCATAATTACAGTCTGTTGACTTTCAAGTGTACGATATGGCGATTTAAGTATCACGACATTTAAATTATTGTGTATTTTTATCGCTCAAAATTCATGTTATGTTTTTAACTATGACATGAGGTATAAGTATATTGATATTCAATGTTTTGACAAAAATTAAATATCCTGCTAAAATACAAATATTATGGAGAGCCAGACGCTTTTGCGTTTTGATGAAATTTTAATTGAGTGCCGTAAAGTCTTTGTTAACAAAATGAAAGATTATGGTACAGCCTGGCGAATACTGCGGGCACCCTCGCTTACTGATCAGATTTTTATTAAAGCCCGGCGCATCCGGAGTATTACTGAAAAGAAAATTCAGCTTGTTGACGAAGATATTGGTGGCGAATTCATAGGAATGATCAATTATGCTCTTATGGCACTTATTCAGCTTGAATCAGATGTGGATAAAAAACTTACAAATGATGAAATTCTTGGTTTGTACGATAAATATGTGAAGCAAACCCGTGAATTACTTTTACGTAAAAATCATGATTATGGGGAAGCCTGGCAGGATATGCGCCTTGGATCATTTGTAGATATTATTTTGATGAAATTGCTGAGAGTGAAACAAATTGAGGATAATCAGGGATTAACCCTGGTTTCAGAAGGTATTGATGCTAACTATTACGATATAATCAACTATTCAGTTTTTGCGTTAATTGTTTTACAAAAACCTAATGCTCAGAATTGACTTTACAGTCAGTTTTGCTAACTTAATTCACAAATTATGAAGACTTTTTTAACTATACTTAGATTTGTAGTAGGACTTGTTTTTATATTTTCAGGTTTTGTTAAAGGCATTGATCCTCTGGGAACTGCATTTAAACTTGAGGATTATTTAATGTATTATCATCTTGATTGGTTTTTGCCGCTTTCGTTAGTACTTTCAATCTTTTTAAGTGCTTTGGAGTTTTCACTCGGAGTGTTGCTTATCCTGAAAGTCAGGCCAGTGCTTGTTACCTGGTTATTGTTATTAATGATGTCGTTTTTTACATTGCTCACTTTTTATGATGCTATTTACGAACCGGTTAAAGATTGTGGGTGTTTTGGCGATGCACTGATTCTTAGCAACTGGCAGACTTTTTATAAGAATATAGTTCTGATAATTTTTGTAATTATTCTTTTCATAAATCGTAAAAAATTGAAGTCATCCTATAATCCTTTTGGAGAGTGGGCGCTAATGCTGGGTGTTCCGTTAATATTTGCATGGTTTTCAGTGGTGAACTACAGAAATCTGCCTATGATTGATTTTTTAGCCTGGAAAGAAGGAAATGATATGGTTCCTGAACGCAATTTACCGCTACAATTCACACTTACGTATAAAAATAAGTCTACTGGCGAAGAGAAGCAATATGTTTCGCCGAATTTTCCTTATGATGATCCTGAATGGCTGGAGCAATGGGAGTTTGTGTCGCAATGCGTTGTTGATCCTAATCCGCCACCACCTCATAATTTGCAAATCCTTGATCTGGAATTTAGCGATGTAACTGCGAATTTCCTTGAAAACCCCGATTATCAATTTATTCTGGCTATTTGGAATTCGGGTTCAGTGAATAAACTTTCATTGAAAAAAATGAACAGTTTTTACCATAAAGCTGAGCATGACGGGCATTCGTTCATTGCTATTACGCCAACAATTGAGGAAGGCGAAGAATTGGCAAAAGAGCTTGGTTTGGATTATGAATTTTATTTTGCTGATGATATTGAATTAAAAATCATGATTCGATCAAATCCGGGATTGGTTTTGTTAAAAGATGGCGTTGTGCAGAAGAAATGGAGTTACAGGAATATCCCTGATTATGATGATATTAAGAAAATAATACCTGAACTTTCTGAACACAATTAAATGCGGATCTTACTTTACTTATGATTTTATGGATCTGACAAAACCGGCAATTACTGTATAATATTTAGCTGCAATGGCAAAGTTTATATTGCGACGTGTTTTTTATGGACTGTTTGTATTGCTTGGTGTAATTACCATTGTGTTTTTTCTTTTCAATATTCTACCCGGCGATCCTGCTCGTATGATGATGGGGCAACGTGCTGATATTTCGTCAATTGAAGCAATACAGCGCGATTTAGGGCTTGACAGACCATTAAGGGTGCAGTATTTCAATTTTCTGAATGATATTTCGCCGGTTTCATGGTATAATCAGAAAAATAAGGACAGCTACTGGTTCTTTGATACAGACAAATATTCAGGAAGTACAGTTTTAATGCGTAGCGGGAGCGAAGGAGTTTTTGTTCTTAAAAAACCATATCTGCGCCGTTCATACCAAAGCGGGCGCACGGTTACCAGTATAATTGCCGAAGCTTTTCCCAACACTGCTTTACTCGCAGTTGTTTCAATTTCAATAGCAATGTTTTTTGGAATTATCATTGGTGTTGTATCAGCGTTGAAACGAGATAGTATTTTTGATCGTTCAGCATTGGTTCTGGCGGTTTTGGGAATGTCGCTGCCATCATTTTTTGCTGCAATTCTCTTTGCGTGGGTATTTGCATTCATACTTGCTGATTTTACCGGTTTGAATATGGTAGGAAGCCTTTATGCAGTTGATGATTTTGGCAGAGGTGAATATCTTGAAATCAGGAATCTGATTTTACCGGCTGTCACACTCGGAATCAGGCCTCTTGCTGTAGTTGCCGAGCTTACCAGAAATTCCCTGCTGGAAGTATTATCGCAGGATTATATCCGTACTGCTTATGCAAAAGGTTTGAGCAAGTTTCATGTTATTACCCGTCATGCTTTACGCAATGCAATGAATCCAATAATTACAGCAGTTTCCGGATGGTTTGCTTCACTTTTGGCAGGTGCTGTTTTTGTTGAATATGTATTTGACTGGAAAGGGCTGGGAATTGTGATAGTAAATGCACTTGAGCAATATGATTTCCCTGTCATTATGGGAACTGTGCTTTTTATTTCTGTTTTACTGATTGTTATAAATATTCTAATTGACATTATATATGGGCAGCTTGACCCAAGAGTCAGGGTAGCTTTATAAATAAATGGTTTGAAAAAAAACGTAACTAATTAAAAATTAATAAAATGAGAAAGAAAATTGTAGCCGGAAACTGGAAAATGAATAAAACTTTTAGTGAAGCTGAAATGCTTCTTGAGGAAATTGCAGAACTGCTTACTGATGATCTTTTATCGAAAGCAACTGTAGTGGTTTGTCCTCCTTCTTTATACCTTGAACTAGCTGATGACATCGCTGCTGAAAATGGTTTCTACACCGGTGCTCAAAATCTGAGTGATAAGGAATCCGGAGCTTATACAGGAGAAATTTCTGCTGCAATGATAAAGTCAATTGGAGTTGATTATGTGATTATAGGTCATTCGGAGCGCAGAACCTATTATCATGAAACTGATGAACTACTTAAAGAAAAAGTATTACAGGCGCTTAAGCATGAATTGACCCCTGTTTTTTGTTGTGGCGAGGTGTTGGATCAAAGAAATCAGAGCATTCATTTCGATGTGGTCAAAAAACAGCTGGAAATAGCCCTGTTTGATTTAAGTCCCGAAGAATTCAGTAAAATAGTAATTGCCTATGAACCGGTTTGGGCAATTGGTACCGGAGTGAATGCAACACCTGCTCAGGCTCAGGAAATGCATACTTATATAAGAAAACTCATTGCAGACAGATACAATAAAGAAATTGCAGATGAAACCACTATTCTTTATGGTGGCAGTTGCAATGAAAAGAATGCTCCGGAGCTTTTTAGTCAGCCTGATGTGGATGGAGGACTTATTGGAGGCGCAAGCCTGAAAGCTGAATCGTTTATTGGCATCATAAAAGCTATATGATTTCCGATACCCCGGTTGTTTATGAATTATAAGGAAGTTATTATAAGGGTAAGCAACGATGCGACAATGAGAGGAAAACTTATTGCCGTATTGCTTGAAGCAGGTTACGATAGTTTCATGGAAGATGATACATCAGTTTCTGCTTATATTGAAACTGCTTTGTTTGATGAAAACACTCTTGGAAAAGTTATTAATGATTTTAAAGAAGATGTTGAAGTTAATAAGATCCAGGACCTTCCTGAACAAAACTGGAATGCGGTTTGGGAAAGTAATTACGAACCTGTAGTAATTGATGACCAGTGCGTTGTAAGAGCACCATTTCATCAAAAACCAGAAAATATAACCTTTGATATTATAATTCAGCCTAAAATGTCGTTTGGAACTGCCCACCATGAAACGACCTATCTGATGTTGCAAATGATGCTTGAAGATGATTTTAACAAAAAACAGGTTCTTGATATGGGTTCGGGAACCGGTATTCTTGCAATTTTTGCGGCTATGAAGGGGGCACAAAACATTGTTGCAATTGATAATGACGAATGGGCTTTCAAAAATGCTGTTGAAAATGCACAATTGAACGATATCCGGAATATTGAATTTATTCTTGGTGATGCCGCATCTGTACCCGATAAAAAATTTGATTTCATACTTGCCAATATCAACCGGAATATACTTCTTGAAGACATCAGTAAATATAATTTGCATCTTATGGGTCATTCTATTGTTTATCTTAGCGGATTCTATGAGAATGACCTGCAGATGTTGAAAGATGAGGCAGGGAAATACGGCTGGACACTGCAAGGGTATAGGGTAAGAAATCAGTGGGTTGCAGCAAGGTTTCTGGCCGGTTCATAATTAAGCTGGAGGTAATTCTGCGGGAGTGATTTTTGTGAGGCTTGGGATTGAGTTCAGTATTTCTTGAAAAATATGATCAGAAAATCAACCATACTTCTATTGCTTTTTTACTTTGCAACCCCATTGTATTTGGTTCAGGCACAGGATACTACTGGTTTTTCTTATGATCCTGCATTGTTTCTCAATGAATTGGAAGCGGTTTTCTCTAAAGCACCGGAAAAGAATAAAAAAGAAGCTACTGAGCTTATAATAAGTTTGCGAAATGCTTTTAACAGCGAAAAACTTACTCACAAGCTTAAGCATTCTGTTATTGAAACTTCCAATATTTTTGTTTCTTATAAACTTGATTCATTTTCAAGACTTTACAGTTACTTTCTTGCCTTAAACACTTGTTTCAGGAAGGAAAATATACCTCAGGAGCTTATTTCATGGAATAATACTGTTGGCAGGTATATACAAAAAGGCAACAAAAACAGGTTGGATAATTATCTGGAAAGAAGTAGACTGTTTTTTGAGCAAGGCATATTATACCGTTCTTCGAAAATAATCTGGCAAATTTCTGAGCCATCCTGGGTTGTAAATGATGATGGAATACCGGGTTTTGTTGTTAAAGATTGTACTTTGCGTTGTTATTCTGGCCGTGATAGCATCAGTATTTACAAAGTATCAGGAATGTTTGTGCCGCAGACAAATGAATGGATTGGAAATTCAGGAACAGTGAAATGGGAAAAAACTATTTATGACCCGGATGAGGTTTTTGCACAACTGGGATATTATAAAATTACCCTTACAAATACTCTGTTTTACGCTGATTCAGTTTGGTTGCAGTTCTCACAATATTATCACCAGCCTTTATTTGGTAGTTTAAAACATTCTGTTGCTTCAGGCTCTGACTTAAATGAGTCAATTTATCCGCAGTTTACCTCTTATGACGATATTTATTTGTTTACGAATATATTCAAGGAAGTTGATTTACAGGGAGGTGTAAAACTTGACGGAAGTCGTGTTACTATCTTTGGAACCGCTAATACATATGCAAAACTGATTGTTAAGAAATCGGGTATCCCAGTGGCTGAGTTGCTTTCAGGCAGTTTTTTAATTAAATCCGGAAAGATCAATTCATCGCGGTCATCATTTTGTTACAATTTTGAAAACGATTCAATTTTTCATCCAGGATTGAAAATTCAATATAGTGATGACGAAAGGGAACTGATGCTGCTTCGTACGGGAGATGGTTTGTCGCAGGGGGCTTTTTTTAACAGCTATCATAATCTCTACATGTATTTTGAAGCATTATACTGGAATATTGGCAGGGGAGAAATGATTTTTGGGGCTATGCGTGGTTTAAGCATGAATAGTAATGCGGTTTTTGAATCAGCAAATTATTTCACTCCACAAAGATTCAATAGTATACAGGGAGCCGATTTTCATCATCCTTTACTGCTTGTTAACGATTATGTTAAAATTCAGCAGTCTGATGTTTTTTTTAATGATGAGTTTGCTGATTTTGTGAAACTCAGTTTCGATCAGGCAAATGCAATGTTATTATCGCTGGCTAATTCAGGCTTTATAAATTATGACCCGGTATCGGGCAGGGCTATAGTCAGGGACAGGCTGAAATTTTATCTCGATGCAATAAACAAGCAAACTGATTATGATGTAATCAGGTTTGAGTCGAAAGTAAATAATATTGTCAATGCCAGGTTCGATCTCAATACATTTGATCTTGAGATATTTGGTGTTTCTCAGATAAAATTGAGTGATCCTGAAAAAGTACTTGTTTTCCCTGAGAACAAAAGCATTACCATGAAAAAAGGGTTGGATTTTGTTTTTCAGGGCAGTATTAATGCCGGTTTTTTTGAATTTTTTGTTGGAGAGTCTTTCTGCAATTACAAGGATTTTAAAATTAACCTTCCCCAAATTGACTCACTGGCATTTGATGTACCTCTTTTTGAAAAAGAAAAATCGGGTTTTCAGAAAACACAAAAGGTTAAAACCATCATTAAAGATATTAATGGAGAATTATTCATTGATCATCCTCAAAACAAATCAGGAATAAGATCATTTGATGAATATCCGGTGTTTGAATCCAAAAATGATTCATATGTGTATTTTGATCAGCCTGATGTTCAGAATGGTGTTTATCATCGTGATTCGTTTTACTATCATATTTTACCTTTCAGAATTGAAAGCCTTAATAGCTTTACTACTGACAGGATGAGTTTTAACGGATTTTTGTATTCCGGAAATATTTTCCCTCAAATTGACGAGCCATTGAAAGTACAGCCTGATTATACTCTTGGGCTTACAATACCAGTACAAAAGAATGGATTGTCGTTATACGGAGGCAAAGCCACCGCTTATATTGAATTGAAGCTTGATCAGCAGGGATTACATGGGGGAGGAAGTATTAAATATCTGAGCTCAACTTCAAAATCTGAAGATTTTATTTTTCATCCCGATTCTATGATGGCAAAACTCAGTGAATTTCATCTTAAAGAAACTTTCGGGAAGATTTATTTTCCTGCCGTTTTTGCTCAGGATATTGAGCAGAAATGGATTCATAAGCAGGATGAAATGATTTTACAAAGCACGCAAAAAGTTCCTTTTGGAATGTACGATAATCAGTTAATGTTGCAGGGAACTCTGGTATTGCGTTCTTCAGGGCTTTTTGGTGCCGGCAGTATAGACTATGCAAATGCAGTGTTTAATTCAAAGGATTTTGGGTTTCATAATAATGTTTTTAGCGCTGATAACAGCGCTCTGATAATAAATGATCCGGATAAAAACCAGATATTCAGCTCGGCTTCATTTAGCTTTGATTTTGACATAAAACAAAACCAGGGGAAATTTATAGCTAAGGATACTGATAATAAAATAGAATTGATTGATGGTCAATATATAGCGTTTATGGATGATTTCCGTTGGGGAGTAAATGATAAGATCATTTATATGAGCAATAGTAATTTGCCTCATGGATCTTATAGGTTTGGACTAGGCTTGATTGACCAACTAGATTCAGATAAATTTCCGGCAAATTTTATTTCTGTGCAACCCGATCAGGACTCTTTAAGTTTTAGCGCCAGTGCAGCACAATTCAACATGCAGGAATTAAGCATTGACATTTCTGATGTTCCATTCATTGAGTTAGCTGATGTTGTGATTTTTACTTCTGACGGGAAGTTAAATATTGATAAAAAAAACGGGATCAGGCAATTAAACAATGCTTTTCTAACCACAGGCAGGCATAATCGTTATCATACCTTATATAACGTAACATCCGATATCAAAGGGCGTAAAGATTTTACTGCAAGTGGTGTTTATGATTATTATGATGATTTTGGGCAGGTTCAGAATCTGTTCTTTAATCATATAGCACCTGACAGTGTTGATGTAATTACAGGCAAAGCCACCGTTGCAGAGATACCTTTTTATTTAAATCCATTTTTCGATTTCATAGGCGATATCTTTTTTTATTCCAATAGTCTTTCATTTTTTTATGATGGTGCTTTCAAGATCAAACATGAATGTGCCGGTGTTGAACCTCATTGGGTAAAGTTTAGCGGCGAAGTTGATAAAAGCAATATTAATTTCCCTTTGAACGCTCAATTGCTTGATATGGAAGATAAACATCTTGAAACCTCAGTTTTTTTCAGTCCTTCAAATAATAAAGTATATGCAGCATTTTTAAGCCGTAAACAACAAATTAACGATCATCCGATTTATAAAGCCTCTGGAAACTTAAGTTACGATCCGCTGAAACGCGATTATATCATAAGTAAGGGCAGGAACCAGAATATTTCTGAAAATGCCACCGGGTATATGGAGCTCAATGTTGAAAGTTGTATTGTAAAAACCGATGGACTACTTGATTTCGGGATGAATACAGGACAAATGAAAATATTCACTTCAGGGCAGATTGAGCATTTTATAATACCTGATTCTACAATGTTCAGATTATTTCTGGCATTGGATTTCTTTTTTGATGCAAATGCTTTGGAGCATATTAATAAAATAATAACCAAAACTGACCTTGCAGGGATTGATCCGGGTAATTCCTTGTTTACCAATGGTTTGAACTATATGTTGAACGAAACTGATGCTCAGAGACTACTCAAAGAATTAAATCTATACGGTACATTTCGTAGATTTCCTAAGGAGCTGATGTATACCATGATCCTGAGCAACGTACAATTAAAATGGAATACCCAGACCCGTTCATTTACCAGTATAGGTCCTATCGGAATAGCAACTCTTAACAATCAACTGGTGAACCGCTATGTAGATGGGTATATAGAACTTATCAAACGCCGAACCGGTGATGTAATTACTATTTATCTGCAACCAACAAATAACGAGTGGTATTATTTTTCGTATGCCAATGGTATCATGCAGGCTATTTCGTCAAATGATGGTTTTAATAAAGTGCTTATAAGTCTTCCGGAAAAGCGGCGCAAACTCAAGGCTGATGAAGAAGGACGATCTTATGAGTTTATTATTTCCACTATTCAGCAACGAAATTCATTTCTGAGAAAAGTCCGTAATAATTAATAATTAAAGAATGCTGACATTATTGATAATAAAGCAAATATTGCTTGCTTACCTGCTTGGTTCAATACCAACATCTGTTTGGGCAGGAAAAATATTTTTTAATACTGATATCAGGAATCATGGAAGCGGAAATGCCGGTGCAACAAATACCCTGAGAGTTTTTGGCTGGAAAGCCGGTGTGCCGGTTTTATTGTTCGATATTTTTAAAGCCTGGCTAGCGGTTAAGCTTCCTTTGATTTTTTTTGCAATATTTGAAGGAGAGGCACTTGTGAGTTTTCAGATACTATTGGGCGTAATTGCAGTGATCGGTCATGTTTTCCCGGTTTTTGCAGGGTTTAAGGGAGGCAAGGGGGTTGCTTCGATAACCGGAATTATTATTGCCCTGTTTCCCCAAACTTTCATTGTGATTTTAGTGGTATTTATGATAATTGTGTTGATTTCGGGATATGTGTCTTTAGCTTCTGTAACAAGTGCTTTGGTCTTTCCGTTTGTGGCTGTGCTGATTTTTAAAGAACAATATATTTCGCTGATATTGTTTTCAGTTTTTGTTGCCATTGTGGTTCCGGTTTTGCATTTAAAAAATATAAAACGATTATTGAATGGCACGGAATCAAAAATATGGAAGTCATCAAAAGTGAAAAAACCGGATTAATTGATAATTGTTTATGATCTTTAACGAAACTCATTAAACTTATGAGTTGAATTATTTTGTTGGGTTAGGAAACATTTGCTTGTTTTGTAAATATCCTATAATCAGTGTTTTATGTGATGTTTGATATTTAAAGAAAGATGCGTTTTTTGTTATTGACGTATTAGTTTAAGGTATGCAGAAAGCTTATTGGCAAAATAATCTTTAAAAAATCTTAGCTCAGGTTAGTTTTGGTTCAGAAATTCATGTAATTTTGTTCGCCTATTAAACCCAGAAATTTTTAAGTATGAAATTTATCGTTTCCAGTGCAGTATTATTGAAGAACCTACAGGCTATTAGCGGAGTTCTTATTTCAAGCAGTGCATTGCCCATTCTCGAATATTTTCTTTTTGAACTGGAGGGCAACGAATTGCGTGTAACAGCAACTGATTTAGAAACAACCATGACAGTTGCAATTTCATTATCAATGACCGAAGAAGAAGGTGTTATAGCTGTACCTGCAAAAATTCTTCTTGAAACACTGAAAACACTTCCCGACGTACCGCTCAGTTTTTCTGCTAATGTTGATGGCGATTACATGATAGAATTGGTAGCAGGGGAGGGTAAGTTTAGACTTGCCGGGCAGGATGGAATTGATTTTCCCAAAGCTCCGGCTTTACTTGATGTTTCTTCAATCACTGTTGATAGTGTATTGCTTGCAAAAGCAGTAAGTAAAACAATAATTGCTACCGGCTTTGATGAAATGCGTCCGGTAATGTCGGGTGTGTTTTGTGAATTTACTCCTGACGACCTTACTTTTGTTGCCACTGACGCGCATAAGCTTGTACGCTACAGGCGTACCGATACCAATGCTGATGATACAGTGTCGTTCATACTTCCAAAGAAACCTTTAAATCAGTTAAAAAACCTGCTTGCTTTGGAAGAAACACCTGTGAAAATTGAATATAACACTACAAATGCTTTATTCACTTTCAGGAATATTGTACTTATCTGTCGCCTGATTGAAGGCAGATATCCGAATTATGAGGCTGTAATCCCACGTGAAAATCCTAATATACTCACCATTGACCGTCTGGCATTATTGAATTCAATAAAAAGGGTTTCTATTTATGCTAATCAGTCAACTCATCAGATCAGATTTACCCTCACCGGGCAGGAATTGATACTTATAGCTGAGGATGTTGATTTTGCAAACGAAGGTCGCGAACGCCTTGAATGTAATTATGACGGGCAGGATATAGAAATTGGATTTAATTCCCGTTTTCTTGCTGAGATGCTTAACAATATTGATACGGAAGAAGTTCGGTTTGAATTGTCGGACCCGAACCGTGCAGGTATTTTACGTCCTGTTAATAACGAAAACGAACATGAAGACATTCTTATGCTGGTAATGCCTTTCATGCTTTCATAAAAGCATTTAACTGTTTATTTCTTTGTTTTTACCAACAGATATTTCTGTGTGTTTGGCACTATTGTCTTTGTTATGACTTATTTGTTAAAACCGCATGGATATCAGGCTTCTACATCCTGTGTATAATGGTTTTAAGTTAAAATATTGATGATCCCTCATTATATATCGGTTTTAAGTCAGTCGGCAAAAAAAAGAGGTTGACTTTTTTCCGAATCAACCTCTTTTAGAATAATATCATAAAGCGCAGTTAAAGTAACGGACCTGCAGCAACCAAACGTTTGCCTTCATCGGTATCAGTATATTTCACAAAATTGTCAATGAATCTTTTTGCGAGGTCTTTGGCGCGGGTATCCCAGTCTCCAGGATTTGCATATGTATCACGTGGATCAAGAATTTTTTCATCTACTCCGTTAAGTTTTGTAGGAACCTCAAGATTGAAATAGGATATTTTCTTGGTAGGAGCTTTGTCAATACTTCCATCGAGAATAGCATCAATGATTCCACGGGTATCTTTAATGGAAATACGTTTTCCTGTACCATTCCAGCCGGTGTTCACAAGATATGCTTTTGCGCCCGCAGCTTTCATACGTTTTACCAGTTCCACTGCGTATTTTGTAGGATGAAGTGCAAGGAAGGCATTTCCGAAACAAGCAGAAAAAGTTGGCTGAGGAGTAGTAACACCTAATTCGGTTCCAGCTAATTTAGCTGTAAAACCTGAGAGAAAATGATATTCTGTTTGATCAGGCGTAAGCTTTGATACCGGCGGCAACACTCCAAAAGCATCAGCAGTGAGGAAAATAACACGGGTAGCATGTCCGGCTTTTGAAACCGGTTTCACTATATTATCAATATGATAGATAGGATAGCTAACTCTGGTATTCTCTGTTTTTGATGCGTCGGCAAAATCAATTGAGCCATCAGGACGAACTACGCAGTTTTCAAGTAATGCATTCCGACGAATCGCATTATAAATATCGGGTTCATTCTCTTTGCTTAGGTTTATACATTTGGCATAACATCCTCCTTCAAAATTAAAAACACCATCATCATCCCAGCCATGTTCGTCGTCGCCTATAAGTGCGCGTTTGGGATCGGCTGACAGGGTGGTTTTTCCTGTTCCCGAAAGTCCAAAGAAAATTGCAACATCACCATCTTTTCCAACATTGGCAGAACAGTGCATTGCTGCAATGCCTTTAAGAGGAAGGTAATAGTTCATCATGGTAAAAATACCTTTTTTCATTTCACCACCATACCATGAACCACCGATAAGCTGTGCTTTTTCAGTAAGATTAAAAACAACAAAGTTTTCTGAATTCATCCCTTGTTCCTGCCAAAGAGGATTTGTAAGTTTTGAAGCATTGATTGAAACAAAATCCGGTTCATAAGTTTTTAATTCTTCATCAGTTGGGCGTATAAACATGTTTTTTACAAAATGAGCCTGCCATGCAACTTCCATAACAAAGCGTACTTTTAAACGTGTTTCGGGATTGGCACCACAGTATGTGTCAACCACATAAAGCTTTTTGTCGGATAAGTGCTTTGCCACAATTCCTTTCAGATAATCCCATAATTCGGGTTTCAGAGGTCTGTTATCGTTTACACCCTGTGTTGACCACCATACGGTATCACGGGATGTGTTATCCATTACTATAAACTTGTCTTTAGGTGAACGTCCGGTAAATTTGCCGGTATCAACATTGATGGCACCTGTATCGGTAAGTTCTCCTCTTTCAAATCCAACCAGTGTAGGGTCGGTTTCGTGTTTAAAGAGGTCTTCGTATGAAAGATTGTAATGAATTTCTTTAGTACCGGCTATACCGTATGATTCAAGGTCTTTCCGGATTTTTTCAACTCGTGTGTCCATGAAGTTTAGTTTAGTATTTAATTAGACTTGATTTTTCAGATTGCAAACAAACAGCAGCATTGGATTTAAGTAGCTGCTGTTTGTTTACTTATAAAATGATTTAATGAATTTGTTTAATGGTTTTATCTTCTTTTTCTTTTATAGCCGCCTGTGCAGCAGCCAGTCTTGCAATAGGCACGCGATATGGTGAGCAGCTAACATAATCCATACCTACCATATGGCAGAATTCAATTGAATTAGGCTCACCACCATGTTCTCCACAAATACCAATTTTGAGATCTTTCTTTGTTTGACGACCTTTTTCAACTCCCATTTCAACAAGTTGTCCAACTCCTTCACGATCAAGTATTTGGAAAGGATCATGCTTGATAAGTCCTTTTTCAAGATAAATTGGGAGGAATTTTGGAGAATCATCACGTGAGTAACCAAAAGTCATTTGAGTAAGGTCGTTGGTTCCAAACGAGAAAAATTCGGCTGATTCAGCAATCAGATCTGCGGTAAGTGCTGCACGTGGCACTTCAATCATGGTTCCCACCATATAATCAATACGATCGTTACGTTCAGCAAATATTTTTTCGGCTGTATCACGAACAATTTCTTCCTGATAACGTAATTCATTCAATGTGCCAATGAGTGGAATCATAATTTCAGGATATGTTTTTATACCTTTTGCTTTAAGATTCAGTGCTGCTTCAATTATAGCGCGAGTCTGCATCTCACTAATCTCAGGGTATGTGTTGCCGAGACGGCATCCACGATGACCCAACATGGGGTTCAATTCATGCAGCTCATCTACTTTTTCTTTTACTTGCTGAACAGTAATACCCATTTCCTCAGCCATCTCTTTTTGACTTTTGGGTTCTTGGGGTACAAATTCATGTAGAGGCGGGTCGAGCAAGCGAACAGTAACAGGTAAATCATGCATAGCTTCAAAAATGCCTTCAAAGTCTTCGCGCTGAAGTGGTAGAAGTTTGTCTAATGCTTTGCGGCGTCCTTCTTCATCTGATGAAAGGATCATTTCACGCATCACTTTAATTCTATCCCCTTCAAAGAACATATGCTCGGTTCGTGTCAAACCTATTCCTTTTGCTCCAAACTCACGTGCTATAAGTGAATCTTTTGGATTATCGGCGTTGGTTCTTACATGCATACGGGTATATTTTTCAGCCAACTGCATCAATTCTCCGAAATCACCGCTAAGTTCAGGGTCTTTGGTGGTGACTCTTCCTTCGTAAACTTCACCTGTTGAGCCATTTAATGAAATATAGTCACCTTGTTTGTATTTTTTATTATTGGCAGTCATAGTACGGTTCCTATAATCGATGACTATGCTACCTGCACCTGATACACAGCATTTTCCCATACCTCTGGCTACAACTGCTGCATGAGAGGTCATACCCCCGCGTGCAGTTAATATGCCTTGTGCTACATTCATCCCTCGTAAATCTTCCGGCGATGTTTCGATACGAACAAGAATAACATCTTTTCCTTGTGCTTTCATTGCTTCAGCATCATCAGCAAAGAAAACGATCTGACCTGTGGCAGCACCGGGAGAGGCTGGTAGCCCCTTTGAAATTACTTTGGCTTTTGACAAAGCTTCAGTATCGAAAATCGGATGCAAAAGTTCATCTAATTTGTTGGGTTCTATTCGCATCAAAGCTTCTTTCTCAGTTATCATACCTATACGCATCATATCCATGGCAATTTTCACCATCGAAGCACCTGTACGCTTACCACTACGGGTTTGCAGGATCCAAAGTCTTCCATCCTGAATGGTAAATTCAAGATCTTGCATGTCTCGATAATGTTTTTCGAGCTTTTTCTGATAGTCAAATAATTGCTTATATGCTATTGGCATTGCTTCTTCAAGCGAAGGATATTTAGCTATACGTTCTTCTTCGCTAATATTTGAAAGCTTTGCCCAACGACGTGATCCTTCAATAGTGATCTGCTGTGGAGTACGAATACCTGCTACAACATCTTCTCCCTGTGCATTTATTAGGTATTCTCCAATAAAGATATCTTCTCCTGTTCCAGCATCACGGGTAAAAGCAACTCCTGTAGCTGAATTTTCGCCCATATTACCGTAAACCATTGCCTGAACGTTAACTGCTGTGCCCCATTCGTCAGGAATATCGTGCATTTTACGATAATAAACAGCGCGGTCGTTACCCCAGCTATTAAAAACAGCCATTACTGAGCCCCAAAGCTGTGCCCAGGGATCATTCGGAAAGTCGTGACCCGTACTTTCTTTCACAGCTTTCTTAAAATGGGTTACAAGAGTTTTAAGATCTTCAGCAGTCAGATCTTTATCTGATTCAATACCTTTTTCTGTTTTCAGATGTTCCATAATTTCTTCAAAAGGATCAATGTCTTCTTTTGAAGCCGGTTTCATACCCAGAACAACATCTCCATACATTTGAATGAAACGTCGGTAAGAGTCCCATACAAAGCGTTCATCACCCGATTTTTTTATAAGTCCGGCAACAGTGGTTTCGTTCAATCCAAGATTAAGCACTGTATCCATCATGCCAGGCATTGATGCTCTGGCTCCTGAACGTACTGATAAAAGCAGTGGATTCTGGCTGTCGCCAAAATATGCACCAGCTTCTTTTTCAATTTTATGCAGATTTTCTTCTACTTCTTTCTTTATAAGCTCAATAACCTTCTGTTCACCTTCAGCATTGTAAAGTGTACAAACTTCAGTAGTTATTGTAAAACCAGGAGGCACAGGTATTCCAATATTAACCATTTCAGCAAGGTTAGCACCTTTGCCACCAAGTAGATTTTTCATTTTTGTATCGCCATCAGCTTTTTCACCACCAAAAAAATAAACATGCTTTGATGTTCTATTACTTACTTCTTTCTTCATAATGTATTGTTTATTAGATATTAAATTGAGTCGTTGTAAAAGTAAGTGCAAAAATACAAAAATTACTATTACCACATTGGTAACAAGTTATAAAGAAAAAATAACCAATAGGATAAAATGGGGTTTTTAATTTTCCGGTGCAATCTTTTGTTTTACAATAAACGATTTTACCATTCCAAAAAAATATTCTTTATGTATTTCTGATTCCGGAAATAGTTTTTTTAACTCTGATTTTTTTAACAATCGTATTGTACGACATATCTCACGGGCTTTTTCTTTATCGGATATTCTTGTATGCCAACCCAGATTGAAGTTCATTAATAGCCGGGTTTTTAACCATAATGGCATAAACTGAAAGAATGGAAAAAGAAAATGAGGTTCAACCGGAAAATAATAGTTTGGCGTTTGAAGAAATATTCCTCTTGCAATACGTTTCATTTCAGCAGCCATTCTACCCTGGTCATTGAAATCGCCAACATGCTCAATTACTGAATTTGAAAAGGCAATATCGAATTCCTTTTCAGCAAACTGTTTCATATCTCTGGCATCACCTGATATACTTTTAATATTCGGGTTTTTTACAGGTTCGGATTTTAAGTTAAGTAATGTTATTTCAATATCAGGATTGCCGGAAAATCCCATTTGTTCCCAGAACAGTTCAGTACCGCCTACATCAATTATTTGAATCGGTTTTGGAAGATCTTTGATCAAATTAAGAAATAAGGAAAAGCGTTTTCTACGTAATTTATTAGCCAACGAATTGGGATCCTTGTTGTTAGACAAATTTTTCAGAAAGGATTGCATTAATTTTAATTGAAAGATGAGGCAGGCAAAAATAATTTAAATTACCTTTGAACTCTTTAATTATACAGCACTTTCTTAAAGGACCATTATTATGAAGAAAAAAGATAAAAAGAGAAAAACAGGATCTTCTCCCAATTTTTCTTTACTATTTTATTTTTTTGCAGGATTCCTGGTTTTGTTTTTACCAGTTTTTCATTATCCCAAAGCTATGGATGAGGCAATGATGCCCCGACTGCTCGTATTAAGCTTTTTTATTGGAATAATGACCCTGATAGTTTTTTTTGGCAATAACTATAAGAATCTGGACTTTACAATATTAAGGCAAAAAATATTTCTTTTCCTTCTGGGCTTTTTCCTTATCACACTTATCTCTATAATGTTTGCTTTTAATTATAAAGAAAGTTTCTACGACATTATTAAAACCTTTATTATGGTTTCGGTAACAGGGCTGGGAGCTGTTATTTTTTTAAGTCATAAAGATTGGCAGGAGAAATTAGTAAAAATGATTGTGGTTGCTGCTCTTATTGCATTGGCAATAGGAGCCTGGCAGTATTATTTTAAAGTGATTAAATCTGATAATGCTCTTTTACCTGATGGTCGTTCAGTTGTTTACGGTGTTTTTGGACTTATGTTCCATAAAAATGAGTATTCAAGTCAGTTACTGTGGATGCTGCCGTTTTTAGGATATGGATATTATAAATTCAGAGGTTCATGGCGATGGCTAACTCTTGCTACAATAGTCATGGTCATGATAATGATAGTTTTGGTAAAAACTCGTGCTGTATGGGTTGGAATGGCTATTTCTTTGTTTGTGGTGGCAGTGATTTTGATATTTTTTGCACGCAAATTACATTTTCCACTTATTCTTAGAAATATTATGGCAATTGGCATGATTGCCGGTTTACTGGGGATTGTTGTCATTTTTAGTTTGCCAAAACCAGAGAACAGATATTCATTACTCGGAAGGATACGCTCAATTACTGAAACAACGTCGCCAGATAATATTCATCGTATTAATATCTGGAAAACCACTATTGAGATGATCAAAGAGAAACCTCTTACTGGTTATGGTGCCGGTAACTGGGTAATTCATGCAGCTTATTATTTTGATGGCCGTTTTGATCAGGTTCCGCAGTTAAACTGGGGAAGCCCGCATAATGATTATTTATGGATTTTTGCTGAAAAAGGGATTTTAGGACTCCTTCTGTATTTGCTGATCTTTAGCACAGCTATTTTTTATCAGATAAAAACACTGATTCATGCTGATAATGATGATGACAGGATGCTTGCGCTGCTGTTATTAGCCGGTATTGTGTCATATCTTGGAGTTTCAGTGTTCAACTTTCCTTACGAAAGGATCAATCATCAGGTTTTTATGGGTTTAATTCTGGCTGCCTCAGCAGTGTTATATCATCAGCTTAACGAAAGGAAAGAATATAAACCGGCAAAATTGCCATTTGTTTTGCCTTTACTGGCTTTTTCAATGTTTGGAGTGATATATGGAATAAAAACCATTGAGCAGGAATCTCAGCTTAAATATGCGCTTAGTGCATATCATAAAGAGAATTGGAGAGTAATGTTGCATTATTCAAAACTTGGTTATAACCCTCTGAAGAGTTTTGATCAGTTATCAAACCCGCCGGAATACTATGAAGGACTAGCGCTGGCAAAGCTTAACCGGCATAAGGAAGCCATTGTTGCATATGAAAAGGCTTATGAGCAATTTCCCAATAATATGTGGATAATCAACTGGATGGGGCAATCGTATTATCACGTGGGGCGATACAATGACGCTCTCGAGTGTTTAACCAAGGTAATAAAGATCATACCCGACCTTAGAGAACTATATATCAGCCTGTCAGCTACTTATTATAAAATAGGTGATTATCAGAATTCGTACGATGCTCTGAAATCTATTCCAGGCTGGGAAACCGATGAAGCTATTCAGAGAAATATGAAAGTTTTGGAAAATCTTATGGAACAAGAATCCGGGGAATAATAACCGGTTGACTTGTGCTGATTAAGAAATTTTTCTTTTTGAAAACACAATTATTCACTAACAAAGCGAACTGCAGTAGATTTAAATCCAGCCCAGATTTCTTTTCCGTTTTCCAAACCTAACTTTTCAACTGATCCCTTTGATATTGATGCAATTAATGGAATACCAGCATTAATACCAATTTCAAAACCAAGTCTGGCAGGTTCAATGCTTGTTATAACTCCTCTGAGAATATTGGTTGCACTGCTTTCAACAGGTTCGGAGGAAAGAAAAATATCTTCACTTCTGATCACAGCATAACCATTTCCATCAGGATGGTCAGTGAGGATATTGATTATAACTCCGTTGACTTCCAGTTGCTTTGAGCCGGCTTTATTTGTAAGCAACCGTCCTTTGAAAAAGTTGCGTATACCTATGAAGTTTGCAATAAATGATGAACGGGGATGATGAAAAATTTCGTCATAAGTGCCACATTGTGCAATAGTGTTGTTTTCAACAACTGCAATGCGCTGTCCAAGTATTGCGGCTTCTTCGTAATCATGGGTAACGTGCAGGATAGTTTGTCCTTTTTGATTTAAATGACGCAATAAGGATCTGGTTCCTGATCTAAGCTGTACATCCAGCGCAGCAAGAGGCTCGTCAAGGAGCAATACGGTAGGCTTTATCATAAGAGTTCTGGCTAATGCTACACGTTGTTGTTCGCCACCGGATAATGTTGCAGGATTCCGTTTCAATAGATGTTCAATTTCCAGTTCTCTTGCCATTTGGCTGACTATTTCATTCAGTTTAACTTTATTGCTTATCTTTTTTCGAACCGGATAAGCAATATTGTCAAAAACGCTCATGTGGGGGAAAATTGCAAAATCCTGAAAAAGCAAACCAACTTCGCGTTCCTGAATTGGAACTTTAGTAATGTTTTTATTTTGAAGGTAAATATCTCCTTTTGTAGGTTGAAAGAATCCTGCTATCAACTCAAGAATCAAGGTTTTGCCTGCTCCTGAGGGTCCCAAAAGAATGAAATAATCGCCTTGATTTACGCTGAAGTCAACATTATACATAGCAAAATTGCCGGCATTGAAATGAATATTATACATTCTGAGAATTTCCATAAGTTCCTATCCTATTAGTGATCAGCCGGAGAAAAATAAAGAAAACCAGACAAACGGCAAGAAACAGTACTGCAACAGGCCTGGCGTAATTAAGCCCAAATGAACTGAAACGTTCATATATAATAACAGGTGCGATCATAGGGTGATAGGCTACGATCACTACAGCACCAAATTCACTCATTCCCCGGGCAAACATCATTATAAACCCTGAAACCACACTTCGCCAGGCAAGCGGCAGCGAAATGCTCATAAAAACCCTGAAGCGCGATGCACCCATGTTTAATGCAGCTTTTTCCAGCTTTTCAGGCACTGTCGCAAATCCATCGCGTGCTGCATTTATTAGGAACGGGATACTGACAAAAGCCATTGCCAGGGCAATCCCTGCGGGATTCCCTACTAAATCAATACCTATTGATGAAGCCATTTTCCCTACTGCCGATTCGCGGGATATAAACCCCAAAACAGCAATACCTGCTGCTGAATGAGGAATTACAACCGGCAGATCAATTATGCCTAATACCAACTGTTTAAATCTGAAGTTTTTTCGGGCCAGCAGCCATGAAAAAGGAACTGCAGCAATAGCAAATACCATAGTTGCTGCCATTGAGACCCATAAAGTAAGCCAGATACTGTTTCTGACTTCTGCTTCACCAACTGCTTCGAAAAGCTGAACCGGCGATGTGGAAAAAACCATGCCAACCAGTGGTCCGATAATAAAAAGCAGGATCAGTCCGCCAAGGAGTGAAAAAACTAAATAGAATGTTTTTGTTGAATTCAAAACAGAACAGATTTTTTGGCGAAAATAGCATTTAACGAGCTATTAAAATCTGAAATCTTGAAATTGTTTGTCAGAGCTCTGGTGTGAATGTGCTGATAATTTCTCAGTCTGCTGTCAATTGCCGATGTTTTCTGATGCTTTCGAAATTAAAACTTTAAGAATCTCCGGTATTTCAGGCAGATTGTCAATTTTCAAAGGCAGTACCGGTGGCTGTCCGTTTCTTTTCATTATTTCAAGTCCTTTTTCAGGGTTAAGCAGAAAAGCTAAAAAGGTCTCTGCAATTTCCGGGTTTGGAGCGGCAGAAGGAATAGTAACAGCATAAATCATTGGTTCACCATACATAACAATTGTTTCACCCGGGCTGGCTCCACGAAGCTCAACATTAACATGTTTATAATGGGTTAATAATTCAGGGTTGCCAAGATTAATGCTATCCGGCAAAATGACGTATTTTAATCCATGTTGTTCAGCTACACTGCGGTAGAGGAAAATGTAATCAATTGTGTTTGTTTCAAGCAAGGCAAGTAAATCAACTTCTTTTGGTCTGATAAAGCGAGTGTCTTTTTCCAGCATACGCTGATAAAACCCTTCGGTGTTATAATATTCTTCAGCAAGCTGCCACATCAGCAGTGTCCTGTAACCACAGGGATCGGAGTTGGGATCAGACCTTCCGAACCTGACTTCAGATTGCTGTATAATTTCAAACCAGTTACTTGCATTTATCCGGTCAGAATATATTGATTTCTCAGAATAAACTACCGAGAGCTCACCACGCGCATACGCAATATACCATGATGCATGTTCGGGATATAGCAATTCTTCTATCACTTTATAATCAGCAGTAGCATAGATATCACAAATTCTGTTCAGATCAGTTATCTTTCGTGCCCCGGCAATACTGCCACTACTTTCCGTTAATACTTCAATATCAGGGTATTCAGTATTAAATTCCTTAATTATCTCCCTAAAAGGGTAGGCTAAGCTTCCGGCATGAAAAATAGTAATAGTACCTGATTTGTGTTCACTCTTCTTGCCGGCATTACATGCTGACATCAGAATTATTAGTAATAGCAGTACAATTCGGTTCATTTGAATTATTTTAATTAAAAACCCCGCCAGGAGATTAATCCGGGTGGGGTATGATTTTTTTGAATATTATTGACTAACTTGGATATCCAGATTCGATATCATTGCAGATCTTTCACTACTTCAATCACCTCAGGCAGGTCCATTCCCAGATCCTTTAGATGTTTTAAACTAGGCACCCCATTTTTGTTCCAACCTCTACGTTCGTATACAGCATCCAATAACTGCTCATAACAGTTCTCGCGATATTTACGTGTTGCAGCCATTTTTTCTTGCAGGGTCATATTTTCAGGATCCAGTCCGATTATCTCTTTAAGTTGTTTGTCGTAACGTTCCTGACGCGACAGGTATTCCTCCTCGGTTGCTGGTCCTGCAGCACGGTAAGGTTGTGCATCATGTTTGCGCAAACCGTAGCCACGACGAATATTAAATACACGCTGGAAATTATAAACCCTTTCACTTTGTCTTATCATTTCATGTTTATCAAAGTCTTTTCCGGTAACAGCCTTGTATATGGTAACATAGTTGTCAACATGTTCAGGCACTTTGGCCGGCTCGTCAGTTTCAGCATTGTTTTCTGGTTCTACGTCATTCCATGGGAGTTTGCACAGCCCCTGCAAACCAAACCATGTACGGAACATCGGGAAGTAATGAAGTGCTTCGGCTTTGTTTTCGAAAGTGGGAATTTGATTATTGACCATATCCATAAAGATCAGCCATGCTTCATCGTGCTGAGGCCCTTTGTTTGTCATGGCATAACCACCCTGTTGTGCAAGCGATTCTTTTGAGATGTATTGTGAATATTCGAGACCTTTATTTTCCATTGCAATATCATGTAAAAATTGCGGATCGCCCCATCCTTTTTCAATGAACATTTCTTTCATTTTACGAACACCCAATCCTGCGGTAAGACCAAATCCTTCGCCGCGGGCAAGTTGATGAAGTAGGTCCATTGCACTGTCGGCATTGCCAAAATTGAGTTTAATTCCTCCAGTGCGTTCATCATTCAGAATACCGGCTTCATAACATTCCATCACAAAACCAAGTATTGTACCCCATGAAATTGTACAAATCCCATAGGTGTCGCAATAAAAATTAGCTTCAATAGTGAAATCGGGATTGAAAATACCGGCACAGGAACCAAGAGAAGCTGCTGTTTCATATTCAGGTCCGTCAACAATTACACTTGAACCTTTATAGGGGCCGGTACGAAGAATATAATTGTCAACACCTTTCGCACACGACATATTGCATCCAATCCAGCAACCATCAGGAACGCCTTGTGTGAATCTTTCCTTGTATACATTTGAATGAATGCGTCCGGCATCAGGATGGCTTCCAAATTTAAAATTATGGGTTGGCAACAGGTCGTAATCGTTCATGATATTGGTGAGATGTGCAGTTCCCTTTGAACGCATTTCAGCCTGACTATCATCAAGTTCACGCATTTCACGGTTGAAGCGTCGCCCACGTTCCATGATAGCTTCCAGATCTACAACATTGTTCAGATTGCCTTTTACACCTTTTGTTCTGGCAACAATTGCTTTGACTTTTTTATCCATGAGTACTGTTCCGATTCCGCCACGTCCGGCTTGCTTCAAACGTACTTTCTTTCTTTTTACATCATAAAAACTAAAGTTAAGCATACCGATCAAACTGTGTTTTGCAGCACTTCCAACTGACACAACAGATACATTTCTCATATCTTTTTTATCGCCAGCAAAAATTTCTGTTAATGCTTCGGCAAGTAAATGACTATCTACCAGTTCATATGGAGCATCATATATTTCAACTACTTCACGGGTTTCATCAATAAATATTATTACTTCGTTTTTGCTTTTTCCCTGAATCTCAATTGAATCAAATCCTGCAAATTTCATGAAAGGACCAAAAAAACCACCAACGTTGCTGTCAATTACAATATCGGTTTGTGGCGAAATAGTTACCACCAGCGATTTTCCGGTGCCTGAATACTGAGTGATCCCACAAATAGGGCCTGTGTTAATAATAACTTCGTTTTCCGGGTCATCCCATTTGGTGTCAGGTTTTGTACCATCCCATAACAATCGCAATCCAAAGCCTTTACCACCCGTAAACTTATCTATCATTTCCTGACTTACTGGTTTTTCCTTGATTTCATAACCGTCCAGGTTTACATAGAGTGTACGGTTGTTATAACCTCTTTCGATTGGTTTCCACGTGTATTTAAACTGTTTAAGTAATTTGTGGCTGTTTTTAATTTCTTCAATAGTCATCTTAAAAGGTGTTTATTATAAAAATAAATCATTTTCATTAGTCCACAAAATTAGATATTTTTTTGATTAATAAACAATGGTTGTTCTGTAAATATCAGCTAATTTCATTTTCAGCTACTGTATTATGAGGTTTTTCTTGAAAATCTCTTATGGGACTAAGAACAATTTGTTTTTTAATGATATTTATGCTTGTCAATTCATAATACTAAACCCGCGATGATAGACTCAAAATATTTGCTTAATAAAAATGTAATAGTTGAATTGCCTACCTTTGCAGATTCTGTATTATTAAATTATGATAGAATTCGAAGAAGCTTTGAAGATAATACTAAGCCGGGAAGTATTTCCTGAAGCTGAAGAAGTTGAATTATCCTGTTCAATTAATAGGGTGTTAGCTCAGGATGCGGTTTCAGATATGGATATGCCGCCTTTTAATAAATCGGCAGTTGATGGCTATGCATGTAGACGATCTGATCTGGCTGATGAATTGAAAGTGCTTGAAATAATACCTGCCGGGCAGATACCTCAGTTCAGAATAAAAGAAAACGAATGCAGTAAAGTTATGACCGGTGCTATGGTGCCTGAAGGAGCTGATTGCATTATTATGATTGAAGATGTTGAGGTGTTATCATCAGATAAAATAAAATTCACTGCAGAAAAAACTTCTGATAATATATGTTATACAGGAGAAGATATCAGACTTGGAGACGTTGTTCTTAAAAAGGGCTTGTTAATAAAGCCGCAGCATATTGCCGTCCTTGCATCAGTTGGATATTCAAGACCAAAAGTTTACAGAAAACCAAAAGTAAATATTATCACAACCGGTGACGAACTGGTGGAACCTCATCAGAAACCAGATGTAGGAAAGATACGTAACAGCAATGCCTGGCAATTAATTGCCCAATGTGAGGCAATGAATGTATCTGTTGATTACTCAGGTATTGCACCTGATAGTAAAGAGGAAACTCTTGTAATGATCCGTAAAGCTTTAGCCGATAATGATGTTATTCTTATCACCGGCGGTGTTTCTATGGGTGATTATGATTATGTTCCGGATGTATTGTTGGAGGCCGGTTTTACATTTTATTTCAAAAGTGTGGCTATGCAACCCGGCAGACCTACTTTGTTTTCATCTCACAAGTCCGGAAAATTTTGTTTTGGATTGCCGGGAAATCCAGTGTCGTCTTTCAATCAGTTTGAATTGCTGGTTAAACCACTTTTGTATAAAATGATGGGGCACGTTTATAAACCTGTTGTTTTGCATCTTCCTCTGGCAAAGGACTTTCATCGTAAAAAATCGAAAAGACTTAACTTTATTCCGGTACTCCTAAATCCTGAAGGAGAGGCTTTGCCTGTTGAGTACCATGGTTCGGCTCATATTAATTCTTTGAATGATGCGTACGGACTGATGAGTATTCCTATTGGAACCACAGAGATTAAAAAAGGAGATATTGTCAATGTACGACCGGTTTGACCGCCATATCAACTATCTGCGTATATCGGTTACTGACCGGTGTAACCTCAGATGCCAGTATTGCATGCCTGAAGAGGGGGTTAAATTGCTTACTCACAACGACATATTAACTTTTGAAGAAATTCAGGAAGTTACCCGTATAGCTGTGAAGCTGGGGGTTGATAAAGTACGTATTACAGGTGGTGAACCTTTGGTTCGGAAAGGCGTTGTTCAGCTTGTAGGAGATCTTGCAAAAATTGATGGTATCAGGGATCTGAGCATGACAACCAATGGCGTTTTGCTGCCAAAATTTGCCGGGGCACTTGCAGATGCCGGATTAAATCGTGTAAATATTAGCCTCGACACGTTGGACCCTATAAAATATAAGCAAATCACAAGGAACGGAAGCCTATCGGATGTGTTGGATGGGATCGCAACAGCAAAAGTGGCAGGATTATTACCCATCAAGCTGAATTGTGTAGTCAGGGAGAATTCAGACGAGCCTGATGCGCAAAGTGTAGCTGAGTTTGGTAAAGAACATGGATTTGAAGTCCGGTTTATTCACCAGATGAATCTGAACACAGGCGAATTTCATGTTGTTGAAGGTGGCAGCGGAGGCGATTGTGAAAATTGTAATCGTTTAAGACTTACTGCTAACGGAAAGGTTAAGCCCTGCCTTTTCAATGATATGGAATTTGATGTCAGAACCCTTGGTGCTGAAGCAGCTTTGATGGCTGCCATACAAAATAAACCATTTTGCGGGACAATAAATCATCAGAACAGTTTTTATAATATCGGAGGTTAGAGAATGAAAAAATTAACCCATACTGATGCTAAAGGCAAAGCCAATATGGTGGATGTGACTTCAAAACCTGATCAGATCAGACAAGCCACCGCCGAAGGTTTTATACATATGAACACACAGGCATTATCTCTGGTTCGTGAAAATAATATCAAAAAGGGAGATGTGCTGACCGTGGCTGAAATTGCCGGAATTCAGGCTGGTAAGAAAACTTCAGAGCTTATTCCTTTGTGCCATCCGCTTCCACTTACAAAAATCGCAGTTGAAACTTCTGTTGAAGAAACCGGTATTCGGGTGAAAGCAATGACACGCTGTACAGGTAAAACAGGTGTGGAAATGGAAGCGTTAACCGCAGTATCAGTAGCTTTACTTACAATTTATGACATGTGCAAGGCTGTTGATAAACAAATGGTTATTGACCAGATCAAACTTGTTGAGAAATCAAAAATTTGAATATCCGGTCATTAGCCATGCCTAACCGGAAATTTTAATATTCAAAAGGTTCGCGACAAACTGTTAGAAAACAAATTCCAATTTCTTGATCATCAGCTGTTTGTTATAGAAAAAGCAACTGAGCAATAATAAAGATCGGCAATAATATTATCAGAGAGAACTTTATCATATATCCAAAAAAACTAGGCATATCAATTTTGTTTTCTTCGGCAATAGCTTTAACCATAAAATTAGGGCCATTACCAATATAGGTCATTGCACCAAAAAATACTGAACCTACTGAAATGGCTTTTAAAAAGTTTTCGGGGATGCCTGCTATAAGACTCGTAGCAGTACTGGTGTCAAGACCAAGAGCAAGATTATAAAATGAAATTGCTGTAGGTGCATTGTCGAGGAAAGAGCTTAGTACACCAGTTGCATAATAAAATTGCGTTACTGTATCAACGCCAAGAGTTTTTGCATTTGTTTCGAGCCAGATCAAAGCCGGTACCATAGTGGTGAAGATACCAAGAAACAAAAACGCCACTTCAATAATTGGTCCATATGTGAATTTATTAGCCTGACGTAGTTTTTTAGAAGTGAAGAGCAATGATAACACAGCCATGCTCAAAATAGCAGCTTCGCGGATAAAAGACAGGTAGGCATTGTTTCCTATAGCAGGTATATATTGCTGATTTAGGAATGCCACTGAAAGAACAACTCCGGCTAAAAATATAAAATTAAAGCCTCCTTTTAATCTTATAGGCGAAACTTCAGTTTTATCTAAAATGATATGTGCCGGGTGCTCTTTTTTATGGTAATATCTGTCGGTAAAAAAATAAATAATCAGTAATAAACCGTTTACAAATAACCACTCAGGGACTAAATGGAAAAACCATGTAAAAGGAGCACCCCTGAGATACAGAAGGAACAGGGGTGGGTCACCAAGCGGTGTGAGTAACCCCCCTGCATTGGCAACAGTAGCTATAAAGAACAGTATTGTGTGCATCTTGAATTTACGCTGGGTATTGGTATTTATTACCGGACGAATAAGCAACATAGCTGCACCGGTAGTACCCATGAACGAAGCAAGAACTGCACCAATAGCAAGAAACAGTGTATTTATTGACGGTTTGGCTTCAATGTCGCCGCTAAGGTTTATACCTCCTGTTATTATGAATAATCCACCAAGCAATATAATAAATGGTATATAATCGAAAATCAACTGATGTTCAAGATTATATAGAAAGCCAGTAGCAATCAGATAAATAGCGGTAGGAATACCTAATGCAAGTGATACTATTAGTTTATTTCTGTTGTTTTCCCACCAGTGATGGAACAAAAGAGGACCAACCGCAATGGTCATCAACATTAAAAAGAATGGAATTGAAGCATATAAAGGTATGCTTTCAGTTAAACCAGAATTCATAAGTAAAACTGTTTTAAGTTTTTATAAAAGTGCGCAAAAATAGAAAAACATTAATAAATATTAATTTGTTCATACGATTATTTAATTATTTTAGTAAAAACCTTGTTGGAAATAAGATTCCATTTGAAAAATAAAAAAGAAGACAGGTAGTGTATTGAAAACAAACCAATATACCTGTCTTTTTTTTATCGAATATTTCTGAAATATGTCTGTATGTTTGAATGCTCGCAATTTTCAGCGTTTTCCTTTCTGGATGTGGACATCAATTGTTTTTTTCCATTTTTCAATAATCTGCTCTTCGCCTTTTAGTTGACGATCTTCATTCACATTATAAAATTCCAGCATATCATTTTGTTTTTCTACATTCTTACGGGTAAGAACAAGATTCAGCGCTTCAATAGTGTGAAAACTGTCCTTGCCTGAAGACAAAGCTTTTGTTTTTTTCTGTATACTGCATTTATCAATTTGCGATAAATCAACTACATATTCTCTGGTAATATCATTTTCGAGTTTGATGTATATTAACTTGCTTTGAGAATCATCCACTCCTATTCCATAAGAGTTATTCCAGAATTCGGGTTGATTTACAGTCAGGTTATTATTTGCAAGTGATTGCTTAAAAACTTTTGATAATTTTCTTAGCCCTTTGGTTTGATTTCTGTGAAAAAACCATATTGGGATGAAACATAATAAAATAAGTACTAAGCCTATAATTAATGAATATGATTCCATAATTTCTTTTTGTTTTAATTAATGAAGTATATGTTGATAAGCAATAATGCTACAGATAACTGAGCCAGCCAGTTGAAAATGAAATAACTGAAAGGGTCAGTACTATAGATAAAAAAGCCGGGAAAATAATTATTGCCTTACCAGAAATAATTAAATGGGAAGATGATTGCCGAAATTGGCAGACTTATGGTAATATGGCAGCAAAAATCAAAGTAATGTACCAGCGAACATTTATTTCCTGAAACAATAAAAGCTGCAGTAGTTATGGCTTTAAAAATCCTTTTTAAATCGTGTATATAATTATTCCAGTGCGTCTGGTTGGTGTCATTTTTCGGGAGGATACAGTATAACAGAAGATTGTCAGGAAGTGATATTTCTGTTGTACGACTACTGATCTCATTTGCCTGAAAAGGAATATCAGCAGCAGTAATATTGCTGTTCAATATCAGGCTAAGCATGATTGCCTGAAACCACAAAAATAGTTTCAATGAGTTTTTCATGTTGCAAAAATATAACGAAAATCTGAATAATTATCCTGGTCAGGCAAAAATTGAGATATATTTTTTACAATAATGCTTGTTTGAATCTTTGAATGTTGTTTTTTTATACCTGCAATCTGTGTGATGTTCTGCGATATTAGGCTTTTATAAAGAATATGCCGCAAAATTTTTTTATGAAAACATTTTTTAATAAAGGCTGAAAAACATATGGTTTGTTTCCGATGTATATCTTTGTCGCAAATATTGCAACGAAAATGATACCTGTCAACCATACTAATGTTTCAGATGATATTTATTTAGTGAAGTTTTGCTGTGATCTGCCAAAATGTAAAGGCGCCTGTTGTGTAGCCGGAGATGCCGGAGCACCTCTGGAAATTGAAGAAATTAACATACTTCAGGAAAACCTTGATGAGATCATTCCTTATATGACCCCTGAAGGCATTGAAACAATAAAAGAACAGGGGGTATTTGATTATGATGCAACGGGTAATTATGTTACTCCGCTTGTCAAAGGCAGAGAATGTGCGTTTGTTTATTTTGTTGGAAAAATTGCGTTTTGCGCCATTGAAAAGGCATTTGAAAATAAGAAAATTGATTTCCGCAAGCCCGTTTCCTGTCATCTTTATCCTATAAGAATAACATCATATCAGGGTTTCGATGCTTTAAACTATCATAAATGGTCAATTTGTAATAAGGCCCTTCGTAAAGGTTCAGAGCTTAACCTGCCTTTGTATGTTTTTCTGAAAGACTCTCTGATCAGGAAATACGGGCAGGCGTGGTATGATGAACTGGTAAAAATAATTGAAACCATGAATAAAAAAAAACGATAGAATACTTTAGTTCGTATTCTATCGCTCAGCTTGTTTATTTGCAATGCTGTGTTATTCTAATTAGGTGTTTGCAGCCAACGATGCCAGTTCTTTATCAATATGGAAGAGTCCACCTTTAGCTTCACCAGCAAGGTTCAATTTATCAATAACACCCTTTACCAGACTTTCTTCTTCAATTTGTTCTTCCACAAACCATTGCAGAAAATTCAGGGTTGTGTAATCTCGTACTTCCATACAAAGGTGTACCAGCTCGTTGATACTGTTTGTAACAAGAACTTCATGCTTTAAAACTTCATCAAATAGAATCTTCAATGATGTAAACTCAAGTGCAGGTTGCTCAAGCGAACACAATTTTGCATGGCCACCACGATCGTTAAGATATTTAACGATCTTTAACTGGTGCATTCTTTCTTCGTCGCTATGTTTGTACAGGAATTCAGCAGCGCCGGGATAACCCTGCACTTCACACCATATTGCCATACTCATGTAAATACGTGATGAGTGTTCTTCCAGTTTGATCTGTTCATTTAATGCTTTAGCAACTTTTTCTGAAATCATAATACCTATATCTTTTGTTTAATAAAATTGTTCAAAACTTCGTTAATAAAACAATTACTGATGATATTAGTTTGAGCGAAATTAAAATAATTAATAGGTTTGAAGCATGAAACGGAACTTTAATTTTATTTTGTTGAATTGAAGTGGGGTTATCAGATCAGTAAAATCATACTTACATTTGTTTTACAGATTATAATCTATAAAACCTGAAACACATTAATGATCATGCCTTTAACAATATTTTCTGATGAAAGCTTTATGAAGGAAGCCTTGAAAGAGGCAGAAAAAGCTTTCGAACTTGATGAAATTCCCGTTGGTGCTGTAATAGTTTGTAATAACAGGATCATAGCCCGTTCGCATAACCTGACCGAACAGCTTAACGATGTAACAGCACATGCCGAGATGCAGGCAATTACTGCTGCTGCAAATTATCTTGGTGGTAAGTATCTTAATGACTGCATTTTATACGTTACCCTTGAGCCTTGTGTTATGTGTGCCGGAGCTATTTTTTGGTCACAAATTTCAAGACTTGTGTATGGAGCCTCAGACGAGAAAAGAGGGTTCACAAAAGCCGGAATCAGTATTTTACATCCTTCCACCACAATTCAACATGGGATACTTGAAGAAGAATCGATGATACTGCTCAAAACCTTCTTTAAAAATAAAAGATAACCTTATGGTTTAGAGCCGGTTATTCAAAAATTTCGGCAAGTTTATTTTGTAAATCATCGCCGGTAATATTGCGGGCAATGATTATTCCCTGCGGGTCGAGCAGAACATTTGAAGGAATGGCACTGACTGAATATAATTGTGCTGCTTCGTTATTCCAGTATGCGAGATCAGAAACATGATGCCAGGTGAGATTATCGGCATGTATAGCCTCAATCCATTTTTCACGGTCACGGTCGAGTGAAACACCAAGAATATCAAATCCTTTATCTTTATATTTCTGAAAGGCAGCAACAACATTAGGGTTTTCATGGCGACAAGGTCCGCACCACGATGCCCAGAAATCAATTAGCATATATTTTCCAAGTAAAGAAGAAAGAGCAACAGGGGTATCAGTAGTGTCGTTCATGGTAAAATCCGGAGCTTTCATACCAATCTGGACATTTCTTAATTTTTCAATTCTGTCATTCAGGTCCTTAACATAGGTGGAGGTTTTTAAATCAGGGCTAATTCCGGAGCTTATCTTTTCCAACTGCTCATAATCAAGAATATAGATATTTCGCAGTGCTATGAATGCAGATACCGGTGAATTAACATTTTCTGTTATATAACGTATGATATAGTCGTTCTTGAGTTGCTCAACACTGTCGTATTGCTTTTCTATCAATGCAATACGGGCTTCATTATCCGGAACCGAAGCGGCTTCACGGTATTCAGTATATATACCCTGCAGCGTTTTATCAAAAACAAACACATCGTCCTGATAGGTTTTATAAATATCATGACTCTTTGAACCGCTTACCAAAGGGTTACTTTGGTCCTGCAGATTAATGACTATATTTATATTTCCGGGTTCAAGGAAAAGAGAAATATATTCGGGGCTGTCACTTAGTTTGAGATATGTGAACTGAGGATAATCAATTTCACCTTTAAAGGTGAATTCTCTGTTTTCTACCGTAGTGGAATCAAGTGTGATAAATTGTCCTTTTTCTCTTTTAAACATGTATATGTAGCCGGCTGCGTCAGCATCAATTTCTCCGTGTAAAGTAAAAGCCTTATCTTTAACTTCATTGGTTTTACAGGCTATCATAAAAACAGGAAGCATGATTAGTGTCCAGAATTTTTTCATAATGGTGAAAATTTAATTAAGAATCAGATTGATGTTTAAAATAGAACAAATATTGTGTAATAATGATCAATATCAATGTAAGTAATGAACTGAGCCCGGTTCTTAGCATTGTTCTGAATATTTCAGAAAATCTGAATATTTCAAGCAGATAAAGACTAAAATGATGTATTATTACCAGAATTACCGAATAGGTAAGAAAGGTCTGTACACCCATAGCCTGAAGTGACGGATAGTTACCCGATACACTATCCTGTTTTGGAAGAACCAATTTGAGTATTCCCGGTCGTAAAAATCCGGCAAAAACAGTTGCAGCAGTGTGAATACCCTGTTGAGCCGAAAACAAATCAATAGTAAAGCCTGTAATAAATGAAATTATCAGAAGCAGCCATCCGGGTAATTCATAGGGTAACATTAAAATAAACAGGATGTACAAATAAGGGTTTGCATACCCGGCAAAACGGATATTGTTCAGAACCAAAACCTGAAATAGTACTAATAATAAGAATTGTAAAATCACTTTCAGATACTGGCTCATAGTTCTATATTACATGTTTTTAGATGGATATGTCAGTAATAATTGAAAGTAGTTCGTCACGCTCATTGTTCCTTACCACATAAACATGGGATATATTATTGTAATCAGCTGAAAATAAAAGCGTTGCAGTATAAAAATGATCTCCTTTGTCGATATAATAGTCTTTTACTGTACCTATCATAATATCAGGCGGAAATATGAACGAATAACCACTGGTAACAATAGTGTCGCCAGTAGTAATATTAACATGTGAGGGGACATCACTGAATGTACCGATACGATAGTTCTTACCATCCCATGACAGCGACCCCTGAAAATTGGTGTTCAAAAATCGTCCGTTTATTTTTGCATTACTGTTTAAAACCGACATTACCCACGAATATTTATCTGAAGTATTTATTACTATCCCCACAACGCCATCGGACGAGATCACAGCCATATCGGGCTTTATGCCGTGCTGCTGCCCTTTGTCTATCATCAGATAATTATTTCTTTTGTTTATTGAATTGCTTATAACTTTTGCAGGAATGAACTCAAATTTGTTTTCGGTTAGCGTATCCTGAGGATAAGTATGTGTTTCTTCTGAACCCAATTGATATCTTTCTATTCTTTCATGCAATCTTGCATTTTCCAGGGCAAGCGATGTGTTTACTTTTTTCAGAAACAAATATTCTGAAACGCCTGCTTTCCATTGGTAAACAGTTCCCGTAACTTTATTGGCATTATTTATAAGAATATACCTCTGATAGTAGGTGTTATTGATAATCATTGTAAAAGCAATGAGTTCAAGCACAAGAAAAAGTAGAAAGAACTTATGTTTTACCAATAAAGCCAGAAGGGTTTGCATGGCTGTGTTTCTCAGTCAATAGCTAAAAATTATTTTATCAGGAAGTTGAATCTGTCAAAATTTCTCAAGGCTATTCCGGTTCCTCTTGCTACTGCTTTTAGCGGATCTTCAGCAACATGTACGGGTAGCTTCGTTTTTATGGAGAGTCTTTTATCCAGACCTCTTAACAAAGAACCACCTCCGGCAAGATAAATACCTGTTTTGAAAATATCAGCAGCCAGCTCTGGCGGGGTCATTTCAAGAGCAATGAGAACAGCCGCTTCAATTTTTGCTATTGATTTATCAAGGCAATGAGCAATTTCAGCATAATTAACAAATATCTCCTTAGGGATCCCTGTCAGAAGATCGCGACCGTGAACTGCATAATCGGGCGGAGGATTTTCAAGTTCGGTTATAGCAGAACCAACCTCAATTTTTATCATTTCCGCAGTTCGTTCTCCGATAACAATATTATGTTGTTTGCGCATGTACTCTTCAATGTCACTATTAAACTCATCGCCGGCAATACGGATGGATTTATTGTTTACAATACCTCCCAGGGCAATAACTGCGATCTCACTTGTGCCACCGCCAATGTCAATCACCATGTTTCCATTGGGTTCCATTACATCAATCCCGATACCAACAGCAGCAGCCATTGGTTCGTGGATCAGTTTTACTTCTTTTGCACCTGCCTGCTCGGCTGAGTCCTTTACTGCACGTTCTTCAACTTCAGTAATTCCTGAGGGAATGCAGATAACCATTTTTAAAGCCGGCGGAAACAACGCTCTTTTATTTGGTATCATTTTGATCATCTGCCGCAGCATATATTCAGCAGCCTGAAAATCAGCAATAACACCATCGCGTAGAGGACGTACTGTTTTAATATTATCGTGGGTTTTACCATGCATCATCTGAGCTTTTTTACCCACAGCTATAATTTTGTTTGTGCTTCGTTCTATAGCAATTATCGAAGGTTCGTCTACAACTACCTTGTCGTTATAAATAAGAACCGTATTGGCAGTGCCAAGGTCTATAGCAATTTCACGTGTCAGAAATGAAAATAATCCCATATCCAGTATCTTTCAATTATATCTTTTTAATTTTTTTCTATTTTGTTATGGTTCAAACCATTATTTTTAATGTTTAAAATGTCTGACCCCTGTAAACACCATTGCTAAATCATTATTATTGCAATAATCAATAGAATCCTGATCCTTAACCGAACCACCGGGTTGAATAATGGCTGTTATTCCTGCTTTTGCAGCAAATTCAACAGAATCGGCAAAAGGGAAAAAAGCATCTGAAGCCATGACTGAGTCTTTAAGATCCAATTCAAAGTTTATTGCTTTGTCAATAGAATGTTTCACTGCATCAACGCGCGATGTCTGCCCGGTGCCGCTACCAATCAGTTGTTTATTTTTTGCCAGCACTATTGCATTTGATTTAGTATGCTTCACTATACGGTTAGCCCAGAGTAAATCATTAAGTTCTCTTTCAGAAGGCTTACGTTTGGTAACAACATTCAGATCATCAGCTTTTTCCTTTTTCTGATCCTTATCCTGAAATAAAATGCCATTCAATGCAGTACGGAACTGTTGATGTTGAAAGTCAAACTGTTTTGCCTGCAAAATTATTCTATTTTTCTTTGATTTTAAAATTTCAAGTGCATTATCTTCATAACCGGGAGCAAGAATTATCTCAAAAAAGATATTGTTCATTTCGTTGGCAGTTTTGGTATCTATTTCCCGGTTTGCTATCAGTACCCCGCCAAAAGCTGATACAGGGTCGCCGGCAATAGCTGCTTTCCAGGCTTCGGTAAGATTTTCGCGGCTGGCTACACCGCAGGCATTATTATGCTTCAGGATTGCAAAAGTAGGCTCATCAAATTCGCTGATAAGTGCTATTGCTGCATCAAGGTCGCCAATGTTGTTATAAGATATCTCCTTGCCGTGAAGCTGAGTGAAAACGTCAGTAATATTACCATAAAATACACCTTTCTGATGTGGATTCTCACCATAACGAAGTTCTGTTTTGCCTTTGACACTTAGTTTAAAAGCATCAATACCGCTGGTTTTGCTAAAGTAATTGAAGATAGCAGTATCGTAATCCGAACTTTCATTAAATGCTTTGGCTGCAAACCGGCGCCTGTCGTCAAGTGAAGAATATCCGTTATTTTCTTCAAGAAGGTTCAGAAGTCTTTCGTACTGACAACGGTTTGAAATAATCAAAACATCTTCAAAACTTTTTGCCGCAGCCCTTATCAGTGAAATACCTCCAATATCAATTTTTTCGATTATTTCCTGTTCATCATTTGTGGTTCTCACAGTTTCTTCAAAAGGATAAAGATCAACAATTACGAGGTCAAATTCCGGAATCTCAAATTCTTTGATCTGGTCTCTGTCCGGTTCATATTTCCTTCTGGCAAGTATCCCACCAAAAATTTTTGGATGCAAAGTTTTCAACCGTCCGCCAAAAATTGAAGGATAACCTGTAAGTGATTCAACTGATGTAACCGGAATTCCGCTTTCTTTAATGAATTTTTCTGTTCCGCCGGTAGAGTACAACTTAACTCCAAATCGGTCAAGTGTATTGATTATTGGTAGTAAGCCATCTTTGTGAAATACTGATATCAGTGCCGATTTAATTTGCCTCATATCAAAAATACTTATTAGTTAAAATATTCAAAAACATTGAATTGCAATTGATTAGCAAAACTCCGAAAAAACTTCAAGAACTTGCAAGTTTATTAAAAATATGCAAGCAAGGCTCATCTGATACCAAATTTTATTTAATTTTACTTTTTATTTTCAAACCACTACCGGTTTTATTGTATGACTTGAATTGAATATTTTAATATGCTGTTTTTAAAATTAATAGGAGAGAGTTTTATTTTTGCTATCAATGCCATTGTTGTAAATAAAACCAGAACCATTCTTACATTGCTGGGGATTACAATAGGCATTTTCTGCATAATCTCGGTATTTACGGTTTTCGATTCCCTGGAAAGAAATATTCGATCGAGTATTGAATCGCTTGGGATCAATGTAGTTTTTATTACCAAATGGCCCTGGGCAATGAGCAGCACTGATTACCCCTGGTGGAAATATATGAAGCGTCCTGAACCCAAACTGGAGGATCTGGATGAAATAATCAGACGCAGCCACACGGTGGAAACAGCTGCTTTTATGGTAGCTTCTTCAAGAAATGTAAGTTATCAGTCGCTGAGCATTGATGGAGCTACCGTGGCAGGAATTTCTCATGATTACGATAAAGTTATGTCAATGGAAATTGTGAATGGCAGATACTTTACTGCACAGGAGTCAGCTTCAGGGCATAATGTTGCTATAATAGGTGATGATATACGTAATATTTTATATAAAAATATTGATCCGGTAGGGCGCCAGATTGTAATATGGGGCAGAAAACTAAATGTGATAGGAGTGCTTAAACGTGAAGGTAACAGCGCTTTTGGCGATTCGCCGGACAAGCAGATACTGATACCGGTAAACTTTGCACGTAACTTTATTGATTTGAATGCAGGCAATGTGAATTCAAATATCCTGGCAAAAGCCAAACCCAATATCAGCAATGCTGAAATGACTGACGAGCTTACCGGGATTTTACGATCTGTCAGACGTTTGAAACCTGCCGCCGAAGATAATTTTTCAATTAATGAAACTACTGTTCTTACTCAGGGTTTTGATTCACTTTTTAAGATAGTCACAATAGTTGGCTGGATAATTGGAGGGTTTTCTCTGCTTGTTGGTGGATTTGGGATAGCCAATATCATGTTTGTATCAGTAAAAGAGCGAACCGGAATTATCGGCGTTCAGAAATCAGTAGGAGCAAAAAATTTTGTTGTTCTGTTCCAATTTCTTTTTGAAGCTATATTTCTATCAGTTTTTGGAGGTATTATAGGGTTGCTCATTATTTTTGCCGGAACTCTGATAGCATCAAACATTTTTGAAATGGAACTTACCCTGTCAGCCGGAAATATAATTCTTGGCGTAATGGTCTCGGCAATTATTGGTTTGGTTTCGGGATTTACGCCTGCCTGGGCAGCTTCGCATCTTGATCCGGTCGAGGCAATGCGAACAACCTTCTGAAATTAAAAGACATAAAATAAAGGTTGGACTATTCTTCAGGAACGTAAATGTTCTGCCTGTTATATCCTGCAAATACACCCAGCCCGTTTACAATATTTGTGTATATGTGAACACTTTCGGCAAAGGGAAAGTCATCGTTGTAGTAATTGTAGTTAAAGTAGCTTTTATGAAAGTGGTAGTAATTCCTGTCAGTTTGCATAATGTAAACAAATATGGAATCAAAATACTGTGAAGCAGTGTTCGGGGCATCCTTATAATACTCAAAATAATCGAATCTCCATGAACTTGCTTTGATGCGATAGGTATTACCGTCTTTATCGGCAATATAACTATCGCCGTGTTCAATATTAAAATCATAAATGAACAGGTTCATAATAATAGTATCAACACCTCCAAACCAGTCTTTGGAGTAGAATTTCCGGTAAGCTCCTGTTGAATAATAGTTTTCAGCGGAGTTATCAATTGCTTTAAACCTGTAATCGAGTGAGACAAAGCTGCCACCGTACGAGTCGAAACTTGTGTATACTGAGTCAATAGCAAGATTGCTGTATAATGGTTCAGGCACATAACATTCAGCGCTGGCTTTTTCGCCTTCAAACGATTCAACATTAAGCTGGTAGTAAAAGCCGGGTTCAATAGAAAACTCATTAGAGGATATTGTAAAGCACTGATATTTGGCGCTATATGTGAGTTCTGATGCCGGATGTCCTTTTTTTGAGATAAATACCCTTGCTTTGTCGCCAACCGGTTCTACCAGATCGTCACTCATTGAATAGGGAATTGAGCGCTGTACATGTACGCGTATGATGGTGTCCTGTGGCGAGATAAATGAATAAATAACCAGACGTGGTTCGCTTCCCGGTATTTTGAGATGTTTGGCATCAGTGATAAAATAGTCTTCGCACGAAACCAATGACAGCATAAATATTAGCATTACAGCAATAAAACCTGTGCTGACGATAATTTGTGAAAGGATATCATATTTCGGTTTTTTCATAATAATTAAGCTTAGAATTTATAATTCACCTGTATTGACGGAATGATGGGGAATAAACTTACCTGCTTTAGCTTCTTCTCTGTATAATAACCAACCTCGTAGTAGTTATAAGAGGTGTCCCAGAAGTAAAAGAAAGGGTTTTTCCGGCTATATGCATTGTAAGCCCCAAGCTCCACCGTACGTTTCACATTATGTCCGAATCTTGTGATATCTTTATGAAATTGTATTCCAATATCAAGTCGCTGATATGACGCTGCTCTAAAACTGTTCTTTTTATCATAAACATTGGCTTCGTTCCACCAGAAATTCGGGGTATCAAGATCCTGATCATGCAATGGATGATTCCTTATAGGGAAGCGACCTGTTGCAAGGTCAAAAGCATTTCCGGTACTGTAAACCCAGGTAGCGCTTAATGTGGTTTTCTTACTGAACTCATAAATACCAACCAATGAAATGTCGTGTCGGCGGTCGTAATGGGCATAAAATTTTTCACCGAAGTTCAATTCATTAAACTGATGTTGGATCCATGAAAGGGTGTATCCTATCCAGCCACTGAACTGTCCGGTTTTTCGCTGTATCAGTAATTCAATACCATAAGCCCATGCTTGCCCGGCAGTGATATTATCCTGCCATGAAAACTGATTGGCACCACTAGGATCGTCAATTAGTAAAAAGCTTGCACCTTCTTTGTATCCAATTATATCTTTTGATTTTTTATAATAACCTTCCAGTGAAATTTCCAGTTCCGGGTTTGATAAATTATATGCAAATCCAGTAGCAGCCTGCCATGAATTCTGAGGTTTGATCCTGTCAGTTGAAGGCACCCATAGGTCAGTAGGTAAGCCTATGCCGGTAGTACTCAGCAAATGTACATACTGGTTCATAGCGGCGTATGATAATTTGTACGATAGGGCAGGTTGCAGTACCAAATTGAGAGAAAAGCGAGGTTCAATCCTTTGATGGTTTTTGCCTTTTGTAAAGAAAAAGCTGTAACGAATACCGGGATTGATCTTCAGTTTCTCACCTATATTTATTTCATCTTCAACATAAATACCCGATTCAACTGATTTATGTTTTTCAGCCGATAATTCAAACTGATTGAGATAATCATCTTTCAGCACAACAGCGCTGGGAGTGAACAAATGATGTATGAACTGAATACCGGCTCTAACCTGATGATTAGAAACAAGATGCCAGCTTAAATCATACTTGATTCCAATATCCTGAATGCCCGATTTGTATCTTAACTCGTATACTTTTTTCTCGTTGGTGAGTTTATCCTTATTATATTCTCTGCTGTATATCTGAAACGAATAATCGGAAAATATAAATGATGTGTTTGAAAACAGACGTGGATGGAAAATATGGTTCCATCTTATTGCTGAAGTTTTGTTCTGCCAGTATAGTCCTCCTTCATTTTCCTCAATAATACGACTGTCGGAGTAGCGATCTTGAAAAAAGAATTTATCACGTCCGAAATATCCGCTGGCATAAATCCTGTTGTTTTGATTTATTTCGTAGTTGAGCTTTGTATTCAAGTCGTAAAAAAAATAACCACCTCTGGAATCTTTTGGCATAAAAGGCTTTATAATTGCATCAATATAGGTTCGTCTGCCTGAAACCAGGAACGATGCCTTATTTTTAATAATAGGGCCTTCAAGGGTTAATCGGCTGCTTATCAATCCAATGCCGGCTTCACCACCGATTTTTTCCTTACTTCCATCTTTCATCTGAATATCAAGAACTGATGAAAGCCTGCCTCCGTAACGGGCAGGAAAACCGCCTTTAAAAAGCTGCATGTTTTTGATTGCATCACCATTGAAAACCGAGAAAAACCCAAATAAATGGTTCGCATTATAAACTATGGCATCGTCGAGTATGATAAGGTTTTGGTCAGTGCTTCCCCCACGAACATAAAAACCGCTGCTTCCCTCTGTTCCTGACTGTACCCCTGGCATTAACTGAATAACCTTGAACATATCCTTTTCACCTAACAATGATGGTATTTTGCGTGCCTGATCCACAGGTATTTCTATTTGCGACATTTGTGGAACCTGACTTATACGGTTCGAAAACTTGTCAGTAATTATCACTTCTTCAAGTTCAATGCTTCCTTCAAGTTCAATATCAAGTCTGATATTTGATCTCAAATCCAGATCCCTGACTACCAGTTTATAACCAATGTAGGAAAAGATTAGTTGAATGCTGTCAGCCGGCAGATTGATTGCATAATAACCATAAATATTACTTGACGAACCTATTTTTAGCTTTGGTTCATAAATATTTACGCCAATAAGAGTTTCGCGAGTGTTTTTCTCGTAAACATAACCACTCACGGTGAAACGACTTGTGGTTTGAGCTGATATTACAAGGTTGCTAAATAGTATAATCAGAAATATAATTGATTGAATTACAATATGTTTTTGTTTCATTGGAGCGGTAAGATAAATATTGTAACAAAACTAAATAAATGCCTGTAATATTGTTGTAAACCTGTGTTTTACCAAAGTTTTCTTAAAACCGGCTTTATTAATTTGACATTGAATATAAATTTAGTGCATGAGAACTTTCACCAATTTTTATATTTTTATCTCATAATGACATTATGATTAATGCGAGTCAGGGTTCAGGATAATACTATTGCAAGACAATTTAAGTCAGCAAAATTTGTTTTTATTTCAAATATATACATATATAAGATGCTATATATATAATAGTTTATCTTAGATAATGTTTGTAATAAAATCATCAATACAGCTTGATAAAGAATTGTAAATCAGCTACTATAAAACCTTATCTGATATATTTTTGCTCCCCTATTGCCTTTCCTTTATTTAAATTGTAATTTTGTAGAATATTATGCTAAAGTTCTTTAGTTACTATAATATGAGTTTGACTGTAGAAAATAACCAAATTGGAATATATAAACCATTGTCGTTCTTTGTTATATTAATTAAGCACAGCATATAAAGTGAGTTTTAACTTATTAAAAGCCAATAGTTATGCCTTTTTTAATAAAGGAGAATAATCTATTTTGAAATATTCAACATAACAAAACCACAGCATTATGAAATCAAAAATTTTCTTCTGTCAATTGGTGTCGGTATTATATACTTGAGCACACCAACAATGATTAACTCCCAAAGTGCTGGTTTTAAACTCATAAAGAATAAGTCCAACATTCGTAACGAAGTAAACACCACTTGCTTTACAGCTCTTTTATGGTTAAAATGTATTAATCAGGTAATTATCATCAATATATCCAAATGCTTTATTGAATATTCTTTTGTTACATGAAAGCTTTTTATTTTTAGACTGGTCCATCTGCACTTTATTAATTTACTATTACATATATTATTGATTTGTTATGGGCAACTTCAAAAAATCCATATATAATCTTAAATTTTTATAAATTAATACAAACAATTAAATCTTATGAAAATTATAACAACCTTATTGTTAGTGGCTTCTATAATTGTTGGGAGCCGTATTTATTCCCAACAAAGAGAGCCCCAACCTGATCCTGAAAAGGAGAATCTATTAAAACTCTCAGAGTTTTTTCATCAAAGGCACCAAAAGCGTCAGACAGAAGTAGAAAAGTTTGTATCTGAAACTGGATATAACTTAAAAAATATCTCGGATGGCAGGTATTCTCAAATAATTTACATTGACGAATTTGGCATGCCACAATCATATATTACCCATAATTTAAATGCAGCGCGAACCACCGGAACAAATAAGTTATGGCCAGGTGATTCTCTGGGCTTAAATTTAACCGGTAACGGTTATATTATTGGGATCTGGGATGGTGGTGGAGTTCGAACTACACATCAGGAATTCGGATCGCGAGTTACCATTATGGATGGAGCTAGTTTAAGAGATCATGCAACCCATGTGGGAGGAACTATGATTGCCAGTGGAGTGGTTCAAACTGCCAGAGGAATGGCTCAACAGGCAGTATTGCGTTCTTACGACTGGAATGATGATTATTCTGAAATGGCATCACAGGCAGCATCTGGTCTTACATTATCAAACCATTCTTATGGTCAGGCCAGAGGCTGGGCTCATGGAGATTGGTCGGGAAATATTGGTATGCATTGGCATGGAAATACGTCAATCAGTGCAACTGAGGATTATTTGTTTGGGTTTTATGATGGATTAGCACGAGATCTTGATATTGTTGCATTTAATGCACCTAATTATTTAATGGTTTGGTCTGCAGGTAACGATCGAAACGACACTTGGTCAGGTGGACATTATGCATGGATTAATGGATCATGGAAATGGTCAACCGCTACAAGAAATCCGGATGGCGGTTCTAATGGTTATGACTGTCTTCCACAACAAGGAGTTGCAAAAAATATACTCACTATCGGTGCAGTGCATGATATTATTGGTGGATGGACTTCAGCCAGCGATGTAGTAATGTCTAATTTTAGTAACTGGGGACCAACTGATGATGGAAGAATTAAACCTGATATTGTTGCAAATGGAGTTGATTTATATTCTAGTATTAGTTCAGGAAATTATTCTTATGATTACATATCCGGAACATCAATGTCAGCACCTAATACCACCGGAACTCTTGCTTTACTTCAGGAGCATTACCGTAACGGACGAGGAGGAACGATGAGTGCTGCAGCTCTGAAGGGGCTCGTGATAAACACTGCAAATGAAGCCGGACCCAGTGAAGGACCTGATTATATGTTTGGCTGGGGTTTACTTAATGCTGTTGGTGCTGCTAATCTGATAACTAAGGATAATTCTGATGGCGGACTGATTGTTCAGGGCTTGCTTGTAAATGGACAAACTCAGGATTACACATATTATAGCAACGGCTCACCAATTAGCGTTACCTTAAGTTGGACTGATCCGGCTGGAACTCCTCCGGCGGCATCATTAAATCCTACTACGCTGATGCTTGTTAACAATCTTAACCTTCGCGTTATAGGTACAACGACTCATTTCCCCTGGCGATTGAATCCTGCCTCTCCTGCTGCAGCTGCCACCCGTGGCGATAATTTTAGAGATAACGTTGAAAAGGTAACAATTAATAACCCTACACCAGGTTTCTATACTATAAGGATTAGCCATGGAGGAAGTCTTTCCGGTGGTCAGCAGGCTTATGCATTAATAATTAATGGTTTAAGTACACCACCAAAGCGTACTTATTGTAATGCACGCAGTACCATATTCAATTATTATGAGCAAATTAACAGAGTTAAGTATGGTTCAATTGACAATCGTAGCCAACGCTCTCCCGGCGGATACAGTAATTATACCGGACTTATGACCACAGTTAATAAAGGTTCAAGCCAAACGATTACAGTAACTATTGCTGAAGGTCTTGCTGATACCTGGGGGAGAGTATATGTGGACTGGAATCAGGATGGAGATTTTAATGATCCCGGGGAATCATACATACTAGGTAGTGGTCCGGGACCTATATACAGCACAACCATAACAGTACCACCTGGTGCTTATGGTGGTTATACCACCATGCGTGTTCGTATTGGATGGCGTGGAACTCCTTCAGCCTGTGGCACACTCAGTTATGGAGAAACAGAAGATTATACCATTAAAGTAAATGGAACCGCGGGATTATGGACCGGGATTTATGATACTAACTGGTTCAACCTCTATAACTGGGATAATGGGAATGTGCCTACGTCTTCTACAAATGTTGTGATAGGAAATCCTGTATCATTTCAGCCTAATATTCCGGCTTCATTTTTAGCCTTAAATATTGCAGAATGTAATAATCTTACTATTCAGTCAGGTGGTGTGTTGAATATGAGCGGTGGTGGTTTTCTGACTTATTCTGTTTTGGATATATACGGAAATTTTAACTCCAATACCGGTCAGTTTCTTATGAGTCTTCCTAATGCAGTCATTAATTTCAGGGGTTCAGCAAACACATCATGGTACGACAATAATGAAAATGATGTTTATACAGATGTTCAGATCCTGAAAAATACAACAACAGCATCTATTACGATGCAGCGAAATATGACTTGCAGTGGAAGATTTTCTATAAGTAAGGGTGTCTTCGCAATGGCTCCTAACCAAGTTCTCACAGTGCAGTCAACTGCTGCGGATGGTTTTAAAGTTGATGATGGTGGAACTCTTAAATTACAGGCAAATAATACTATTGATGTTACTGGTGGAATAAGATTCATGGATGGAAGTAAAACTGATATAGCAGGTGGAACCTTGAAAGTACGTGGCAATTTCAGGGTTGAAAGCAATACCGCTCATAATATTGCCTTAACCGGAGCGACATTGATTTTTCAGGGTTCAGCAAATCAATATATTGAAGATGCTGATGGAGGAACTTTGCAATTGCACCATGCAACAATTGACAAAACCGGTGGAACAGTATATATTAATGGAGCTGCATTGAATATTAATGGGAATCTGTTAATTAATAATGGAACTCTTAGTGCTGGTAACGCACCATCACCTTCAGCATATTATAATATCAATATTAAAGGTAATTGGACAAACAATAATTTCCCGGCAGGTTTTTTACCAGGTACAGCAAAGGTAATATTTAAAGGTGCATCACATCAATATGTTAATTCCAGTGAGAAATTTAATATCTTGGAGGTAGATAAAGGGGCTGCGCTTCGTGTTGATAATGTAGCTCATACAGTAACCTGCAATAAATACGAATGGAAAAAAGGCGGCATTGATGTTCTTAAGGGAACTTTTACAGCTTTGGACCTTGCCAGGTCTGGACTATATGGTAGTTATTCTGTAAAAGCGGGCGGAACCATCAATTTACATCAGGATACTTCAAGTAGGATTGATTTAAATGGTCAACTTAACTTTGATGGTGGTGGAAATATTAATATTTTTGGCGGCTCGGGTGTATCTGTATGGCCATATCTTGGAAACGCGGAAATTTATATGAATGGTGGAGTGCTGGATTTTAAGGATCAGGGAATTTATATTTCTAATTCTTCTTTATTTACTTTTACTTTTAATATCACAGGTGGTACAATTCGTACAAGTAAGGGTTTAGGTTGCAACAGAACTGATTTTACACCTGCCGGAGGTGCCTTTGAGTTTTATGGCAGCACTGACGCATCTTTAAATATGTATTCAGGAAGCAATTTAAGGAATGTTAAAATTAATAAAAGCTCAAAAGAAGGTGATGAAAACTTTACAGGTGAGCCTGTATATGACCAGCGAAGCGGAGAACTCATTAGTGATGGAACAAGATCAAATAATATCAGCCTGGATTCAGATATTGATATTCTTGGTGATCTGACTATTAATGCAGGTTCACTCAATACCTTACTCAATCAGGTAACGGTGTCAGGAAATGTAGCAATAAATAACAGTGGTCATTTATCAGTTGATGCAGGTGGCGGACTTGCCTTGGCAGCATCCAGGTCTGTTACAGTAAATAACGGTGGTTTAATTCAGTTTAATGGAACCGCAGGAACGCAATCAAAGATTACCCGCAAAGCATCAGGTTATTATGCCTTAAATGTTGAAAATGGAGGTAAAATAGCAGCAGTCCATACCATTTTTGAGTATATGAATACCAACGGAGTGAATGTAAAATCAGGTGCAATAGTTGATCCTGCTAATGCCTTTACATCATGCATTTTCCGCAATGGTCAGAGTGGAGGCAGACTGCTTACCATTAATAACAGCCAGACTTTTGCGCTGAATTATGCAATGTTCCCAAACAATTCATGGGGTGGCAATTTTAATGTTTACAAATCAGTTAATTCCGGCGTGGTCACATTTGGAGGTCATAGCGGGGATTTCAGTGGAGGCAGTAATGAGTACGATCCATACCATCGTATTCACTGGGGTGGCGAGGTTGCAGGCAATGTCGCGCTTCAGGGAGTGGATGTAGTAAGTGGGCAGGATATCTGTTTTGATGCAAGCAATACATTGACAATTGCCGGAGGCGGGAGTGCCTTTATTGTGAAAAACGGCGGCAATGTCAATCTTATTGCCGGTCATAATATCCGTATATTAGAAGGGACATCTGTACGTTCAGGAGCTTATCTGCATGCATATATATCAAATGAGTACTGTACATTACCTCCGGCAATGTTGGTAATGAACGAAAATTCTGATACTAATGATGAAATAGTTTCAGAAAAATCAGAAGAAGTTTTTGAAACTAAGAATAATGAATTTTTCCGCGCATATCCAAATCCAACCAATGGTCGTGTAATGCTTGAATTCTCAGAACCCACATCAAACACTCTGGTTGAAGTATACGGGCTTATAGGCAAACAAATATTAGCAAAAGAAATAAGCGGGAATAGCTTATATGAACTTGATCTGTCATCCCAGCCACAGGGTATTTATTTGATAAAAGTTTCAAACGATAAATCAGTGTCTGTTAAAAAGATCATTAAAAATTAATCTGTTAGGTATGTATTATAACTTAGATTTAACTGAATAATTAATTTATTTTTTAACCAAATAATCAATAAATATGAAAACAAAAGCTTTACATATATCATTTATTATCAGCATCTTAAGTCTGATTGATTTATCCGGTACCAATACCCGGAATAGTGACATAAGTCTTAGATTGTATGAAACTGCTGTAAGACGTGATGTAAACACTGCTTTACATTTTCTTGATAACAAAAATATAGTAACTCATTTTAGGGAGGTTCAGCTTATTGAAGGAATACGATTGTATTCAGATATTTCTGAAAACTAAAAAATAAAATTTTTATTAACCTAAATAACTACGAGCATGAAACCAAAAGCATTTTTAATTATTACGTTTTTGTGCATTACAGTAAGTTTAATCACAAATGCACAACAGGTTGATAGCGCAACCGCACTGACTGTAGCAAAAAACTTTGCTTACGAAAATTATGCGTTCAGAGATAATATAGCTTATTCTTCAATTGACGCGCATATACAACAAATAATAACCAGTGATGACGAAACACCACTGCTGTACTTTATTAACATTTCTCCCAAAGGTTATATTGTAGTTTCGGGCGACATGCGTGATTACCCGATCTGTGTTTATGATGAAGATGAATCCTGGAGTGACGATAGTATGGATTTATTACCGGATGGAGCCAAATGGTTTATTGATTCATATATTGAACAGATAGACATTTTGAGTAAAGAAAAATTTGATGCCGCTGAAGAAATACAATTATTGTGGGATACTTATCTGGATTTTAATAAATTAAATCCTGAAAAGAGCAGAGACGAAAGAATAATTGAAAAAATTGGTGATATTCATTGGGATCAGGGTAAATATTATAATGCACAATGTCCCGGAGGACATAATGTGCCTTATGGAAGTGATGGCAGATGTGTTGTAGGCTGTGTAGCTGTTGCTATTGGTCAGATCATGAGATACTGGCATTGGCCATACAGCGGCACCGGCTCAATAACATATACAGACCCTGCAAACAAAAAGAAAAAACCATGTGAAGAAGCAGATCCTTCTTACGGAAGTTTATCAACAAACTTCATTAAGTACTATTTATGGAACCACATGCCTTTTGTATTGAACACGTACAATTATAGTGTTGCCGAGCTACTGAAGGATGCAGGTTATTCTGTAAAAATGGATTATGCATATTGTAGTTCCGGGGCTTATTATACTGATGCAAGAAATGCTTTAGTAAACTATTTTAAATTTTCTTCTGACGCCGAAGCAAAAGCCAAAGGTTCAGGAACATCCTGGAATACCTGGGAAAACTATATGAGAGCAGAGGTTTCCAATAATAGACCTTTTTATTATCGAGGTGAGTCACCAGAAGGCGGAGGACATGCATTAGTTGGTTACGCATATAATACTATAGGAACATCGCACAGCGTATTCAGGTTCAATTTTGGTTGGGGTGGATATAATAATTATACATGGTTTAGAGTAAGGGATGTTACAAGTGCTTATCCTTTATTTCCTTTTCATAAAAATCAGGGGATGATCATAGGTATTTACCCAAATGAATATCCATGTAAAAGCTGCCCTGATTATAATTATACTATTATACCATCCACAGCATGGCAAAGACATTATTCATTCCACACATTTAATGGTTGTAAAATATACAGGGTAAGTGTATTGAAAGGCTATACATATATGTTTAAAACCGGTTGCGGAGATGATGCAACGGCTGATTATGATACAGAACTTTATGTTTTTGATAATGACTGCTCACAGTTAGCATACAATGATGATGGTTGTGAAAAAGGGCGTTCTAAAGTAACCTGGAAGGCTACATATACAGGATATGCTTATGTAAGAGTTAATGGTTCGCCGGGAAAAATGGGGTCTTATACTATGGCTTACCGTGAACATCCTGATGAGCTGACATGGACCGGAAATACCAGTACAGACTGGCACACTGCAAGTAACTGGAATAAAGGTGTTATTCCTGATACTAGTATAAATGTAATAATACCAGGCAGTACTTTAAAGCAACCTTATATTACCTCAAATGCTTACTGCAAAAGCCTTACAATCAATTCCGGAGCAACATTAACCGTTGGAGGTTACACCTTAAATGTTTCTAATGATATAAATATTAGCGGAATCCTTGCTATGAATAATTTATCAGGCATTATAAATGTTTATGGTGATGTTCATTGTAAATCAGGTTCATCTGTTTATTTGACACAAGAAACAAAAATTTATGTTCATGGTGGCTGGGAGTTTCAATCAGGAGCAAATGTGCAGCTTACTAAAGGCGTTGTTGAGTTTACAGGCTCAAAAACAAATAATATATTATGTAATTCTTCTGTATCCTTTTTTAATAATATTAAAATAACTAAATATTCAGGTGCTTTTCTGGGGATTAATACATATTCCAACTATCCTCTAATAATTAATGGGAACCTCATTATTTCCGGTGGTAGCGGCTTACATGTTTATTCATCCAAAGATTTGATAATAAAGGGAGATATTGAAAGTCAGGGTGATTTTCAATGTCATGATGGTGCTGTAAAATTAACAGGAGCAGATCAGAGTTTAAAAATGAACTCCGGTAATTTCTTTAATAATCTAACATTCAATCAAACAGGAACAGCCACACTACATAGTTCAAGTCAGCCTTTTGAAGTAAAAGGGAATATATCCATAGAATCAGGTGTATTCAAAATGTATAACAGAGTTATGAGTGTAGGCGGACACTGGAATAATACAGCAGGAATAAATGGATTCAATAAAGGCACAGGACGTGTAATATTTAACGGGACAGCGCACCAGTATGTTAATTGCAGCGAAAATTTTTATACCCTCGAAGTTAACAAGGGAGCTGCTTTAAGGGTAGATAATGTCAATCATACTGTAACGTGCAATAAATACGAATGGAAAAAAGGAGGTATTGATGTTATCAAAGGAACTTTTACAGCCCTTGATCTTGTAAATAATGGAATATATGGTAGTTATTATGTAAATCCGAATGCAATAATCAATTTACATCAGGATGCTTCAGGTAGTATAGGATTAAATGGTAAACTTACTTTTACCAATGGAGGAACCATTAATATTTATGGAGGCTCAGGTACGAGTTATTGGTCATTAAACGGAGATGCAAATATTAAAATGAATGGAGGAGTACTGGACTTTAAAGATCATGGAATAAATATTTATAATTCAACAACATATAGCTTTACTCAGGAAATCACCGGAGGTACCATACGTGCAAACGGTGAATTTAAATGTGACAGAAGTAACTTTACACCGACAGGATTGACACTTGAGCTAACCGGTAATAAAAACACACTACTTGCTATGACAGCCGGAGTGCTTCATAATTTAACAATAAGCAAGCCTTCGAATACCACTATGGCTTTAATATCAAACATTACGATAAACGGTAATTTAAATATAAATTCGGGTACTTTTAAACTTAATCCGGGAACAATTCTAAAATCCAATAATATAAATCTGGCTAACAATACTACTTTATGGGTTACTGAAGGAGCAAAAATCCGGATCAAACCTTCAAAAAGCTTAATTTCCAATGGTGGTTTTATAAAGATAGAAGGTACTCCTTCAAACAAAGCAGTAATAGAGGCAAGCGAAACCGGTTATTATAATTTCACAGTTAATCAGGGTGGTACAATATCAGCCAGGCATGCAGTATTTTCAGATCTTAACTCCGGGGTTTATATAACAGGTACTGGTGTGGTAGACCCTGACAATGCTTTTAACCACTGTACATTTTTTAACAGCCAAAATGCTTTGTTAAGAATAGATAATAATCAGGAACTAATAATACGCAGTGCTTCATTTCCCAGTAATTCAGCAACTTATAATGTTTATAAATCAAATAATAACGGCTATTTAACCTTTCTTTATGCAACAGGTAGTTTTGCCGGAGAAGATTTTGAGTATGACCCCCATGATCGCATCAATTGGTCAAATATTCAACCCGGTTATTGGACAGGTGCTGTTTCTACTGATTGGAATACTTCCGGAAACTGGAGCGACTATAATATACCTACCGGGACAACCAATGTTGTCATTCCGGCAGAAGCAGATAATCAGCCTGTAATTAATGGTATTACATCACCAGTATGTAAAAATCTTACTGTAAATCCGGGCGCTGTCTTGACTATTACTGCTTCTCAAATGAATAATGCATCATTAACGGTTGTTGAGACATCTACTTTTAGCGGTAAACTTTATATCAGCGGTTTCTTGATACCATTTAATCCAATAATGAAATATGCAACATTGTACACCAAAAATATAATATGGGATTCTGAAGCAGAAATAGAAGACAAAGGGAATTCAGAAATTGTTATTACCGGAGACTGGACTTTTTCAGCCGGCTCTGAGGTTGAAATTTCTATCTGTAACGTTACTTTTACAGGAACTAATAATTCTGTTATAAATAGCAATAGCAGTGCTTCTAAATTCGCTTCCGTTAGTATTAAAAAAACTAATAATGCTGTAACTTCAATAGGCTCTGCATCTGAACAATTAACAATAAAAGGCAGTATTATTATTGATCCTGATAATACCTTTACCTGTGCTTACGACATAAACATGGTTTTATTATTTAATCTCACATGTAACGGTAGTCTTAACCTGCATAATGGCACTGTGTCATTTATGAGCAGTGGTGGTACACAAACAATTCAGCTTGCAGATAATAATCAGATTTTTAATAATATAACTATCAATTGCGGAGGAACAGTAAAAACACAAAAAGACCTAAATTTTTTGGGTAACCTTGCTATTGAGTCAGGCATATTTGATCCTCAGGACAATACGATCTTTATAAAAGGCGACTGGATAAACAATGCAGGACCTGAAAATTTTATTAGTGGTTCAGGAAAAGTGGTCTTTAACGGTTCAGCCAATCAATATTGTTCAACATCACAGTTCAGTATTCTGGAGATCAACAAGCCAACGGGTTTGCTATATAACTATTCCTTATGTGATATCACCTGCCAGATTTTCGATATTATTGAAGGCGGGATATCAATTTCGCAGGGTATATTTACGGCAAATTTATTGAGTAAATCATCTATTATTGGTGTTTATCATGTTAGTACGGGCGGTGTAATAAATTTACACCAAAGTGAAAATAAAGAAATAGATCTGAGAGGTGATTTTGTTTTTGATAATGATGGAACTATTAATATATATGGAGGCATATCTAGAAGTATGTGGGGTAATGGTGATTTAAATATAATCATGGATGGAGGTGTTTTTGATTTCAAGGACCAAGGCATAGGAATTATAAGCTTATCGCAATATATCACTAATTATAGTATCAGCGGGGGTACAATACGTACGGTAGGCGATTTAATATGTTACGACAAAGATTTTTCAATCCCTGGAAGTACCGTTGAGTTTTATAGTAGTGAAAATGCACATTTTCATATGGCACAAGGAAGCCAGTTTGGAAATGTGATTATAAATAAGAACTCAGAAGAAGGGGATGGTAATTATGCAGGTGAGTCAGCTAATGATAGGAACAATATGCAAAATATAAGGAAAAGTAACTGGCAATCCGTTCTAATAGTTGATGTAGGTAATAACATTGTTAATGATTTAACCATAAACAAAGGGATGCTGTGGTTATCCGAAATTGCTCGCATCAAAGTGCTGGGAAACCTGGTAATTAATGATGGTGGCAGTTTAGGTTTATTTGGGAATTGTGAACTTGCTTTAGCTGATTTAAGTACTTTAACTGTAAATAACGGTGGCTTAATTAAATTTAATGGTGAACCTGGTAAGGAATCAAAAATTACCCACAATTCATCAGGCTATTATGCATTTAACATTGAAAGCGGTGGTAAGATAGGAGCAGAACATACCATTTTTGAGTATATGAATACCGATGGTGTAAATATTAAACCGGGTGCAATAGTTGATATAGATAAATCATTCAATAACTGTCTTTTCCGCAATGGTCAAAATGACGGCAGGTTGCTTACCATTGATAATAGTCAGACTTTTTCAGTAAATTATGCAACATTCCCTGATAATTTATGGGGTGGTAATTTTAATGTTTATAAATCAGAGAATTCCGGCGTGGTAACATTTGGAGGCCATAGTGGTAATTTTAGTGGTGGCAGTAATGAATATGACCCTTACAGTCGCATCCATTGGGGTGGTGAAATAGCTGGCAATGTAGCACTCCAGGGAGTGGATGTGGTAAGTGGACAGGATATCTGCTTTGATGCAACAAGTATATTGACAGTTGCCGGCGGAGGAAATACCTTTGTTGTGCAGGATGGAGGCAATGTCAATCTTATTGCCGGTCATAATATCAGCATGCTCGAAGGGACATCTGTACGTTCAGGAGCTTATCTTCATGCATATATATCAAATGAGTACTGTACATTACCTCCTGCAATGTTAGCAGCGGAAGAAGATAATGATGCCATTAATGAAACGGTATCGGAAAAATCATCAGAAGTTTTTGAGAACCGTATCAATGACCTATTCAGGGTTTATCCAAACCCAACTACAGGCATATTTACTCTTGAACTAAATAGCGTAAATGAATCAGGCTCGGTAAGGATAGAGATATTTAACCTGCTTGGCGAGCGCATCCTTAACACTGAGCAGCAGACAAACAGCCATTATCAGCTTGATTTATCGGGGAATAAGGCTGGAATCTATTTTATAAGGGTTAACAATTCTGGTCGTATTGATCAAAAGAAGCTAATAAAGTATTGATATTTTTAAATAATTTTACTAATAATTAGTGAATTAATTATTAAACTTAAAACCTCAAGATTATGAAAACCATTTTAAAAACTACGATCGTATTTATCCTGATATTGTCATTTCATGCAGGATATACACAAGCAACATGGATAGGAAATCACAGTAATAACTGGAGTTATGCTCCTAACTGGAATAATAATGCAGTACCGAATTCAAATACTCTTGTGATAATTATGCCGGGAGCAACTCATTATCCGTATATTCAGTCAGCTAATGCAAGTTGTAAAGATTTGATAATTCATGATGGAGCTTCAGTTAGTGTAGGCAGTTATAAGCTTACAGTTTATAATAATATTTCAATCAATGGTACTCTTACTATGAATTTTTCATCAAGTCAGATAGAAGTAAAGAAAGACCTTACCATTGGTTCGGGAGTATTTAAAATGCATAACGGTATTATATGGGTAGGAGGCAACTGGACTAATTCAGCCGGTTTGGGGCATTTTATGTATGGTACGGGTCGTGTAATTTTTAACGGAACAAGCCATCAGTATATCAAGTCCAGCGAAAACTTCAATATTCTTGAGGTAGATAAAGGTGCAGCACTTCGTATTGATAATGCTTCTTATACAGTAATCTGCAATAAATACGAATGGAAGAAAGGAAGCATTGATGTTATTAAAGGAACTTTTACAGCACTTGATCTTGTACAGAATGGAATATTTGGTTCGTACTATGTAAACCCGGATGCAACAATAAATTTACATCAGGACGCTAACCAATATATAGATTTGAACGGCAAACTCACTTTCACTAATGGAGGTACAATTAATATTTATGGCGGTTCTGGCTATAGTTATTGGGCACGGGGTGGAAATGCTGAAATATATATGAGTGGAGGAGTATTAGATTTTAAAGATCAGG
>JAAYJT010000083.1 GCA_012522795.1 Bacteroidales bacterium | reverse complement strand
TTGCGATCCAGAAAATCTGTCCTCCACGCTATATCGGCTGAATACATTTCTTTCATCTTACCCTGAGCCATTATAGTTGGTGCAGAATAATTTCCGGAAACCTGAAGTGTGGAATTCTTTAAAATAGTAAACTGAGCATTCAACCTGGTATTCCATGTATAATCCTCTGACCTTTCAATTTTATAGTCAGAACTTTCATAAGCATTGATCACCTGATTGAAATATGAGAAATTGGCATTCAACCTTATTGATTTGTTTACTTCGTACGCTCCGATTAGTTCAATACCAATTGATCTGCCATCGGTGATGTTATCCCATGTATTCCATGTTATTCCATCACCATATAAACGGCTTACACGCTGTATCATATCCGTAGTTCTGCGGTAAAACACTGAACTTGTAAAACTGTTACGATTTTTTGAAAGTACATACGAAATATCCCATGAACCGGTAAACTCAGGAGTAAGCTCAGGATTTCCGGTCCTTATATTTAATGAGTCGGAAAAATCTTTATAAGGATTCAGGGACCAGTGTCTTGGACGACTTACACGCCTGCTGTAGCTGAGTTGGATATCCTGATTATTGGCAAAATTATAAACCAGATGTACACTGGGATAAGCTGTTACATAATCGTTACGGAAAGTTTCATTGCTAAGAATCTGCTTGCCGTTGGTAACCGATGCTTCGCCACGCAAACCTGCCTGATACTTGAATTTGCCTCTCATTCCCGCATAGATCCCGTAAATGGCATGAATGTTTTCATCCATTTCAAAATAATTTGAAAGATTATCGTCCTGTATCCAGTTCATGTTATCAGAGTTCCACCAATCGTAATTGTAGCGCATGTTCAGGAACTTTATATTACTTGACAAACCACCTTCAAACCTGGAGTTTTCATCAATGGGTCTGACATAATTTAAACGGAAAGTGCCTTCCTTATTGGTATTTCGTGATCGCGACTGCTGCCTGACGGCAAAGAGTGAAGAAATTACATCTTCCTGATTTATTTCTTCAATCCGACGCATCGCATTGTTATTTATTATCAGATCAGCGGTGAGTTCTTCGCCCTGACGTTTGGTGGTCAAACGGTACGAGAGATTGTAATTGAAAGATTTCATTGTACGTTCCGATTCTGAGCCCCTGTTAAATTGTCTTAACAAAGTGTTATCTTCGGAATATGTTTTATTAAACAACATGCCATTATCGTTATTTAAGAAATTTCGATAACGAACTGTTGCTGAGAATGTATTGTAGCGGTTTGGCATATAATCAAATCCAAGATTTCCAAGATGCATACGCATATTCATGTTGTATTGTCCATCCTGGTTGAGCAGAGTAGTCATTTCGTTATAGGTGGTGGTTCGTTCCATCCAGCTTTTACTTTCAAAATTGCTTAATCTGTTATCGTAGCTGGCAGAATAATTGAATTTCTCGGCTCTATAATTCAAATTAATACCACTGCTGAAACGGTCAGGAGGACTGTAATTGGCTTGTATCATACCATTTAGCCCTTCAAGGCTTCTTCTTTTAAGTACTATGTTTATAATCCCTGATGTTCCGTCAGGGTCGTAGCGGACTGAAGGATTAGTTATTACCTCAATTCGTTCGATAGTATTGGCAGGAATTTGCTGGAGGATATCAGAGCTGCTAAGGTCCTGCAAACCTGTAGGCCTGCCGTCAATCAGAATAAGAACATTACTGCTGCCCCTAAGTTTTACATTACCTTCAATATCAACTGTTACTGAGGGTATGTTCTGCATAATATCAACAGCAGTGCCACCAATTCCGGTAAGATCTTTGTCAACAGTTATTACTCTTTTGTCAAGATTTGCGAGCATCATATCTCGTTCGGCGGTTATTTCCACACCTTGTAATGATGTAGCAGTAGCGCTGAGTTTTATCTCTCCCAGATCAATCACTGTATTGCGCAGGTTAAATGTTAAATCGGAAATGGTTTTTGATTCAAAGCCAATAAATTGAAAAACAGCATAATATCTTCCCACTGGTATTTTTTCAAGTACAAAATCGCCTTTAGGTCCGCTTATAGTACCATTGACCATTACGGAGTCTTTTTGCCTGAAAAGAATAACATTGCCATATTCTATGGCATGAGACTGATAAGCCTCAGTCAGTTTTCCACGAAGAGTCCCGATATTCATATCTGCCCCCATTGTGGTGCCTGCAGGCCGTTGTTGTGCCATTATTTCAGGCATAGTAAAAATGAGAGTTCCGAGTAAAAGGGGCTTGATGAAAAATTTGATTTTCATAAATTTTGATAAAAATAAATGGATAACTTAATTTCCAACAGGCGAATTTCATTTTACTGAAATTTGTTTTGCCGGAACTTAGACAATGCTATATAACAAAACTTGCGACAGGAATGTTTACTTTCTTCCGGGGTATACTTTAAGAGCTTCAGCCAGGCAATGCATAGCTGCTTTTAAATCTTCAACTTTCAGTACATAACTTATTCTCACTTCATCAAGTCCTGCTCCTGGTGTAGAATAGAATCCTGTTGCAGGTGCAAGCATTACCGTTTTTTTATCGGTTTCAAATTCTTCAAGCAACCATTGACAGAATCTATCGGCATCGTCGATAGGCAGACGAGCTGTTGCGTAGAAAGCACCGCGTGGTTTAGGACAAAAAGCGCCAGGCATGTTGTTTATGCTTTCTACAACAATATCACGGCGGGCATGATATTCATCAAGAACATCCTTAAAGTATTCATCGGGGGTGTCAATTGCTGCCTCCGCTGCAACCTGCCCAAGGGTAGGCGGGCTTAAACGAGCCTGTGCAAATTTCATTGCAGTACGCATTACTTCCTTGTTCTTTGAGATCATACATCCAACACGAATACCACATGCACTATAACGCTTTGATACACTGTCAATTAAAATTACATGTTGATCCAAACCATCCAGATGCATTATGGAAGTATGCTGTTCGCCGTCGTAGCAGAATTCTCTGTAAACTTCATCCACTATAAGATACAGGTCGTGCTTTATAACAATATCGCGCAACACTTTTAATTCTTCAATATTATAAAGATATCCGGTTGGATTGTTTGGATTACAGATAAGTATAGCTTTGGTTTTTGGGGTAATAGCTTTTTCAAATTCTGAAATGGGAGGTAGAGCAAAACCGGTTTCAATACTTGATGAAATAGGTTTTACAACAACTCCTGAGTTGATGGCAAATCCATTGTAATTAGCATAAAAAGGCTCTGGAATAATGACTTCTTCGCCTGGGTCCAAACAGGTTTGAAGTGTGAAAAGCAATGCTTCAGAAGCTCCGGAACCCACAATTATTTCGTCGGGCGTAATGTTAATATCTACTTTTTTGTAATATTCAGTTAGTTTTTTTCTGTATGAAAGAATACCGGCTGAATGGCTGTATGCAATAACTTTAAGATTGAAGTTTTTAATTGCATCAAGGGCTACTTTTGGAGTTTCTATGTCAGGTTGCCCAATATTAAGATGATAAACTTTAATACCGCGGCTTTTTGCAGCATCGGCATAAGGAACGAGTTTACGGATGGGTGATTCGGGCATCATACGCCCTTTAGCTGAGATCTGTGGCATAATTTGATGTTTATATGAAAGTTAGTACTATATTTATTGTTGCGGCAAAGGTAGAGTTTTTTATAATTCAAATCACACCGCCATTGCTTTTTCTGTTATAATGGCATTCTCAGTTGTTATTTATTGAACTTACGAAAGTTATATGAGATATAAATTGAATTGAAAACAATATTGCCATACCTTCTGATGCCCATCTTTTTAGTACTTTTGCAGTTTCGATAAAAATACTGATACTATCATAATATGTTCGACGAAGAAGACGATTTTGATTTTTATGAGATTTACCAATTGGTTTCCAAGTTTGAAGAAATGATAGATAAGGATGTTTATCATTTTTTCGATGTTGGTGAAATCGAGGATATCATAGATTATTATTTCCAGGAAAACAATACAGTTCGTGCAAAACAGGCTGTAAACTATGCTATGGATCATTATCCGGATTATACCGGGATATTGTTACGTAAGGCATATTTGCTGATTTCTGAAAATAAACTTGATCAGGCTAAACGCATAATTCTTGAAATAGAATTCATTGAGCCTGATAATTCTGAGATTTTTATGGCAAAAGGCCTAATTTATAGCCGGGAGAAAATGCCTGAAAAAGCTGATATTGAGTTCGGTAAAGCAATTAAAGAAACTAAATTCTTAGCTGAAACTTGTTTAGATATTGGCTTTGAGTTTGAAAATCAGAATAACTTTGAATTTGCAATTAAGTATTTTAAAAAGGCTCTGAGCAATAAACCAGAAGATGATACACCTATTTATGAGTTGGCTTTTTGCTTTGAATCTTTGAACCAGTATGATGAGGCAATACAGTTTTATACTGAGTTTCTTGATAAACATCCATATTCGCTTGCAGCATGGTTTAATCTCGGCCTGATGTACAATGCCGTGGAACTTTATGAGAAAGCCATTGAGGCTTATGATTTTGTTATTGCTATTGATGAGACATTTGCTATTTCATATTTTAACAAGGCACATTCGTATGCCAATATGGGTATGTACCTTGAAGCAATTAATTTTTACCGTCAGACTTTTCTATATGAAAAACCTGATGCAATTACCTATTTTTATATTGGTGATTGTTATCAGAAACTAAATAATCATACCGATGCAGTTAAATCTTTTTTGAAATCTCTGGAGTTTGATTCGGGATTTGCCGATGCCTGGCTTGTAATGGGTGTTTCATATGGTCAGCTTGGTAATCACCATGATGCCATTCGTAGTGTTGAAAAAGCTTTATCAATTGAGAAGAATAATATGGATTATATCTATGTGTTGGCAGGCATACTGGCAAAAGCAAATCGTATTAAGGAAGCCGAAAATGCCTATAAAAAGATAATTAGCAGTAGTTCAGTAAATCCTGAAGTTTATCTGGATTATGCCAGACTGGTTGAGGAAAACAGAAGTACAAAAGAAGCTATAAAGATCCTTCATGAAGCACTGTTAAAGTTTCCTGACAATCCATTACTGTTATTTCGCCTTTCTGCTTATAATTTTATTGCAGGTATGAAGAAAGAGGCACTCCTGTTGTTTGAGAATGCTTTGCATCTGGATTATGACAGTTATGCAAAGGTTGTTCCCTATGCTCCAAACATGCTCGAAGATACTGAAGTTATAAATATCTTGGAAAACGTTGGTAACGAGATTCAGAAAAAGCCCCGAAAACGCAATTAGATAATTTTTATGAAGGAATATTTTGTTTTTATGCTTAAAGGCATCGGGATGGGTACAGCCAATGTTATTCCAGGTGTGTCCGGCGGTACAATTGCTCTGATAACCGGAATTTTTGAACGACTTATTAACTCCATAAAATCATTTGATTTTAAAACGCTCAGGCTTTTATTTAAAGGGCAGTTCAGAGAGTTTGTCAAACACACTGATTTATATTTTCTGGCTTCGGTTGGTGTTGGAATTTTAATTGCAATTTTCAGTCTGGCTCGTCTGCTTGAGTATTTATTCAAATATCATTCAATATATATATGGTCATATTTTTTTGGTTTGATATTGGCTTCGGTATATTTTATCGGGATTACAATAAAGAACTGGAATACTTATGTAATAATCAGTTTTCTGATTGGAACAGCAATAGCTGTTTCGCTTTCATTTCTAAGTCCTGCCGAAGGAAATGAGAACTTTTTTTACCTTATCCTTTGTGGTGTTGTAGGCGTATGCAGCATGATACTTCCGGGACTTTCAGGTTCATTTGTCCTTATTCTTATGGGCAATTATCAGTTGATATTTATCGAAGCAGTAAATCAGCTACGCATAGATATCTTATTTCCTGCAGCCATTGGCATTGTAGTTGGCTTGATAGGTTTTTCACATTTTTTATCATGGATTTTCCGGCGTTTTCGTTATCAAACCATAGCTTTGCTAACCGGATTTATTTTGGGCTCGCTGATAATTATCTGGCCATGGAAAGATAAAATATTTGTTACTGACACTTTTGGCGAGGTTGTAATAAAAAAAGGAATGCCTGTGGTTGCAAGATATAAGCTGGTACTACCTGACAGCTTCTCGGGTGAGGTGATGCTTGCTGTGGTATTCATTGTTCTTGGAATTTTGAGCATTTGGCTGATTGAATGGACAGCAAAAAAGAAATCAGTTTAGTTTATTATTGTGAATCGTCTTTTTGGTCTTATAGGTTATCCGTTGGGGCATTCCTGGTCCAAATCATATTTTGATAAAAAATTTCTGGCAGAAAAAATTCAGGATGCTGAATATCAGTTATTTCCTGTTAAAGATCTAAGTCTTTTAAAAAGCCTGCCTGAGATTTATCCGTCACTGCTAGGCTTAAATGTTACCATACCTTATAAAATAAGTATTCTTTCACATCTGGATTTTATTTCTCCTGTGGCTGCACAGGTTAATGCAGTGAATGTTGTAAGAATTATCCGAACCGGTTCTAAGGTAAGTTTGCATGGCTACAACAGTGATGTTGTTGGGTTTGAGCGTTCAATAAAACCATTTCTGAAATCTCATCACAGGTCAGCTCTTATTTTGGGCACCGGAGGAGCTTCAAAGGCTGCTGCATGGGTGTTCTCAAAACTTGGTATTTCATATGTTTATGTATCCCGAAATCCATTGGGCCGGTTTCAGATAGGATATGATGAATTGGATAATGAAATATTGGAAAAACATACGATAATTGTTAATGCCACTCCGTTAGGTATGAATCCTGATATTCATGCAAAGCCTCAGTTGCCCTATCATTTAATTAGCGACCGTCATCTCATGTTCGATATGGTTTATAATCCTCCTGAAACTGCATTTCTTGGATCGGGCAGAAAACAGGGTGCCACTATAATTAATGGACTGGAAATGCTGCATATACAGGCAGAAGAATCCTGGTTGATCTGGAATGATCTGTCTTTTGTTTGAACCTTACAATTCTCGTTTATTAGGGTGTTGATACTGATACCGGAAGGATTTTGCCATTAAAGAACTTATGTCCATCAATTAGAAACCTACTGACAAATTCTGCCATTGTGTTACTTTTAAGTGCAGCATCAAATCCGGGAAATGCCATTGAAAACATTTCGGTTTGTACACTTCCGAATGCAAGGCAATTCACACTAATCTTTTTTTCTTTCAATTCTTCGGCAAGACATTCGGTGAGGGTAGCTATGGCTCCTTTACTGGCGCTATAAAGCGCTAAACCTGGAAATTTGGCGCTTCCCTGTACACCCCCCATACTTCCGGCGTTAACTATATGAGCCCCTTCATTAATAAAAGGAAGCAAATCTCTGATGAGTCGGAATGGTGCCTCCAAATTGGTTTTAATTACAGTATTGAAATCCTGTGTATCACAGGCTGCAAATGGTTTGTTTACAATTGCACCAGCATTATTGAAAAGGCAGTCAATTCTGAAATCAAGTTCTTTAATGAAAGGTAATAAATTATTGTCAATACTGCCGTTGACAATATCAAAGCTATATGGTGTTATTTCAGAAATCAGAGGATTGATTTCTTCTGCCAGTTCATTAAGCTTTTGTACATTCCTTGATATTGCAAGAATTCGGGTATTATGTATTTTACTTAGCTGTTTTACGGTTTCGAACCCTATTCCCTTTCCGGCACCAGTAATTATAAAATTCATGTTAAATATATTGTTTAATTGATTCAGAATTTGATCTAGTCAGAAGTGATACTGAGGCTATGCCTTGTATTGCATTATCTGTTATAAAGTTTCAATTGTGTTTTTTCATAAACGGAGCTACTGCACGGTCGTAAATACCTTGGATAAAAGCTATTGCCATTCCATAGTTAGTTACCGGTATTCCTGCATCAATTGCAGGTTTAAGCCTGTTGATCACCTGTTTGCGTGTTATCACACATCCTCCACACTGAATAACCATTGCATAATCATGTATATCCCGTGGCAGTGCTGAAAGACCTGCAACTACCTCATATTCTATTTTATTTCCTGTGAAGTTATTAAGCCAGTTTGGTATTTTCACCCTTCCAATATCCTCGCATGAAACATGATGAGTGCATGATTCCAGAATCAGTACACGATCGCCTTCTTTAAGTTTTGCAAGATGAGGGGTACCTTTTAAATAATTTTCAAAGTCACCTTTCTGACGTGCCAGCAAAACGCTAAAGCTGGTAAACGGAATGTCTTCCGGCACTTCTGCACCAGCACTTTTAAATATCTGGCTATCGGTTATTACCAATGCAGGTTTTGGGTTCATGCGTTTAATGAATTCCCCAACCCCATGTTCTTTTGTTACAACAGCAATGCCGTCATGATCGAGAATATCGCGTATAACCTGAACCTGAGGAAGTATCAGTCTGCCTTCAGGGGCGGCAATATCAATGGGAGTGATAAGCAATACAACATCAGCAGGAGAAATAAGATCGCCTACAATTGATTTAATACGCAGCGCCGATTCAGGCATGAGCCTTCTGATAATGTCTACCAACTCATCAATCTGCTGGGTATTTGCGTTATGAGTGCTGAAATCAATAACTTCGGTCTGGAATTTTTGGCTTATTTCCTGAACAAACTTAGGACTTGCAGCTTCAATATCTGATTTATTATGCAAAACAAAGAAAACGACATCATTTTCAATGAATCTCTTTACAAGGTCGTCTTCAAACTCATTCCATTGATTACCTGAAACCAATAAAATAGCAAGATCGAGATTACCCAGTATCTGATGTGATCGCGAAATCCTTTTGTACCCAAGTTCTCCGGCATCATCAATTCCAGCGGTATCTACCATAATCACAGGACCAAGTCCTGAAATTTCAATTGATTTTTTTACCGGATCAGTAGTTGTACCCGCAATATCGCTGACAATGGCAACTTCCTGCCCTGCAAGCATATTTATCAGAGAGCTTTTACCATTATTGCGCCGGCCAAAAATCCCTATATGGGGTTTGCTTTCTTTTCCTTTTGCCATAATTTATTCAAAGAAATGATTTGATCTTTATCCTGTTTTGAAAATTTGAAATGTTTTGCCTGGTCGGTCTAATAACCGGATAAAAGACAAAAGTAGTTTTTTTATTCCAATCTGCTTTCTGTATCTTTTTTCAGTTCATGGTTATTAAAAGAGGTATGCCACACTGTTGAATTAAAAAAAACTCTTTGATTGAACTAGTATTCTTGTGTTTTGAAAGATAACAGCAATTTTTAAGGTTAAAGCATCGTTAAATTGGAACTAAGAATTAGTTTTGCTTTTTAATTCTGTTAAACAATTCACTTTCTTTGGTTATAAAAACAACAAGCTAATGTCATACTCTGTTTTACTTCTTGTAGCAGGGCTGGTTTTGCTCATTAAAGGGGCTGACTGGCTTGTTGATGGTGCTTCGGCACTTGCTAAAAAGTATCATGTATCTGATCTGGCCATTGGTCTTACAGTTGTAGCTTTTGGTACTTCAGCTCCTGAACTCGTAGTTAATATAGTTGCTGCTATTGATGGTTATCAGGGTATAGCATTTGGAAATGTTATCGGGAGTAATAATTTCAATTTGTTTTTAATACTTGGTATTTCCGGATTGATACTTCCTTTGTCAGTTCAGAAAAGCACAGCCTGGAAGGAAATACCCTTCTCATTATTTGCTGTTTTACTATTGCTTTTTATGGTAAATATTTCAGGAATAGGATATCTGTCACGTATTGAGGGACTTATACTTTTTGCGTTCTTTTTGGGTTTTTTGTATTATATTTTTACCCAGATGCGAACCGTTAAGGTAAGCATTGAACTGAAGAAAAAGCAAGTAGCCGGATACATCCTGTTTTTCTTAATTGCCGGAGGATTAACAGCACTGATTGGCGGTGGAAAACTCGTAGTTGATAACGCAGTAAAGATTGCTACATCTATGAGTATTAGTCAGGAAATAATAGGCCTTACCATTGTTGCAGCCGGCACTTCGTTGCCAGAACTCGCCACTTCAATGGTTGCAGCTATAAAAAAGAATGCTGATATTGCTGTAGGAAATATCATAGGATCCAATATTTTTAATATTCTTCTGATCCTTGCAGTCAGTGCAACAATCAAACCTTTAAATTATGAATTGGTTTTTAACAGGGATCTGATTTTTTTAAGCTTTGGAACTGTTTTTCTCTTTTTAGCAATGTTTACAGGTAAGCGTAGAACTCTTGACAGATGGGAAGCCGGAATTTTATTGGTTACTTTTGTAGTTTATAGTTATTACAGATTACTAAATTCGTAATTATTCAGACCATAATTTAATTGGCTCGGGGTTAAGTAGTAAGTACTGATAAAATAAGTACAAACTAATTTTGCGAATATAATAGCCGGAATTTTAATGGGTTCTGAGCTGAAATCATTGTTGATCCTGTATTATCCTAATTATGTAGTTTGCCTGTAAAATCTTGGATCTCAAAAACCATGTTTGTATTTGTGTCACTTGAAAAAGTGAATTGTTTTGTTTTTGAAAACAGCCTATGCACTATTTCTTAATCATTTTATGGTTTCATGGTTCATTGTATCTGCTGATTTCTCTTCTTTTACCTGTTTACACTTTCCGTATGATGGATCATTTAATATCTTTACTCAATTCGTGTGGTTTACTTGAACATTTTAGTATTTTTGCCCAAACCTAATATCATTATTCACATTAAAAAAATATAGTTATGAAAAGTACTGCTTTTCTAAAATTTCATGAAGCTCTAGGAGCTAAATTGATTCCTTTTGCCGGTTATAATATGCCTGTTCAGTATGAAGGCATAAATGTTGAACATGAAACTGTCCGTAAAGGCGTTGGAGTATTCGATGTTTCTCATATGGGTGAGATATGGGTTAAAGGTCCAAAAGCTCTTGATCTGTTGCAATGGGTTACTTCAAATGATGTTTCAAAACTTACTGATGGCAAAATTCAGTACACATATTTTCCAAACAATCAGGGGGGTATAGTTGATGATTTACTTGTTTACCGTTTTAATGCCGAGACTTATCTCTTAGTGGTAAATGCCTCGAATATTGAGAAAGACTGGAATTGGATTAATGCAAACAATAAATTTGGCGCTGAATTGTATAATGCTTCTGATGAGTTTTCATTACTTGCTATTCAGGGACCCAAAGCTATTGAAGTTGTTCAGAAACTTACACCGGACAATATTACTGAGATGGAGTATTACACTTTTAAAAAAGTTACGCTGGCAGGAGTGAGAGATGTGATTCTTTCAATTACCGGCTATACTGGTGCCGGTGGTTGCGAGATTTATTTCGATAATAAAGATGGTGACAAGATATGGAATGCTGTTTTTGAAGCCGGAAAAGAAGAAGGCATAAAACCCATTGGGCTTGCTGCCCGCGATACTCTTCGCCTTGAAATGGGATTCTGTCTTTATGGTAATGATATAAATGAAACAAGTTCACCATTAGAAGCCGGTTTGAGCTGGATAACAAAATTTACTGATTATAAGGATTTTATTAATAAAGCCTCTTTACTTGAACAAAAACAACAGGGTACTCCCCGGAAATTGGTCGGGTTTGAAATGATTGATAATGGAATACCGCGTCAGCATTATGAAATAGCTGATACTCAGGGAAATATTATGGGCGTAGTAACTTCAGGAACTATGTCGCCATCACTGAAAATTGGTATAGGATTGGGTTATGTCAAAACCGAATATTCAAAACCAGATACCGAAATAAATATTATTATCAGAAATAAACCGGTAAGGGCTAAAGTAGTTAAATTGCCATTTTACAAGGCTTAATTTCTTTCTGCAAACATTTTTTTTGATTATGAAGCAGCGGATAATTGAGGTATGTCCTGCTCTTCCTATGTTTGAGTATTTCCGGACTGATCGCGCTCAGGTTATTGTGGTGGTTGATGTGCTAAGAGCAAGTACAACCATCTGTACCGCTTTTGATTATGGAGCTGAAAAAGTGATTCCGGTGGCTACTGTTGAGGAAGCTATGGACTATCAAAGTAAGGGATATTTTGTGGCAGGCGAGAGAGGAGGAATTAAACTTGATTTTGCTGATGCTGGTAACTCGCCATTCGAAATGATGATAGATGAAATTAAAGGGAAAACTGTTGTATTAACTACCACTAATGGTACACAGGCAATACAGATGGCATGCGGAGAGAATCTGACTGTAATCGGCGCATTCATTAACCTTACGATATTGAAAGACTGGCTTTTGCAAAGGTCTGAAGATGTTTTGGTGCTTTGTGCCGGGTGGGAAAATCTTATTGGTTTGGAAGATGTGATTTTTGCAGGTGCATTAGCTGAATCATTGGCTCAAGAAGGGAGTTTTTTAATGAACAGCGATGAAACTTTTATGGCTTATGACTTATGGCAGCTTGCTAAATATGACATTCAAGCTTATATTTCAAAATTCTCGCATACAAAACGACTTATTTCAATAGGGCAGGACGAATCAATAGAGTATTGTTTTAAAATTGGGGTATCAATGTCTTTGCCTTTCTGGAATAATGGAACACTTCAAAAGTATATTTTTTGAAAGAGTTTTATGTTTTGTCAGAACCGCCTGGGTATTAATAATATAAGGCGGATGTGATTGTACATCTTCGTTTGATTTTAACCTTTATTTAGCATTCTTCACTTAATATAATTCTCAAAAATATCGGATTCTTAAATTCACTTTTGTAGTTTTGCCATTCTGAAGTCTTGATCTAATAAAGATTTGTTGGTTTTGAAAGAGCATATTCTCAAAAATCAACAGGCTTAATTTATTAACAATGGACCTTTATTTTGTTTTATGAAATGTTGCTTACGATCTATTTCCAATGGCTTTTGGATTACAAAGTAAAAGACGAAGTAAAACTGACTTAGCATCCTTTAAAAATCAGGATCATGAAAAAAACCATTAAAAAACGAAACAAACCAGCTTCACAAAAGCCTGGAGTTAAACTTATTGAAATATTATTTGGGATAATCATTCTCTTATATATTATTGTTCCTACTTTTACTCCTAATTTAATGGCGCTTGATACCAACACGCCGAAATTTGCTGCCACGGCTTTGCTGAATCTGGTAGTATTTGGGGTTCTTGTTGCAAACGGATATCTGAAAAACAATAAGGTTTTTGTCAGTAGCTTCTTTACACAAAAGATCGGGATAGCCTACTCTTTGTTTCTCGTAGTTTCTCTGTTGTCGTTTACTCAATCAGTAAATCTGCTGGAATCAGTGTTGCAGTTTTGTAAAGTCTTTACAGTTTTTGCGGCGGTTTTCAATCTCTCGGTCATTTTAATGTATAATATAAGGCTGGCAAAGATTATTATTTATGTGATGGTGGGTTTGCTGGTCTTTGACGCAGTTTCGGTTTTTTATAATATCAATAAATTTATTGAGGGCACAGTCAAGGCAATTACTGACATCAAAACAGTATATTCAAATAAAAATATCCTTGCATCATCAATTTATGTTAAACTGCCGTTTGCGATCTGGCTACTGGTGTTTGAAAAACGTTATCTGAAAGCGCTTGGATGGATTGCGCTTGCATTTGGTATTACTGCTACCTTTTTTATGGCTACCCGTGCCTTTTATCTTGGTCTTGCATTATTGTCACTTGTGTTTATTGCTTATACGTTAATTGTTTTTTTCAGACAGAGACAAAGGTCGGCTTTATGGTTGCTGGGTAATTATGTTAGTGCGCTTTTAGTTGCCTATCTTTCATTTACTTTCATACAACAGAATTTTTATCCCAAAGTTAGAACACATAGTCGTCATACTCAGGGAGTTGTCAAACAGGTATCAACACTTAAAGATCCTAAAACAGCAAGTTCATTGCGACTGGATGCGTGGCGATGGTCGTTTGATCTTATTAAAGAAAAACCCTTACTTGGAGTGGGCAGTGGTAACTGGAAAGTAGTGATATTAAAACATGAGAATCAGAAGAATGCCGGATTTATATATTTGTATAAAACCCATAACGATTTTATTGAAACTGCCACAGAGACAGGCATTATTGGAGGCTTACTGTTCTTATCAATTTTTATTTTCATTATCTGGAATTTTCTTCGAAACTATATAAAGCGCGGGGAGGATGATGATTCACTTACACCTTATTTTTTTATTTCTGCCGCCGGTATAATTTTTTATAGTGTAGATGCTTTCTTTAATTTCCCTGCCGACCGACCGGAGATCCTGGCTCTCTTTATCATCTTTGTGTCTGTAGGCATAGCTTCGGCTTATCAACAGAAAGCTTCTGCCAGCACTGGTGATGCTCAAACCGTGACAAATAACAAAATTCCAGGCTTGATACAGATATTGGTTTTTCCATTAGTTTTTTCGCTTTTAGCAGCATCAACATATATTTTGTATGTCAATTTCATATCTTGTAAAAATCAGCGAATTGTCTATCAGGAGATTATGCGTGGTGAATTAAAAGAAAAATCTGATAAGATTATAGCCGGTTTTCCATTCATTCCTAATGTAAGCATCTGGGGTGAATCAATTGGCACACTTAAGGCAAGATATCTGATAAATGATAAGAAATACCCGGAGGCAATTGATGTTCTCAGATATGATATGTCAAGTCCCTGGGATGCCAGACGAGAATTTTTTATGGCTATGGCGTTCGAAAAAATGGAACAATATGATAGCGCACTAGTTTACTCAGAAGCAGCAGCCTTGCTGAAACCTAATTATTTTAGAAATATACATCTGGCTGCAACATTGCTTGACAGAAAAGGTGATTCTTTGCAGGCGGGAGCTTATTACGATAAATATCTTGAAAAAAATAAGAAAGATAAACAAGCCTATATATTAGCAAGCAATCATTATATTAAGCATCATCAGCTTGAAAAGGCTAAAGAGATAATTGAAGACGGAATTAAGTATTACAAGAATGATACTCTTATCCAAAAGCAACAGCGATATCTTGACCAAAAACTAAACCTTGAGCCATATATACATATTTATAATCAGGGAGCAAGACATTTTCAGGCAAAACGATACGCTCCGGCAATTAAATCATTTGATGAATTTCTTGAGAAAGTTCCGGATTATGTTAGCGCTTACCAGCTAAGAGCTTTTTCTTATTTTTATCTTAAGGAATATGAAAAGAGCATGGCTGATGCCAACAAAGCACTGGAACTTGATCAGAAAAATTCATCACTGATCAACCTTAGAGGTGTTTGTTACCGTAATTTGAATAGACATGATGAAGCTTGCAGTGATTTTAAGAAAGCAATGGAAATGGGGAATGATAGCGGCAAGACTAATTATGAAAATTTCTGTATGAAAAAAACAGAGTAGGGCGGAGTGTAATTTAGCGAATAATAAACTTCACAGTGATTTAATCACAAAATGATTTTGTGAACCAGGTATATGTTTTTCTGAAAATTTGTTTTCAGAATTGGCTAACCATAAAAAAAGGCTACTGAACACAGTAGCCTTTTCAATGATAAAAAATACTTTCAAAGTTTTAGTCAGCAGCAGGTTCCTCTGTTTCGGCAGCAGGTTTCTCTGTTTCGGCAGGAGATTTCTCTGTTTCGGCAGGAGTTTC
>JAAYJT010000010.1 GCA_012522795.1 Bacteroidales bacterium | reverse complement strand
TTGACAGTTGCCGGAGGCGGAAGTACCTTTATTGTGCAAAACGGCGGCAATGTCAATCTTATTGCCGGTCATAATATCCGTATGCTTGAGGGGACATCTGTACGTTCAGGAGCTTATCTGCATGCATTTATATCAAATGACTACTGTACATTACCTCCTGTAATGTTAGCAGTGGATGAAGAGTCAGATACCTATGATGAAATAGTATCAGAAAAGTCAGCAGAAGTTTTTGAAACACAAACCGATGATTTCTTAAGGGTTTATCCAAACCCAACTAACGGTCGTGTAATGCTTGAATTCTCAGAACCTACTTCAAATACTATTATTGAAGTTTACGGACTTATAGGCGAACGAATATTAGCAAAAGAAATAAGTGGATATAGTTTATATGAGCTTGACCTTACTTCACAGCCGCAAGGTGTTTATTTAGTTAAGTTTTCAAACGGTAACTCAGTGGTTTTGAAAAAGATAATTAAGAAGTAACTGGTTGTAATGATGGGAATATAATCCATAGATATTCACTTAGATTCGTTTCAATTTTTTAGCGATATAATTATAAGTAACCGCCGGCTTCAACCGGCGGTTATATTTGTATAATTAACATTCTGTCTTAAGACAGTGACTATCTTTACAGATCTAAATTTTAATTAATTCAGCCTATTTCCTGATAATAAATATCAATAATAAAGCTGATCAGGCCATAAAAGCACAACCGAACTGTTTTTGAGAGGTTATGATTTTGTTATCAAAAGGTTTTTACTAGGATGAAAATTTTTTCGGATGATTTTTAAATCTTTTCGACTGAAGAGCTTTTTATCCATCCCTGGCTTCCGCTGGCAATCCGTACTTCGTACCAATCGCCCATAATATCGTAAATTCTAACTTTAGTACCCTCATGAATAACAAATAGATCAATACTGTTTTCTGATGGCGAACTTTTTACTGTTACTGAAGGGTCGAACACAATGGCATCACGGTTTGAAGTACGGGAATTATGCTGCAGATAAGCCAGTGATAATGATCCTATTGCAAGAAGTAGTAATATTAGCGAAAAGTAAAAACTAAAACTACGGATCCCGCGGCGGGTTGACAATAAAAAGATAGATGCAAACACAACAGCGATAAAAAGCAGAATAATGCCAAATGTGCCCCATCCGTCAGCAGTATTAATATTTATCAGAGATTTGAACCATCGCTCATAAAAAAGTTCCGGTATTGATTCTATTTTGTCAATAGTATGTTTCCGGGCAAGTTCAAGGTTGAAACGTATATTTTCGTCGTGAGGGGCCAATACTAAAGCACGTTCATAATAAAGAATGGCTTCAGGAAAACGATTGAGTTTAAAGTAAGTATTTCCAATATTATAGTAAAGATCTGATGAGGCATACCCTTGATTAATAACTGATTTATAGAGTTCAAGAGCATGCTCATAATATCCGTTGGAATATTCTTCATTTGCCTCGTTAATGGTATCATCAGCAGGACCGGCAACAATATAACCGGAAACACCTGTAAAAACAATTGTCAAAATAACAAGTGCCCAAAGACTGCTTTTTATATATGCTGATTCCTTTGTCATTTCAGTTCTTTTTCAATACGCATTATTATGTTTAGCCCTTGTTCGTATAGCTGATCCATTTCGTGCAACTTATCCCCGGGGGCAAAACGTGCAAATTCACACTGTTCAAGAACCTTGATAAAATCGTCAATAACTTCGGGTTTAACTGATTTTGCTGTCAGACGATCGTACACTGTTTCCAGAGATAATTCAGAAAGCGGTATGTTGAATTTATTGCTCAGATAGCCCCATAAAGCTTGCGATAGCTCGTTAAAGAATTTTTCACCTGATTTTTCCTTGAGGAACTGTTCAGCCTGTTTTAGCCTCTTACGTGCTATACTGGTAGCTCGTTTGTTTTTTACGCGTACAATGTCACGATTGTTTTTAATATGATTCTGAAGTAGAATAACAAAAACTACGAACAATATTAGCGGGCTGAAGAGCAGAATATAAAACAACGAAGATCCAAAGAAATAAGAACCTATTTTGCTAAGTTTGAAAGGCGTCTGACGTATGAACCTGATATCGGACGCGATATACTGAATTGATTGCTGATCGGCTATAGCTGAACCGGCAGTAATATCATGTCCTTCACCACGAACAATATTGAAATTGAATTCCGGTGTATTATGATTTACATAGGTTCCACGTTGTGGATTAAAATAACTGAAACTAACCGGTTTGATAGTATATTTACCGGCTGAACGCGGAATAATCAGATATTCAAGAGTACGTGTTCCTGAAACTCCGTTCTGGCTGACTTGAACATCGGTTGTGATTTTCGGGTCGTAAACCTCAAAAGAGGGCGGAAACTGAAAATTAAGCTTGTCAATTAATCTTACATTTCCCTTGCCGTTGATCACAACTTTCAGATTGATAGGTTCGTTGGCAGCCAGTTCAGTTTTATCAATGGTAGCACGGAAATTAAAGTCGCCAACGGCACCACTGAATTCTGACGGACGGTTTTGAACCGGAAGAGGTTTTGCATCAAGTTCAAAAGCATTTGACTTTAGTGTGTGATTAACATTCTGATATCGGGACGAGAAAAAGGGATCGTTAAAAAAGCTGTCGAAAAACGGATCTCCGGTACGACGCTGCGTCTGCTGCTGAACTCTTGCTACAATATCAATTTCCAGAGGTTCAATTCGTAATTTACCTGAACGTTGTGGAAACAATGCTACCTGACGAATTTCAGCAACCGTATATTGCTGACCATCAATTACTTCATTATATTGTTTTAGTTTTCTGCTATCACGTAGCAGTTCTTCTACCCAGAAACCGCTTGTACCGGGCGATTGCTCAATCTGATAGCTTGAAATCTGTAATCTTGTGTAAAGCTTGTAGGTTACAATAACCTGCTCTCCCATATAGGGCGATTTTTTGTCAGCTACTACACGCAAAAACACATCTTTATTTGTAATTCCTCCGGCTGATTGTCTTTGTTGTTGCTGCTGTTGTGGTGATTGAGTTCCGGAGGGTGGGGAAGAGGCTCCTCTAACCTTAATTGTAGCTGTGTTTGAAGTATATTGTTTTCCGCCTGAACCTGCTTTTGCAGCCGGAATGGTAAAAGTTCCTTCCTGCTGAGCGGCAATTATATATGTAAAAGTAGTGGCAAATGAACGGGTAACCTGATTGTTAATTATCTGAATATTAGAGCTGGTTGACTGAGATGGACCCGAAAGGATTATAAAATTTTTAAGATCTGGTCCGCTAAAATTATCAGCTTCAGCATTAAGGGTATATACCAGCCGGAATTGCTGTCCTGCCTGAACTTCAGCGGGTACTGACACTGACAGGCTGATCTGTTGTGCCATTAAAATAACAGGCAGCAGGCTGAATAATATTGATATTTTATAACCCTTATTCTTCATTTATGTACTGATAGAAACTGTTTTCTCTTCTTTTTATTATTTATGCAGGAGTACTATTTGTTTTCCGAACCCCGATCTCATTAATGAATTGTAGGGCATGGTATTCCTGCATATTTTTACCAGTCTTTCTCTACTTTAATACTTTGTAATTTAACTTTTTGCTGATTTATTTTTTCCAATGTTTTTTCTTCATCTTCTTTCAAAGCCTGCAGCATCCGTTCAGCTTCCTGTTTTGATATTTGTTGCGGCGACTGGCTTTCCTGTTGTTGCTGATCCTGACTTTGTTCCTGTTGATCTTCCTGAGATTGATCTTGTTGATTCTGATCCTCATCATTCTGATCATTTTCTTCATTCTGACCATCGCTTTGCTGCTGTTGCTCCTGTTGTTGCAAAAGATTCAGAGCATAGGCAAGATTATACCTTGCATCATCATCTGATGGATTGAGCCTCAGAGCATTTTTGTAAGCCTCTACACTTTCAGGGATCTGCTGATTCTTAAGCAATGAGTTACCATAATTATAGAATGATCTCGACATTTCGTTCTTATCTGTTTGATTAGCAATAGCCCGCTGAAATGCGGAACCAGCTTCTTCGAAATTTTCCTGTCGGTAAATCGAATTTCCCAGATTGAAATTACTTTTAAAAGAGTTTTGATTCTTTTCAAGAGCCTTCCGATATTGCACCTCCGCATCCTGATATTTTTCGTTGTTATAAGCTTTATTACCACGTCTTATTGATGGATTTTCGTTTTGAGCGTTAGCATTAAAACTTATCATAACAATAAGAACTACGGGTAGAAAACGGCTGAGTTTGCGTATCCAGCGACTACTGCGATCATAGATAAGGGTTTCAAAAACCAATAATATTAAGGTAACGAACAGGAAATAATAAAACCTGCTGTCAAACTCAGCAAAAGCCCGACCGTCCACGAATTCTCCCTTTTCCATTTTATTGATTTTTTCATAAATGCTTGATAATCCGAATTGTGAATTGCTCGCAAGCACATAAGCTCCCTTACCTGCATGTGCTATTTGCTGAAGCATTGGTTCATTAAGTTTAGTTATTACAGTCTGTCCGTCATTACCGGTGCGAAATCCAACTCGAACATTATTTCTGTACAAGGGTATTGGAACACCCTGTGGTGAACCTATACCAATAGTGTGAATTACAATTCCCTTACTTACAGCTTCTTCAACTTTTTTCATCACTTCACCTTCATGATCTTCACCATCGGTGATAATTATCAGTGCCTTACCCTGTTGTCCTTGCGGAAACGACTGTATTGCAAGGTCTATTGCATCGGCAATTGAAGTGCCTTGCATTGAAACTACACTGTTATCAGCATTTGATAAAAACATTTTTGCAGCAGCATAATCACTCGTTAGAGGTAACATAGGGTATGCCTTTCCGGCAAAAACTATCAGTCCGATCCGGTCATTACCCAGGCGATCAATGAAACGACTTACTGCCTGCCGTGCCCTTTCAATGCGGTTGGGTTTAATATCTTCAGCAAGCATACTGTTTGAAACATCAAGGGCAATGATAATGTCAACACCTTTTTGCTCGGTCTTTTCAAGTTTTGAACCAACCTGAGGGTTTGCAATACCTATGATCAGTAAAACGATGGTAACAATAAGAGTAATGAATTTGAACCATTGTTTGGCACCGGAAATTTCGGGCATCAAACGTGAAATAATTTTAAATTCCCCATAATTCCGCAGCGTTTTGCTCTTCCATAATCTGAACCAAACGAAAAGCAGCAGCAGCGCCGGAATTACCCATAAATAATTCAAATATTCTATGTGTTCAAGTCTGATCATTTTTTCTTAGTCTGTCAATCCTACTTTTTATTAGTCAGTGTACTTTTATTAATTCAAAATCAATATCAAATCGTTCAAAATTAAATTTTATTTAATTTAAGGTATGCTCCGGAATAATGTATATCGCAATACAAGTTCAGTTAAAAGCAGCCATAATGCTAAAAGTGCAAGGGGTCTGAATTCATCAATCCTGCGTTTATACTCGGTAACATCAATTTTTGTTTTCTCAAGAAGATCAATTTCATTATATACTTCTTCCAGTTTTTTATTACTCGTGGCTCTGAAATATTTGCCATCAGTCATGTTTGATATTTCTTTCATCATTTCTTCATCAATTTTTACATCAACCATCTGAACTTGTTTGCCAAACGGTGTTTGTACCGGAAAAGGAGCCTTACCAATGGTTCCAACCCCGATAGAATATACTCTAATACCAAAAAGACGTGCCATTTCAGCTGCTGTAAGAGGATCAACTGCGCCAGTATTGTTTACACCGTCAGTAAGTAGGATTACTACCTTGCTTACGGCTTTACTATTTCTTAAACGATCAACGGCTATTGCAAGTCCATCTCCTATGGCTGTACCATCCTGAATAATTCCCTGACGTACCTCTCTGAAAAGATTGGTTAAAACCGGATGATCAGTAGTTAGTGGGCATTGAGTATAGCTTTCGCCTGCAAATACAACCAACCCTATTCTGTCGTTAGGACGGTTATGAATAAACTGAATGGCTAAATCTTTTGCCGCTTCAATCCTGTTAGGTTTGAAATCTTCGGCAAGCATACTACCCGAGACATCAAAAGCTATCACAATATCAATACCTTCAACTGTGATATCTTCACGTCTGAGACTGGACTGAGGTCTTGCAAGTGCAACAATAATAAGTGCTATGGCAAGAACTCTTAAAACGAATAGCATGTGAATCAACCATAAACGCCATGATCTTGATTTGTGAATGAAGGGTTCTGTTGTGGAAACCTGTATGCTCGGATGACTTCTGGAGTACTTGTAAATATACCAGGCAATCATTAAAGGTATGATAAACAGGAAATAAAGCAGTTCCGGCCGTGCAAAATCAATATGATCAATATTTTTCAAAAAATAAATCATTGCTCTACTTTATTATTGTTATCAACCTGGGTTTCATTGGTCTGTTTTACGTCAGGTATTATAACAGAAGGTATTGTGGAACGAACAAAATCTACCGCAATTGAAAAACTATCTTCGTGTTCTCCAGGTAAGGGAATACTCTTGGCAAATTTCACAAGGTCAGCCCTTGTGAAAAGTATCAGAAGCTTGTTTCTGCCTTCTGAAGGTATATGGGTAGTAGCTGTTGCTTCCATTATTTCGGAAGTTGTCATTTCCAAAGCCATAATATTATATCTGCCTTCCAGATAGTTGCGAATAATTTCAGTAAGCTCGCTGTGATATTCTTTTATACGTCCGTTTTGCCATAATTTTTTCTCCCGCAGTTCGTCTAATTCATTAAGTGCCAGAGTGTGCGGAGGTATTTTGGGTTTTGAGGGTTTTGGAATAAGTGAAGCTTTTTCCCTCTTCTTCTTCAGATAATATGTGTAAAGCCATATACCACCAGAAACCAGTAATAAAATCAGGAGCCATGGTAATATTTCCTTAAAGGTCAGTTGTGCCTTGTAAATTTCTTTGATATCCCGAAGTTCGCCGTCAGGGCTTAGCTCCACACCGGCAACATACACCAAAAAAGGATTGGTTTCGGCGGGTATCCATTCTTCATCTCCCGGTGCCTTGAACAAGAAAACCAACGGGGGCACAGCATGATATCCGGTATCGAACGATGTAATGATGAGTTCTTTTTTTAACTGCATCATTTTATTATCACCATGTTTTAATGTATCAATACCAGACTGATGGACGATCTCAATTTCGTCAGTAACACGATCAATCAAATCAGGCCATTGCCAGAAATAATCAGTTGGCGATGTTATAGTAAGAATGATTTTTGTTTGTGATCCAAGCTGAATAGATTCCGATTCAATTATTCCTTCAACATTTACCCCGGGATCATATGCAAAAGACAGTAAACCGGCTAAACTAAAGTAGAGGAGTAATATATAACTAATTGATTTTCGCATTTCTACCTGTCTGTTTTATTACCTCCTGCTACCACGTGTTCTGAACAAATTAGTCAAAGGCTTAATATAATCCCTATCGGTTTGAAGGGTTGCATTATCAACACCACAGCGTGTAAAAGCACTCTGAATATATTTTTCAGTTTCTTTCCACCAGTTTTGATAATGCTTCCTTGCTGCCTCACCCGAAGTATCAACCCATATTGATTTACCTTCTTCCTTATTATACATCTGAACCATACCAAGACGGGGCAATTGCGATTCGCTGGGATCGAAGATACGCAAAGCAATTAGATCATGCTTGCGGGCAGATCTTTTCATTGCATCATAAAAATTACGATCAATGAAATCGGACAATACAAATGCAACTGAACGCTTTTTAAGAACATTGTTTAAGAATTTCAGAGCTTCGGAAATATCGGTTTTCTGACTTTGAGGTTTAAAATCAATTAGTTCGCGAATAATACGTAAAATATGTGTTGTTCCTTTTTTGGGAGGAATGAATTTTTCGATCCTGTCACTAAAAAATATAACCCCAACTTTATCATTATTTTGAATTGCCGAAAAAGCAAGCACGGCAGCAACTTCTGTCATTAACTCTTCTTTGAACTGCTTTTGCGTGCCAAATTCATTTGAGCCGCTTACATCAATCAGAAGCATGACCGTTAGTTCGCGTTCTTCATCAAATATCTTAATGTAAGGATGGTTGAATCGTGCGGTAACATTCCAGTCAATGGAACGGATATCATCACCATACTGATATTCACGCACTTCGCTGAAAGTCATACCTTTACCTCTAAAGGCACTGTGATATTGACCTGAAAATATCTGATTTGTCAATCCACGGGTCTTGATCTCAATCTGCCTTACTTTTTTAATTATGTCAGAGGTTTCGAGCAGCATGTACTGAAATTATCGGTAATTATTTGACTTTGATTTGTTTTCAATCAGGGAACTTCAACTGTATTCAATATATCATTAATGATCTCAACAGTTGTAATGTTTTCAGCTTCGGCTTCATACGAAAGCCCGATACGATGCCTTAAAACATCATGAGCAACAGCTCTGACATCTTCAGGTATCACATACCCGCGTCTTTTGATGAAAGCATAGGCTTTTGCTGTCAAAGCCATATAGATACTGGCTCTGGGCGAAGCACCGTAACTGATCATATCCTTATATTTATTGAGTTTGAAATCAGTTGGAAAACGGGTTGCAAAAACAATATCGGTTATGTAGTTTTCAATCTTTTCATCCAGATAAACTTCCCTTACTATTGACCTTGCCTTCAATATGTCCTGAGGTTTAATAATAGTCTGATTTGTGGGTATTTCATTGGTGATCCTTTGACGAAGAATGATTTTTTCTTCCTCTTTCGTAGGATATGTAATTACCACTTTCAGCATAAAACGGTCAACCTGGGCTTCGGGCAGAGGATAGGTTCCTTCTTGTTCAATAGGGTTTTGGGTTGCAAGTACCAGGAATGGTTCTTCAATTTTAAATGTATTATCGCCAATGGTTACCTGTCGTTCCTGCATAGCTTCGAGTAATGCGCTTTGCACTTTCGCCGGCGCACGGTTTATTTCGTCTGCAAGAATAAAATTAGCAAAAACAGGTCCTTTACGAACCATGAATTCTTCTTTTTTCTGACTATAGATCATGGTTCCTATAAGGTCGGCAGGCAAGAGATCGGGAGTAAACTGAATACGACTGAATTTAGCCTTAATTGTATTGGCAAGAGAGGTGATTGCCAGTGTTTTAGCCAGTCCGGGCACTCCTTCAAGTAGGATATGACCATCGGCAAGCAATGCAATAAGCAGGCGTTCAATCATATGTTTCTGACCAACTATAACTTTTTGCATTTCAATGTTGATAAGATCAACAAATGAACTTTCTTGTCTGATTTTTTCGTTCAGCTCACTGATATTTATGCTTGTCATAAAAATGAATTTTTAAGAGGGCAAAATTAGCCAATTGGCTGTAACTACCACAATATTAAACTGTTAAAAAATGTTAAACAAAGTTAAGCAACTAAATAGCCTATAGGTTTTGTATTTTAACCCTTAACTGACCGGTTCATCTTCAGGTGTTTTAATATCTTTGTAAATGCAAAAGTTTTGAGGAAATACGAATTCAAGACTTTGTAGTTAAGAGTTTTATATGTTTGTGTCGGAAATAAATTGCCGCCTTCTTTGCTAACAAAGACTTAAAACCAAGTATTACAAAATTTGCTTTCCAATTCCGCCACAAAAGTTGGGTATAGAAGCAGGAGTTGTTATATAGTCTAACCTTAAGGCAGAGGATTAACAAGTTGGCAGCAAGCTTGCGAGACAAAATACAATACTAAAGAATTAAATGGATAAAAGAATTTTTATAAAAGACTGGTTAGAATTAAAACCATACAAGAAACAAACCGTAACTGACAGTTATTATCTCAAGATATGTAATGATGTTAAGAAGGTTATCACAACAAATAAACAATCGTTCGTTCCACAGAAATATTTGGATAATAAAGATATTAACTTGTTGTCTTGCTTTCTAACATCATATTTCGAGGATTTGATTTCAGAAACAAACATATGGAGTTCTTTCGTGAGAACTCATCAAAGATTATATAAGAAACATCTACCATTTTATAATTTGGACGAGTATTATGAGGAAGAAATTAATCCTCAAGATATTAGTTTTTTAATCTGGTATTTTTTGAATACAGTGCAAGAAGAAAAATTCATTTCACCTTTTAACGATTTTATCGTAGAAACGGCAGAAAAGATATTTGATGTATTTGATAAGGAATGGGAATTTGCTCCAGAAAATGAATATTTAAAGACGTTTTATCAAATAAACCAAAAACAAAATGATTTTTATATTGCTCGGAATCTAATTGAAACTGTGCTATTTAAAACTTACCTGTTTTATACCGACACTTTTTTTAGAGTACAAGAAGAAGAAATTGAGATAATTAAAAACAACAAAGATGACCATGATTTAGAATTGTTCTTATATGAAAACAGAGATAGAACACTACATAAAGCGCATACAAGTTTGCTTGCCTTAACAGGAAAAGAATGGGTTTCTGAAATTTTGGGTACAAATCATCTTCTAAGTAAAGACTTTCTAGCTATCTCGCAAAAGATACAAGGATTTTTCTTATACAAAGGACAAGACAAAAACAATATCTTTATTGAGCATATTGCTTCCAGTAAAAAATTTAATCTAAAAAAGAAATCTTTTGACCATTCTCAAACTTTGAAAGAGTTGGATACAATTTTATTTATGGGTATTGTAATGTGGAAAGATGAATGGTGGTTTTCTGGTGTGTTTTTCCAACACCCATTTAATCCTGATTTAATACTTTACGAAAAGAATTCATTGGAGAGTAGAATGGCAGTCAATTTTTTAGACCATCAAAAACAACAGACAGATAAGATACTGAAAAAACAATTGTTAACATTTGAAAATTTTAATAATGGCTCTCAGATAGCATTTTTGCCATCAGTGAGAATTGAGGAATTTTATAAAGGGTACATAGAATTCTTTAATAATACTTTAAATCTATCAGAAGAAGAAATTAAAGAGGCAAAACAAAGAATGAGAAATGATGGTTTTTTTGGCACAAATAATACGCATAATGATTTTTTCGAATTATCAGAAACAGGATTGGTTTTCTTCAATCCAAAAAGCGGAGGCGAAATAGCATTGGCTGTTAATTCAGCATTTCCAATGCCATCAAATCCATATTTTAAAGAAGAAGATAGCGAAGAGCATGTGACACGTTTATTGATGAATGAAAGTCTTTCAACTGAATTGGTTATGTACTGCATTGATAATTGCAAGACTAAATTGTCATTTTTTACAAAAGGTGTTGGAAAAAAATACCTAGAAGATATTGATTTCTTATTAAGATTTTGGAAAAAGGATAGATATCATACAACGCCAACTATAACTTATGCAGGGCAAAATGAAAAAACAGCCAGCAGGTAATAATCAGGGCTTAAACGCAAGGCAGGCTGAAGTACAGAATTCACTTGTTCAATTACATTCATATGCTATTTTTCCCCGAAAATCCAGATAGAGGCTGGCAAAAAAAATCGAATTAGCGAGGCAACCTACTCTTTTTGAGGAGGCTTGTTTTTGAGAAAAATGAAAAATAGTAAATATTGTTATTGATTATCAGCTAATTAAAAAAGTGAAAATTATTTTATACCTTTACCGGACAATAGTGATATTTTTATTGCTTTCAGCTTATAATAATCTTAATTTTGCAATCTTATTTCAGATTTTTGTTATTTAATCAAGTGATATTTACCAGTTACATATCTGTAACTTATTATCTAAGAGTTCAATAATTCAGAACCAAATAAAATATGCTTATGAAAATAAACAATTTTACAAACCAAATTTTCCGACGTTTAATACCATTGATGCTGTTTTTGTTTCTTTCGGCTGTTGGTGTATTTGCCCAAAAGGTTATTTCCGGGAAGGTTACTGCTTCAGATAATGGTGAAACTTTACCGGGAGTTAATGTTTGGATAAAAGGTACTAACAGGGGAACTACAACTGATATTGATGGTAATTTTAAGATGGAAATCCAGCCTGATGACCGAACATTAGTATTTTCATTTATCGGATATCAGGATCAGGAAATAATTATTGGAACCCAGCAAAACTTTAGTATTGTATTACAGCTAAGTAGCACCACTCTTGAAGAAATTGTGGTTATTGGATATGGAACAGTAAGGAAAAGTGATTTGACCGGTGCTGTCAGTTCTCTTAAATCTGAAGATATAGGTAAAATCACTGCTATACATCCGGAAAAAGCCTTGCAGGGAAAAGTAACCGGTGTTCAGGTAACAACAACATCAGGGGCTCCTGGATCAGGTGTAGCAGTGAGAATCAGGGGGGTTGGAACATTCAATAATTCCTTACCAATATTTGTTGTTGATGGTGTTATCCTCGATGATATATCATTTTTAAATTCAGCAGATATAGCATCTATGGAAGTATTGAAAGATGCGTCAGCAACTGCGATTTACGGCTCACGGGGTGCTAATGGTGTTATTCTCATACAAACAAAAACAGGTTCGGTTGGGCAGGAGAAGCCGGTTTTTGCTTTTTCAAGCGAATATGGCATTCAAAAGCTTGCTAAAAAGATAGATCTGCTCAACGGACGTGAATTTGCAATCATCTCAAATGAAATCCGACCCGGTTCATACAATAATGTAGATGCTGTTCCTAATACCGACTGGCAGAACCTTGTATTCAGAACAGCCCCTGTGCAGAATCATCAGTTGTCAATAACCGGTGCTACCAATGTTTCGCAATATTACGTGGGAATAGGATTATATCAGCAGGATGGTATAGTACCAAAATCAAATTATCAACGTATAACATTGAAACTCAATAACACTTATAATTTATCGAAGTACTTCAAGCTAGGTAATAATATTACTTTGGCACCTTACGAACAGCGAAATGCACCAAATGTCACATACTCAGTTTATCGTGCACAACCTTTGCTAAAGCCTTATTATGAAGATGGAAGCTTTGGTGTTGTTTATAATGTTGGTAATCCTCTTGCTGATCTGGCATACTCCAATAATTTCCGCAGTGGCATCAGGGGTGTAGGAAATATTTTTGCAGAAGCTAACCCACTTGAAGACATTACCCTGAAATCAAGTTTTGGTATTGATGCTTCATTTAATAAGTTTAAAGCTTTTACACCTGCTTATACTGTTTATAACCCTGATGGTACAGCTTCGCAGCAATACAATGAATTTAGCGATATTTCAAAAGGTAATACTGAGAATATGAGCTGGTTGTGGGAAAACACAGCTTCGTGGGATAAGCGTATTGATAAACATAACATAAATGCTGTTGCAGGTTTTACTATGCAGAGAACTCGCTCGGAAGAGATTAGCTTTGCAGGACAAAATGTGATACGCGATAATGAGAATTTTTGGTATATTGAACCACCTTACATTATTGATGAATCAAATAACATCAATATGTTACAAAGCATTTTTAACGGTGTTGACGCCAATCTCTATTATTCAATGATATCGTATCTGTTCAGAGCTAATTATACTTTCGACAATCGTTATATTGGTACTATTACTTTTCGCCGTGACGGATCATCAAAATTCAGCAAAGAAAACCGGTTTTCAAACTTTCCTTCTTTTGCTCTGGGATGGAATATTGTAAATGAGCAGTTTATGCAGAAGATTCCCTTAATTTCGAACCTGAAGCTTAGGGCAAGCTGGGGGATAATAGGTAATGAGAAAATATTGTATTTCGATCGCTTTGCAAGAGTTCAGTCCGATCTTCTTGTGATCTTGTCAAATCCGGATGCTTCTTTTCCAGCAGCGAGTTATTTCAAAAGCGGAAATCCGGATTTGAAATGGGAAAGTACTACCCAAACCGATATAGGACTTGAAGCTGGGGTTCTGAACAACAAACTAACTGGAGAATTTGACTATTATCGCAGAGTAACCGATGATATTCTTGTAGAGTTATCCACTCCCGGGCATATTGGTAACGGGCAGGGGCAACGTGTTCGTTATAATGCAGCTTCGATTCTTAACAGTGGTTTTGAGTTTAATATCCGCTGGCGCGAGAAAATCAGAGATTTTAGTTATAGCGTGGGGTTGCTCGGAACTACTATTCATAACGAAGTCCTTGAAATAGGAGGATCAAGTGGTGTAGATTCAGTGTTGATAGGTGGTTATCTTGCTAACGGACAACCGATTACATTAAGCAGAATTGGACTGCCAATCGGAGCTTTTTATGGTTATATTACTGATGGTATTTTCCAGAATCAGGATGAACTAAATGCCTATCCACATTCATCACTGGCTGAGGTTGGTGACCTGCGCTTTGTGGATGTTGACGGAGATAAGCGAATTACCGGACTTGACAGAACTTTCATCGGATCGCCGATTCCTAAATTTATTTTTGGATTGAACTTTGAGTTTGCTTATAAAGCTTTTGATCTTTCAATGGATATTCATGGACAAACCGGAAATAAGATCTTTAATGGTAAGGATGCTGTCAGACCAGATCCTTATAATTTTGAAAAAAGTGTCTGGAACCGCTGGACTGGTCCTGAAACATCAAATACAGAACCCAGAGCTTCGTTCGGAGGATATAATTATACACCTTCTGACAGGTTTATTCAAAATGGTTCTTTTATCAGAATGCGTACATTAATTATAGGATATACGCTTCCGGCAAATGTTTCTAAGAAGCTTACTATGCAGCAGGTTAGGGTTTATCTAAAAGGGACAAATATGTTTACATTTACCAAATACACTGGCTATACTCCTGAAATAGGCAGTTATGATGTATTGTCAAACGGTATTGATAATGGAATTTATCCCATTTCGGCAGTTTACTCCTTTGGTTTGAATATTACATTTTAAAAATTCGCGATTATGAAAAAAATATATTATATTTTAGTTTTCAGCAGTATCATATTGTTTTCAGCTTGTGAAGATTTTCTTGAAGTTAGTCCTCAGGGTCAGCTTACACAGGAAAGTTTCCCTATTAATTCGGCTGATGCTCTTCTTGCTACCAATGCTGCTTATTCCACACTAAGAAACTGGCATTATCATTCAGGCGGATACCCTATTCTGGATATAATGTCTGACGATTCTCATAAAGGAAGTAACCCTGCTGATCAATTAAATACTTTAGGACCTTATGACAATTTCACCCATGTACCCACTCAGGATGGTCTTGATCGTTGGTGGGCATCATTGTATCAGGGTATTAAGCGTGCCAATGTAGTTATTGAAAAGGTTCCGGATATTGGAATGAACACTACACTTAAGAACCGCTATATCGGTGAAGCTAAATTCTTACGCGGTCTGTATTATTTTGATCTTCTAAGAGCATTCGGTGGTGTGCCAATAGTGGAGACTACTTCGCCGCCACTTAAACTTCCACGTGCTTCGATTAATGAGGTTTACGAGTTGATTGAAAAGGATTTGTTGTTTGCCATTGAAAACCTTCCGGAAAAAAATGAATACTCTGCTACCGATCTTGGCAGGGCAACAAAAGGGGCTGCAAAAGCATTATTGTCTAAAGTTTATATGTTTCGCCATGATGCAGGTAAAAATGATTTTGTTAATGCAGAAAAATATTTACTTGAAATAATCCTTTCAAATCAGTATGACCTTGAATCTGATTTCGAAGATGCTAATGGTAAAAACGGAGAACATGGCGTTGAATCAGTTTTTGAGATTGGTGCTATGGAAAGCTCTGGAGCTGTCGGAAATCAGTATGCCAATACTCAGGGTGTTCGTGGAACCCCTAACCGTGGATGGGGTTTTAACCGCCCGTCACTTGATTTGCGTGCAACTTTTGAAGAAGGTGATCCCCGCCTTAAATTAACAATAATTGATCTTGGTGATGTCATTGATGGTGTATTGATTTTAGGGGATGGTACTACACCTGACCAAACATTTGATGAAGACGGAAACCTCGTTGAAGTGGAATGTTATAACAGAAAAGTCTGGATTCCTGGAACTTCCACCAATACCCAGTTTGGTCATAACCGCCGCCTGATCCGCTTTGCAGATGTGTTACTGATGGCTGCTGAGGTTTTGAATGAAAATGGAAAGCCGTCACAGGCTCTGGTGCATCTTAACAGGGTTCGTGCTAGGGCAAGGCATGGCAATAATGCTATATTACCTGACGTTAAAACAACTGATAAAAATCAATTACGCGATTTGATACTTCATGAACGTCGTGTAGAGCTTGCACTTGAAGGTCATCGTTTCTGGGATCTTATCAGAACCGGTAAGGCTCCTCAGTTACTAGGACCGTTTGGATTTGTTCAAGACAAACACGAATTGCTTCCAATACCTCAGAATGAAATAGATATATCGCAGGGAACTTTAACTCAGAACCCAAATTGGAGTTTTTAATATTTTTTTAATTAAATTTTGTAATTATGAAACGTAATCATGTTTTTTTGAGCCTTGGGCTCGTAGTTTTAGCTCTTACAATAGCTATAAGCTCATGTAAGAAAGATGACCCCGATCTTACACTTGCAACTCTCGTTGCCGGCACCATAGATCTGAATGCGGCAACTTCACCGGATGATGTGCCTGTAAATCCTACTATCGTTGCTACATTTAGCACTGATATTGACCCTGCCACTGCTATTGCCGCAAACATTGCTCTTACCCAGGATTACGATGGTACTGATATTCCGCTGAATATAACAGTTTCAGGAAAGACTATTACCATTAAACCAGAGGTGGATTTGAGTACCGGTGCCATATACCTATTAATATTCAAAGCCGGATTGAAATCTACGGCAGATAAATATCTAACTGCATTTGAACGTAACTTCACTACTATCGGAACTTTTGCTCCTGCAGGTGTTAAAGCACATTGGAAATTTGAAAACGATGGTAAGGACGAAACCGGAGCTTTTAACTCATCGGCTGCAATAGATATTACCTATGTTGATTCACGTAATGCTAATGCCGGAAAAGCTGCAGCATTTAATGGTACTACAAGTATCATTGAAGTTCCCAATGGCGATCAGCTTGTTAATACACAGAAATTTACTATTTCTTTCTGGGTTAAGGCTGAAGACTCAGGAAAGGGACATTTTGTACTGGGATTAGGTGCATTTTATGGTATTCAGTTTGAAATGTTCGGAGGTTTTGATGGTGCAAAATTCGCCATCCAATATGAACTTGAAGATGGTACTACTACTGCAGAAGATATGTGGTTCCCAAGCAATGCTGAATATAATGGCAATGGTGGTTTTCAGGGCTGGGATTTTGCTAAATCTATTGAGCCTGACGACATGATAGCTATGCTGAAAGACAAATGGTTGCATATTACATATACTTTTGATGGTGAAAGCAAACGTGGAATCTTGTATTATAATGGCGAGAAAATGAAGAGCTTCGACTTTAATCTGTGGCCTGATGGTGATGCCAAACGTACCGTAAAAGGTATGAAATACGGAGGTGTTGCTCCTGATGTTGTAAACGAGCTTGCATTTGGATTTATTCAGTCACGCCAGGGTACAATGTGGGCTAATGAACCATGGGGCGGTTATAACTTCCCGGAGGCTAACCATTTTAAAGGTCAGTTAGATGATATTCGTATCTATCATAAAGTTCTTACACCTAAAGAGATTGACCTCATGTACGAGTCAGAAAAACCCTAATTTTTGTTTTTGGTTAATAATGGGGAGGAGAGCGGGTTAATTCCCCTCTCCTTTCTTTTTTTATGCGTTTATGAAGTCAGGGATCAGTTATATAGTTTACCTGTTAAGCTGGATTGTGATTGCATTGGTGTCGTGTAATGGCAAAAATGACAATCCGGCGCAAACATTACAACTGATCAGGGTCAAAGCTGATGATATAATTTTATCAAATACCCAATTGATCTCTGATATTCCCGTTAACAGTTCATTTTTTATTGAATTTACCAATGCTGTTGACACCACTTCCGCGAAAAAAAATATTTATCTTATCAGTGTTCAGAATAATGAAAAGGTTTCTTGTGAATTTGAGTATACAGACGACAATAAAACCATTATTTTAACCCCCTCAAATCCATTAATTAATGAATCAGATTATTTGCTTGAAATAACCTGGGAGCTTAAAGGTTCGAAAAAAGAAAACTTCCCAGGAGTAAAATATGAATTTAAAACTGAACCCGGAATTTTGAAACTGCTTGCAGCCACACTTAATGGTTTGGCTTTGAGTTCGAATATGCATTTAAGAAATATTTCATACAACAGTATTGAACTTATAATTAATTTTTCTCATAGCCTTGATCCTAAGCAATATAAGAATGCTTTTTCATTTTATCCTCCTTTGAATTTCGATGCAGCTCTGTCAGCCGATGGCACAACAGTTACCATAACAAACAATGAAGACCTGGATTATTACTCAAAATACTCTTTTCATATATCACCTGATCTTGTTGCGGAAAATGGCTTCTCATTTAAAGGTTTCCTTATATATTTTTATACCGGTCTGAACCCCTCAGTTAAAATGCCTCAGTTAAGTGATGAAGAATTGTTAACCCTGGTTCAGCAGCAAACCTTCAGATATTTTTGGGATTTTGCTCATCCCGTCAGTGGTTTGGCTCGCGAACGCAATTCTTCAGGTGAAACAGTCACTATTGGAGGTAGTGGTTTTGGATTAATGTCAATTCTTATCGGAATTGAACGAAATTTTATAACAAGGAGGCAGGGAATAGAAAGATTGAATAAAATTATTGATTTTTTAACCTTTGCTGATCGTTTTCATGGTGTCTGGCCTCATTGGCTAAATGGATCAACAGGAAAAATAATTCCGTTCAGCACTAAGGATAATGGTGGCGACCTTGTTGAGACCTCATTTCTTGCTGCTGGACTGATCACTGTGAGGCAATATCTGAACCCCAATGATGATTCAGAAGAAGCTCTTATATCCAGTATAAATAATCTGCTTAATACCATTGAATGGTCATGGTATACACGTGGCGGACAAAATGTGCTTTACTGGCACTGGTCGCCAGATTATGGCTGGGATATAAATATGCAGATCAAAGGATATAACGAAGCACTGATAACCTATTTCATGGCTGCCTCTTCTGAGACATTTCCAATTGATGCTCAGGTTTACCATAAGGGATGGGCTGGTTCTTCATTTTTTGTTAATGGTAAGTCGTTCTATGGTATTCAGTTGCCACTCGGGTTTGATTATGGAGGACCTCTTTTCTTTGCTCAATATTCTTTCCTGGGTTTAAATCCTATAAATCTCATTGATCAATATGCCAATTACTGGGTTCAGAATGTAAGTCATACATTGATTAACAGGCAGCATTGTATTGTGAACCAGAAGAACTATACAGGTTACAGTGCTGATTGCTGGGGGCTGACAGCAAGCGATGATCCTGCCGGCTATAAGGTTCACGAACCAACAAGAGACAATGGTACTATTACTCCTTCGGCTGCGCTTTCGTCCATGCCTTTCACCCCAGAAGAATCAATGCAGGCTCTTAGGCATTTTTATTACATTTTGGGTGATAAGTTATGGGGTCCTTATGGCTTTTACGATGCTTTTAATCCACATGAAGGCTGGTGGGCTAGTTCCTATATTGCAATTGATCAGGGACCTGTTATAATAATGATTGAGAATTATCGCAGTGCTTTATGCTGGAACCTTTTTATGTCGGCACCCGAAGTTCAGCAGGCAATGATAAAACTTGGCTTTTCAAATTGATGTTTTTCTGAATTAAGAAATAAGTAAAATGATTATAATGATTTGTAAGAATAAGAATAAACCATTTCAAAACCTTGTTAATAATATGAGGATCAGTACATTATTTTTGTTTTTTCTAACCCTGTTAATGTCTTGTGGGCAACCGGAAAAACAGATTTTCAAATCTCATGGAAAGGTTGATTATCCTTTGTCAGCCGGTGATGAACTTATGCTTGACACTATACAGAAAAAGACTTTTCAGTTTTTTGTTAACGAGCATCATCCGGAGTGGGGAATTGTAAAAGACCGTGCTTCAGAGTGGGCGCCATCAAGTATTGCCTCTACCGGCTTTGCTATTCCGGTTTTTGCTGTGGGAATTGAAAGAAACTGGATAGAACGGGAAGATGCTGCCAAAATAGTGATGAATATTCTGGATTTTTTTTACAATGCGCCTCAGAGTGCTGATACCAATGCTACCGGATATAAAGGATTTTTTTATCATTTTCTTAGAATGAATTCTGGTACACGCGAATGGAAGTGTGAGCTTTCATCAATTGATACAGGTATTTTGATGATGGGGATCATTTTCGCACGAAACTATTTTAACATAGATAATATAACAGAAACACAAATACGTCTGTATGCTGATAAATTACTTGAAGGGATGGACTGGAGTATTTTTGCTATGCCTGCTGAAAGTCGTCATCCTTACACTATATCAATGGGCTGGTCGCCGGAGGAAGGCAGGACTGACTGGGGTTGGTATGGATATAATGAGGGACTTTTTCTTTACACTCTTGCTGCCGGCACTGGAATGGAAAATATAGAAAGAAGCTATAACGCATGGTTAAGCTCGTACAAATGGCAAACTCCTTACGAAGGTTATTCACATGTGGTATTCCCGCCTTTGTTTGGTCATCAGTTTTCTCATGCATTTATTGACTATCGTGGGTTGGTGGATCCCTATATGAAAGAAAAGGGCATTGATTATTTTGAGAATTCCAGGCGTGCTACTTTTGTGCAAAGATTATATGCCATGGATAATCCTTATGGATGGAAGGGTTATGACTCATTGTGCTGGGGCATAACAGCCAGTGATGGTCCTACTGAGAAATACAATGCCAATGGAAGAGAATTTCTGGGATATGCAGGCAGAGGAACAAGCGGACCAGATTTTAATTATTTCGATGATGGTACCATTGCACCTTATGCCTCTTTATCATCCCTGCCTTTTACGCCTGAAATCGTTTTACCAACCATCAAAGCAATAAACAAAAGATATGGTTCAAAAATATGGGGTAAATACGGCTATTATGATGCATTTAATCCCACGGCTAACTGGGTAAACGACGATTTTCTGGGAATTGCTGAGGGACCAATGATCATTATGATTGAGAACTTCAGGTCAGGACTGGTCTGGAATTATGTAATGAAAGATCGTATAATTCAGAATGGGTTGAAAAAACTAGGTTATGAGTATCTGACACAGAAATAAATAAATTGGAAATACAAAATATTGATCTTCATGAATAGATACTACTCAAGGTTTATTGCTTTATTTTTGCTCCTGTTGATATGCCGGTTTTTGTTTTCCCAGATCATAGTTCTTGATGAATTTGAAACCACTGAAGGCTGGAATTTTATAAAATCTGATGGTGTTGAGCTTAAGCTTGATATTGAACAGGGTTTGACTGGTAAAGCCATCCGTTTTGATTATGATTTTACGAAAGGTACCGGTTATGGTGGGGTTCAGAAGTTTTTTCCGATTGATCTTCCTGAGAATTATGAATTTACTTTTTATCTGAAAGCCCAATCGCCTGATAATAATTTTGAAATCAAGTTTATTGACGAATCCGGCGACAATGTCTGGTGGGTGAATAACCGCAATTATAAATTTCCTGAAGAATGGAAGAAAATCCGTATAAAAAAGCGCCATATTGATTTTGCATGGGGTCCTGCAAGCGACAGAAACCTGAAGCGTATTGACCGGATTGAATTCACAATTGCTTCCTTTGTTGGCGGCAAAGGTACTATATGGCTTGATGACCTGAAGTTCGAACCTCTGCCAGCAGAGATAAAAGAATATCCGCAGCCATCAGTAAATACTTCATCGCTTCTGAAAAACAATACAGCAGATAATATGCTGGACAGGTCAGCAGAGACATATTGGTTTAGCAAATGTTCGGGTAATCAAACGGTAAATATTGATTTTAAAATGAGCCGTGAATTCGGAGGCTTGCAGATAAGATGGCTGGAAGATCATTTTGCAAAAGATTTTGATGTATTTATCTCAGGTGATGCCAGGGATTGGGAGAAAGCCTATTCAGTCAGGAACAACCAGACAGATGTTAGTTTTATTCGTTTGCCTGAGGCTCAGGCACGGTTCTTACGCCTTGAACTTATAAATTTCTCTTCAGAAAAGGGATACGGGATCAGGGAAATTGAATTCCTTGAAGTATTGGAATCCCTGACTCCTAATGATTTTTTCAGATATGTTGCCAAAAATTCTGCATTAGGGTATTATCCCCGGTATTTTACTGAACAGGCTTCATACTGGACTATCAGCGGAGTGAATAATGATGTCAGGGAAGCTTTGATAAACGAAGATGGTATGATAGAGGCTGACAAGGCTTCTTTTTCAATTGAACCCATGATCAGGGCAAATAACAAACTTTATAACTGGAATAACGTTCAGAAGTCGCAATCCCTTGGTTTTGACGGAAGGTATGAAAACTTTACTTTCCTGCCCACAGTTCAGTGGTTGTGTGAAGGTATAAAACTCTCTGTTTCTGTTGCTTCAATAGGTGAAGCAAATAAGAACTCAATGCTCGATATACGTTATACACTTGAAAATAGGAACACGGAGCCAATTGAATTTGATTTGTTTTTGATTATACGTCCTTTTCAGGTCAATCCGTATTACCAGTTCCTGAATTTACCGGGAGGAGTGGGGAAGATCAAAAGCATCAGCGAAGATAACGGAGTAATAGCAGTAAATGATAAAGTAATAATACCACAACAAAAATATGATGCTTTGGGAGCTGTAAGTTTCGATAATGGAAATATTGCTGATCTGCTCTCAAAAGGCTTAATGCCGGATATAACCAGTGTTACCGATGAGCACGGACTTGTTAGCGGTGTGATAAAATATTCTTTAAATCTGAATCCGGGCGGTATTAAAGAGTTTTACATGCTTATTCCATTTTATGAAGAAGCTTTTATTGATCAAAATTCAGACCCTGATGCTGCCAGTGTTGAATTTAACAAATCAGCAGATTTCTGGAGGTCAAAAGTTGACAAAATCAGGTTTAATCTGCCATCTTCGGCTGACAGGATTATAAATACATATAAAGCCAACCTGATCTACATACTTATTAATCGCGATTTAGCTGGTATTCAGCCGGGTTCGCGTTCGTATGAAAGAAGCTGGATACGCGATGGAGCATTAACATCTTCAGCATTGTTGAAATCCGGAATTATTGATGAAGTGAGGGATTTTATTAACTGGTATGCACCACATCAGTATGAAAACGGTAAGGTTCCATGTGTGGTTGATTTCCGTGGTCCTGACCCTGTGCCGGAAAACGACAGTCACGGTCAACTGATTTATCTGATACGCGAATATTTCAATTTCACAAAAGACACTGCTTTTTTGCGTTCGAAAAATAAACATGTGTTAATGGCTGCAGATTACATTGCATCGCTCGTGGCAGAACGTTCAGTTGATCATTTTAAATATGGTAACGACAGCGTTAGAGCATATTATGGGTTGGTTCCGGAATCTATCAGTCATGAGGGCTATTCAGAGAAGCCAATGCACTCATACTGGGATAATTTTTTTACAATAAAAGGTTTGAAGGATGCTGCAGAAATTCAAAAGATACTTGGCGAAACCGAAAATTATGAGCGGATTAAAATGTTGAAAGACACTTTTGAAGTTAATCTTTACAATTCAATCAGAGCTGCAATGAAAATCAGGGGCATTGATTTTATACCAGGTTGCGTGGAACTTGGTGATTTTGATGCCACCTCAACTACTGTGGCACTTACTCCCTGCAATGAATTGAAAAATCTGCCTAAACCTCAGATTTACAATACTTTCAATAAGTATTATGAATATTTCAAGGATCGAAGGGATACTAAAATAGAATGGCGGGATTACACACCTTATGAAAACCGTTTGATTGGTTCTTTTATCATACTTGACCAGCCCGACAGGGCACATGAGCTATTGGAATTTTTGCTTGATGATCAGCGGCCTCAGGGATGGTATCACTGGGCTGAGATTGTATGGAAAGATTACCGTGTACCCCGGTTCATAGGCGATATGCCCCATACCTGGGTAGGCAGCGATTTTATTAATGCTTTTCGGACAATGTTTGTTTATGAAAACGAATATGATCAGTCCCTTGTGTTAGCTCCGGCGCTTTATCAGGATTGGATTGACTCTCCCGAAGGTATGTCAGTGGAAGATCTCCCTACTTATTTCGGAGAAATATCATATTCAATCAAAAAAGAATACGATTTCTATCGTTTTTCAGTTTCCGGCGATGTTAAATTGCCTACTAACGGGATCAAAATTAAGAATTTCAACAGTTCAAAACTGCCTTTAAAAGTTATGATTAACAGCAAGGAAACCAGGCATTTCACTAATAACGAGATCATGATCAACGAAATTCCTGCCGAGCTACTGATTTATTACTAAGCAAAAAACTTCATTTATGAGTGAATCTAAAGCAAAATTGAATAATACCGGATCGGAAGACCGGATAAAGTTTTCGCAGTTAGCAGCTTATGGTGCCGGTGGTATTATTCCGATTGCACTTTTTAATATTGCCGGTATTCTTGTGGGATTAATGGGAAATATCAGCCTTGGGCTGAGTGCTTTCTGGCTGGGAGTGATTTTAATAATTCCCCGCCTTTGGGATGCAGTTTCCGACCCTATTATTGGTCATCTTTCTGACAATACCAGAACCCGATGGGGGCGCAGGCGTCCTTACCTGCTTATTGGAGGAATACTGGTAGCCATAACTTTTGTGATATTATGGTGGATACCAAAAGGCGAGCTGGTTCATTCATGGTTCCCTTCTAAAAGTCAGTTTCAGGCTTTTCAACTGGTTTATATACTTCTGGCATTACTGCTTTTCTATACTTCAACAACAATTTTTGAGATACCTCATGGTGCTTTGGGTATGGAAATGACCACCGATTACCATGAGCGTACACGACTGTTCAGCGCTAAGAGTTTTGTTGGAAACATTTTTGCAATGAGTACTCCATGGCTTTTCTGGCTTGCAAACCGTGAGTTTTTCAGAGGCACCGGGGGTAATGAGGCTGACGGAATGCGTTATGTTTCACTACTTATTGCTGCTTTTTTAATACCATTGTCATTCTGGTGGAGCATAAAACTTCGCGAGCCTGAATTTGCAAGGGTTTCAAAGCAGGAAAAATCTCCTTTCTGGAAAAATATGAAGCATGCCGCCTCGAACAGGAATTTTATAATGCTCACTCTTACCATTTTCACTCTTGCCATGGGTTTTAATTTTGTGAACCTTCTGGGATCCTATATTCCTATTTTCTATGTTTTTGGTGGTGATAAAATGGAAGGTGCTTATTTACTTGGTATTAATGGAACGATATGGGCTATTACAGGAGTACTCGCAGTTTTTCCGCTGAACTGGATAAGCCCGAAGCTTGGCAAACGCTCAACTCTTGTTCTTGCTATTGCAATGATGGTTTTGGCGCAATTGTCCAAAATAGTTTGTTACAATCCTGAGTATCCTTATCTGATAATTATACCTACTATCCTGCTGTCGTCAGGCATGTTGTTTTTCTTTACTCTTGGCTCATCAATGGTTGGCGATATATGCGATGAAGATGATCTAAAAACGGGTCAGCGTACCGAAGGTAGTTTTTATTCGATTTTCTGGTGGTTCATAAAAATGGGAACGGCTCTTGCAAGCTTTGTAGCCGGTGCTTTGATTGTTTTAACAATGTTCGATCAGACGCAGGTTACAAAAGTGGATTCTCTTCAGGGCAGCATCAGGGAATTGCGAAGCGAAATTCAGGTCAGCAACGAAAATGCAGCTACAAATCCAACTATTGACAGTCTTTTAGCAAAATCATTATTGCGTTGTGAAGAACTTGAGAACCATCTGGAAATCAAAGCTGCAAACACAAAACACAGCCATAATCATTATCAATTTTTATTAAAATCAGTTGAGAATGTCAGGGAGAGGCTAATCGCTCTTGATCCGGAGTTACCTGATGGATTATTTGAAACCGAACTTAATACTATTGAAAAAGAAATAACTATTTTAACAAAACAATCGCCTTATACATTACTGATGATGAGGATTGTAGAAATTGGACTTCCGTTACTTCTAAGCATCTTTTCAATCTTTTTCATTTTGCGGTACACCCTCACTGAGAAACGAAGCCATGAGATAAAGGAATTACTGAAGCTTAGAAATATTGGTAACGAGTTCAAAGATAAAAATGCAGATGATTAATTTGCGATATGATGAATAAACAACAATATGATGACATTCAGCTATAAGAAAGACAGTTTTTATTTTAACGACCGGAAAATATTCCTCAATTCAGGCGAGATCCATTATTTCAGGATAAAGCAGAGCTTATGGGATAAGCACCTGGAAGCCGCAAAAGAATCCGGTTTGTTTGCTGTAAGCACTTATATTCCATGGGCATGGCATGAACCTGAAAAAGGATTATTTGATTTTGATGGAACTACCAGCCCTGAACGAAATTTGAAATTGTGGTTGCAGAAATGTAAATCACATGGTTTGTACTGTATTGTAAAACCCGGACCTTTTATTCTTGCTGAATTTCGTGGAGCAGGTCTCCCTGACTGGTTTCTTGAAAAACATGGTGATGATGTTAAAATGAGGAACCAAAAAGGGGAAATTGTCGATAGTGAAGGAGTTAATCTTTTTCATCCGGTTTATCTTGAAAAAGTCAGATTGTGGTACGACCAGATCATGCCACTGATTGGCAGTCAGGAAGTTGATGCCGGTGGTCCTGTAATCATGATGCAATTATGCAATGAAATAGGTGTGTTTTCATGGCTTGCCCATCAGGCTGATTATGGCGGAGAAGTAAAAAACCTCTTTGTAAAATATCTGCAACAAACATTTAATTCGGTTTCGGAAATAAACAGACTTTGGGATACTGATTATCAATCATTTGACAATGTTGAGCCTCCTCCTGATGGCGTGAGACCTTACACTTCAAAAGGTGATAGAAGCAGAGACTATGAATGGCATAGATTCTGGCGCCGTTATTATGGCGAATACTTACGACTACTTACCGCCATGATCAGAGAGAAAAATATTGGATTGCTTTTATTTCATAACCTGCCTGGCTGGATTTATGGCAGCGGATATGAATTTCCGGTAAATATCACCATGTACGATGATTTGTTTGGCGATAAAAGTGAGATCATTTTCGGGGTTGATCATATACCGGAGTTTGTTTCTTACCGTAATATGCACGATAATCGTATTATTAATGATATAACAGCTACAATACAGGGAGATAAACCTTTGTTTGCTGCTGAGTTTCAGAGTGGCTCACGCGAATACCACGTTGTGACCAATCCACGTGAGATGGAGCTGTTTTACAAGGCAAGTATTGCCAACGGGCTAAAAGGGTGGAATTATTATATGTTTTCGCAAGGGCTTAATCCGGAACATAAAGGATATTCGGGAGATACCTTTTACTGGTTCACTCCGCTTAATGCACAAGGTGAACGTAGTTCTGCCTTTGACCTGGTAGAACGTATGAGCAGACTTATTAAAGTGTCAGAGAATTTGATAGTTAATGCTGAACGCAAAGCAGATATCTGTGTTTTGTTTTATCCTCCGTATTATGCTACCGAACTTGAACGACCTGAAAATGGAGCTTGTGATCTCAGATTTGTTCCTTCAAAAATTCGCCGTCCTGCGTATTTCGATGGTTTACTAAAAGTGTTGCAGGTTCTGAATATTGACTATGACATGGCTGATCTGATCGGAGCTTCTGCTGAAAGTCTTGGGAAGTATGCTCAGGTATGGGCTTTTTGTACTGATGAAATGGATGCAGAAGATCAGCAGGTTTTAGCCGATTATGCAAGTAATGGCGGACAATTGGTAATATATCCGTATTTGCCTGATCGTACTTTAAGGCAGGAACCATGTTCTGTTCTCAGAGACACATTAAACTGTCATCCTGAAAAGGCAGAAGTTATAAACTCGCCTTTGATTGATATCCTTGGCTTTAAAGATATTAAATGCGCAAATCCGCAAATTGTTTTTGCTGATAAATCCTTGGGTGATGCTGAAATCATTGCACGAACCCTTAATGAAACAGCTTGTGGTTTTATTAAGAAATCCGGCAAAGGCAGTGTTGTTTTCCTGGGAACCTGGCTCGGGTTTGATACCGAAGGACATAAGCCGGTTTATGAAGCTTTGTTACGCAGATCAGAAGCTGTTTTAAGACTGGCAGTTTCCTCTAATGATAATGTTACAGTGAGAGAAAGATTTACTCGCGAAGATTCAGGAATTCTTTTTATTGGCAATTATTTCAACGAAGTGCAAAAATCCAGAATATCATACACGAATCCAGCGAATGGAGAAATTGTTCATATTCCGTATTCAGGTGAAGATATCCTGATTCCTCCCCTGTATAGCATTCTTACACCCATTTGTCTGCCAGTGACTGATGAGATCAGGCTTCTTCACAGCACTTCCGATATTCTTGACATTGCAGTAAATAAGGATGAAATTGGCTTCAGGTTGTATGGCGACAGGGATCTTAAGGGTGAAATTGTTTTGGAAGGTGAGGGAGTTAAAAATATCAGTCTGATCCATCTTGATGATAAACAGATTGATTTAAATTATTCTGATGATCGCCTTGTAATTAATTACCCTCATAAACACAAGCAGGAAATTTTGCTCACTTTAAAATATAGTTAAATGAAAATTTTAAATAAGCATGGACTAAGTATTTATTTTCAGGATGATGGCTCAGTAAAAAGTATTGAGGCAGACCCGATAAGGATAAGCATGAAAAATGCTACCCTTTTTGGATATTCAGGAGCAAATATTTTTCTGCGTAAGAGATCAGATATCATTGAATTCAAAGCTCTTACAGGAGCAGGAAGTAATAGTGCATTTGCGATAAAAGATAACAGATTCACAGCAAAAGGCATCTGGGAAGGGATAGAATATGTTTGTGAGTTGCAACTTTCTGAACATAGCCATAGCTGGCAATGGAGAATAGAAACCACAAACCGGAATAGTCAGTCAGTTGAACTTGATTTGATAATGGTTCAGGATATAGGCTTGAAACAGATCCAGGATGGATTGGTAAATGAGTATTATGTAAGCCAGTATATTGAAAGGAGAATTCTTGAAGACCCTATTTATGGAAAGGTAATTTGTTGCCGCCAGAATATGAAGGAAGCAAGCGGGAATCCATGGATGATGCTTGCGTGTAAAAATTGCGCTGCTTCAGCCCTGACTGATGGTATGTTGTTTTATGGTAAAACTTTTCGCGAAACCTTTATTCCGGAAGCCCTGGCTTCAGAAAGCCCCAATGGTGAATATGCCGGAGAATCATCGGTTGTTGCATTGCAGGAACAGCCTTTCAGGATTGAATCCAATGAAAGTCATTGCAGTGTTTTTGTTTGTAAATATCTTCATGACCATCCTTTGGCAACTTCAAACACTGATCTGAGTCTGCTACCTGAACTGATCAATGAATTTAATGAAGCCGGATCAATTTATTATTCACAAGGACTGAAAAATCCTGTCAGTAGCATATTTACCAGTTCCGGATTACTTTCTGGTGAAGACCTGACTAATGAAGAGCTGGAAACCTTTTTTGGCACTGATTACCGCCATGCTGAATATAAGGATGGCAAACTGCTTTCATTTTTTTATGGAGAAAATAATCACGTTGCTTTCCGCCTTAAAGAAATTCTGTGCGATCGTTCTCATGGACATATTATACAGGCAAAATCTGGTTATGAACCTGATGAAAGCATTGTTTCAACCACTTCATTTGCTTTTGGCGCTTTCAATTCACATCTAACTCAGGGCAACACCAATTTTAACACCCTTCTCTCAGTATGTTCAAGTCAGTTTAATCAGGATCCGGAAACGGGTCAAAGGATATTTCTTGAACTAAACAGCAAATATTACCTGCTGGGTGTACCTTCTGCTTTTGAAACCGGTTTGAACCATTGCAGATGGATTTACAAGTATAAGGATTCTGCTTTTCAGGTTCGGATCTGGACTTCAAAGACTGCTCCGCAGGTGAATCTGGACTTTAAAGTGCTTAAGGGTGAGCCAGTGAAAATATTGATTACCAATCAGTTTGACAGGGTTATTAACTGGACTGCTTTAAGTGGCGATGCTGAACATGAATTAATATGTAAGCCCTTTCAGAAAAGCCTGATTTCAGAAAAGTTTCCTGATGCTCAATTCAGGATAAGGATCAATGGTTCGTCAGATTACCATGTAGCAGGCGATGAAATACTATATAGCGATCATCAAAGTCGTTGTGCTTCATTTTTTGTTCTTGATATTGCGAAAGCAAGAGAGTTTTCAATGAGCTTTCTTGGTGAAGTTGAGAAAAAAGCGGAATTTGAAAAGTTTGAGGATTCTGATGCACAATTTGTTAAAGATAAGAATAATGCTTTGGAAATATGGAAAAATCTCAGTCAGAATCTTTCTCTTCAAAGCCCACATCACGATATATCGGCAATAAATGAAATTCTGCCCTGGTTTGGCATGAATGCATTGATACATTATCTGACCCCATACGGATTGGAACAATTTAGTGGCGCAGCGTGGGGTACCCGTGATGTTGCCCAGGGACCAATAGATTTGTTACTAAGTATGGGTAAATATTCAGAAACCAGGAAAATACTTTGTATCATCTTCTCAAATCAGAACCCTGATGGAGGCTGGCCACAGTGGTGGATGTTTGACAGGTATAAAAATATCCGTTCCGACCATGCTCACGGAGATATTATCTACTGGTGTATCATTGCTTTGAGCAGATATATAAAAATTACAGGCGACCGTAATATCCTCGATGAAGTTTTGCCTTATTATCGCAATGATGGTAAAGGTAACAAAGAACAAACACCGCTATATGAACATGTTGACAGGTTGATTAACATGATCACAGATTCATTTATACCGGATACTTATTTTGTGCCATTTGGAGGTGGTGATTGGAATGATTCATTACAACCTGTAAGTCAGGAACTTGCTGACCGTATGATATCCTCCTGGACAGTGGAAATGAATTATCAGGCATTTAATGAATACGCAGAGGTTTGTGATATGGCTGGCAGGAAAAATGATGCGAAGCGACTGAGAAAAATTTGCAGGAATATAAAAACTGATTTTAACAGGTTCCTGATAAAAGATTCTGTTGTTGCCGGTTATGGTCTTATTGGTAAAAATGGCAGAATCAGCCTCTTGCTTCATCCTTCGGACAGGGTCACAGGAATAAAATACAGTATTTTACCAATGAACAGAGGTATAATAAGCGGACTGTTCACTAAAAAACAAGCAGAATATCATCAGCAGATAATTGAAAAGCATTTGAAAGGACCTGACGGTGCCCGTTTAATGGATCGCCCTCTAAAATACAGGGGAGGAATACAAAATATTTTTCAAAGGGCTGAGAGCAGTGTATTTTTTGGTCGTGAAATAGGTCTGATGTATATGCACGAGCATGTTCGCTATGCCGAATCACTTGCTGTTACAGGAAAAGCTGATGAGTTTATCAAGGCTCTTCGTCAGGTTATACCTATTGAATACAGTGAAGTTGTGCCTTGTGGTGATTTACGCCAATCAAATTGTTATTACAGCAGTTCTGACGTTGCATTCAGTAATCGTTACGAAGCTGACAAGTTGTATAAGAAGATCGCTAAATGCAGGGTCACACTAAAAGGGGGATGGAGGGTTTATTCAAGTGGTCCGGGCATATACACTGGTTTGATCATCCAACATTTGCTTGGCTTAAGGGTTGAATCTGAGAGAATTGTTTTTGACCCTGTTTTGCCTTTGGCAATGGATGGATTAATAGTATCATTTGATTTGTTGGGTAAAAAGGTCAGAATTATTTACAGAGTTAGGAACAGGTGTTATAGCCCGAAAAAAATCATAGTTAACGGAAACGAGCTTCAATTCCTAAGAGAAAAGAATGAGTACCGTGAAGGAGGCTCAGTGATCGAGAAAACTTATCTCTTAGGTTTTCTTGATAAAAATGAAAATATGATAGAAATCAATATATAATCCTATGAGTATGAAATACAACAGATTAATAGCTTTCATTTTATTTCTTGCATTTCATTTTCCTGTTCTTGCTCAGGAAAACGAACATCATTTTGCTAATGCAATACGTGAATTCAGGGAAATTGACAAAACAAATCCTCCTAAACCCGGATCAGTTTTGTTTATCGGCAGTTCTTCATTTACGATATGGACTGACCTGGAAAAGTATTTTCCGGATATTGATATAATCAACCGTGCTTTCGGTGGTTCAACCCTAAGCGACCAGATATATTTTGCCGGTGATGTTGTTTTCCCGTATCTGCCACGACAAATTGTTATCTATTGTGGTGAAAATGATCTTGCATTTGACGACCAGTTGACTACTGACGAAGTATTTGAACGATTTCTTACCCTGTACAAGATAATACGCTCTGAATTGCCCGATGTGTCGGTGCTTTATGTTTCAATGAAACCAAGTCCTGACAGATGGCATCTTGCAGAACGGTTTTATGAAGCCAACAGGAGGATACAGAGATTTATTGATGAAGAGCAAAGTCTTATTTATATTGACATCTGGGATTCAATGCTCGATAGCAACGGTAATCCTGATCCCTCATTATTTCTTGAAGACATGCTTCATATGAATGAAAAAGGATATGATATCTGGAAAAAAGCTCTTGAAGACAAACTGATAAAATAGCCTGTTATATGAGAATATTTCAGCCTTTTTTGTTGACATTGTTTTTTGCTGCTTTGCTGATCTCGTGCAATAATTCAGTGAAGCAAACTTCCGATAAGGAAATGGATGCTTTTATTACTAGCCTGATGCAGAAAATGACAATTGAGGAAAAAATCGGGCAACTGAATCTGCTTGCAGGCTATGAAGACATTATTACAGGGCAGGTTACAGCATCTGAGATTGGAAAAAATATAAAGGAGGGCAGGGTAGGAGCCTTACTTAACGTGAAATCGCTTGAAAAAATCCGGACTTTGCAGGAAGTGGCGGTAAATGAAAGTCGGCTCGGGATCCCTTTGATATTTGGAATGGATGTCATTCATGGATATAAAACAATTTTCCCTATTCCTTTGGCGCTGGCAAGTAGTTTTGATATGGAACTTATTGAGCAAAGTGCACGAATTGCAGCTATTGAAGCAAGTGCCGATGGCATATGCTGGAATTTCTCGCCTATGGTTGATATTACCCGTGACCCGCGATGGGGTAGGATAGCTGAAGGTGGGGGTGAAGATCCCTTTCTGGTTTCCAGAATTGCGGAAGCCTTTGTTCGTGGATATCAGGGAGATAACCTTGCTGATTCTCATACTATCATGGCTTGTGTAAAACATTTTGCATTATATGGAGCCGCTGAGGGAGGACATGATTACAACACCACTGATATGAGCCGTATTCGCATGTTCAATGAGTATTTTCCTCCTTTTCTGGCTGCTATCAGAGCAGGTGCAGGAAGTGTTATGACTTCATTTAACGAGGTTGATGGTATTCCGGCATCAGGAAATAAATGGCTGCTTACGGAAGTGTTGCGGGATCAGTGGGATTTTAAAGGTTTCGTGGTTACTGATTATACAGCCATTAACGAAATGGTCAATCATGGTGTTGGCGATTTGCAGACAGTTTCTGCATTGGCTTTAAATGCAGGCGTTGATATGGATATGATTGGCGAAGGCTATATCTCTACGCTGGGAAAATCATTTGAGCAGCGAAAAATCACTGAATCAATGATTGAACGATCATGCCGCAGAATTCTGGAAGCTAAATATAAGCTTGGCCTTTTTAAGGATCCTTATCTGTATTGCGAACCTGAAAGAATTGAAAAAGAGATTTTTACAGAAAAGAACAATGAAATAGCCCGCGATATTGCCGCTCAGACTTTTGTCTTGCTGAAAAATCAGGATTATTTGTTGCCATTGCAGAAAAAAGGAAAAATCGCTCTTATTGGACCTCTGGCTGATAATAAGATGAACATGGCAGGTATGTGGAGCGTTTCAGCAGATCATTCGCAATCGGTTACTGTGCTCAAAGGATTCAGAGATGCTGTTTCAGACCGGGCAGAGATCATTTATGCAAAAGGCTGTAATATTATAGATGACCCTGAATATATCCGGCGTATTACAGCACACGGAGGTTTGGATGCTGATAAACTGGAAACTCCTGAAGAACTGCTTGATGAAGCAATAAAGGCAGCACAGAATTCCGATGTAGTGATAGCAGTAATGGGAGAAGCTGCTGAGATGAGCGGAGAAAGCGCTAGTCGTTCCGATATCTCCTTGCCCGGAAATCAGCAGCAATTGCTGAAAGCACTACTGAAAACCGGAAAACCAGTAGTTTTGGTTCTTTTCACAGGACGACCTTTATCACTGACATGGGAAGATGAAAATATTCCTGCTATTCTGAACGTCTGGTTTGGAGGTACACAAACCGGAAATGCAGTTGCCGATGTGATTTTTGGCAATGTGAGTCCCTCAGGCAAACTGCCGGTTAGCTTTCCGCGAAATGTAGGGCAGATTCCTGTTTATTACAGTCATAAAAACACAGGTCGTCCACTACCGGAAGGTGAGTGGTACACTAAATACCTGTCAAATTATCTCGACATTCCAAACGAACCTTTATATCCATTTGGATATGGGCTGAGCTACACTGAATTTGAATATTCCGGACTAAAACTGGATAAACAAATACTTACTGAGGGTGACAGGTTAAATGTTCAGGTTACGCTAAGCAATACCGGTAATTATAATGGTGCTGAAGTTGTGCAGCTATACATTCGCGATGTTGTTGGAAGTATTACCCGCCCTGTGAAAGAGCTTAAAGGGTTCAAAAAAGTATTTCTTAAAGCCGGTGAATCGCAGAAAGTATCTTTTACATTAACTACTGAAGACCTTAAATTCTATAATTATGATCTTGAGTATGATTATGAACCGGGTGAATTTCTGATAATGACAGGAGGTAATTCCAGAGATGTACTCACTGCTTCTTTTTTATTACAATAATCCGGTTACAATTATAGAATTATTACTTTTGAACTCTTCAAATTCACGTCACTATAACCCGAATTAATTTTTCATGATGAATACAGACAAGATCGCAAATAATCAATCCGGAAATATCAATCATATCAGGATATTAGCATTGACTGTTGTTGCTGCTACTGGAGGGTTTCTTTTCGGTTTTGATAGTGGTGTCATTAACGGCACTGTTCATGCATTGCAGGAAGCATTCAATTCCGATGTAGTAGGCACAGGTTTCAATATTGCATCTATGCTACTTGGATGCGCTGTTGGTGCTTTTTTTGCTGGAAATATGGCAGATAAAATTGGTAGAAAGAAAACCTTGCTGATAGCTGCAATATTTTTTATTATTAGCGCCTGGGGTTCAGGAATTGCTTCCAGCTCCACCGAATTTGTTATCTACAGGATACTTGGAGGACTTGCCGTTGGAGCAGCAAGTATAATATCGCCGGCATATATTGGCGAAATTGCACCTCCTCATATCAGGGGAAGGCTTATATCATTACAGCAGCTTGCAATAGTTCTGGGTTTGTTCATGGCTTTTTTCTCCAATTACAATATTGCTCTTGGTGCCGGCGGAGCTGCTGAAACTTTCTGGTGGGGTTACAAAGCATGGCAATGGATGTTCTGGATAGAAGTTTTACCGGCATCGCTGTTTTTCCTGTTCCTTTTTCTTATTCCTGAATCACCACGCTATCTTGTTGCAATCGGGAAACATGAAAAGGCTCGTAATATCCTTGCAAAACTTACTGAAATAAAAACAGCAAATCTACAAGTTGAATCCATAAGAAAAACAGTTATAGGAGAGCGTAAATCCCAGCTTTCTGATATAATAAATCCTGGTTCCGGAAAAATTTATACTATCGTCTGGGTAGGAATGGCATTGGCTGCTTTGCAGCAATTTACGGGTATTAATGTTGTGTTTTACTATGGCTCAGTTTTATGGCAGGCAGCTGGTTTCACTGAAGCCGATGCTTTGCTTACCAATGTTATAAGCGGTTCGGTAAATGTGCTGTTTACTTTCGTTGCGATAGCTCTTGTTGACCGCGTTGGACGAAAACCTTTACTACTTATCGGAGCTTTGGGGCAGGCACTTATGCTTGGTATACTGGCTCTCATATTTGCTTACGGCTCAAAAGACAGTGCTGCAGGTCTCGAATTGACAGGTAAGACGGGCATTATGGCTTTACTGGCCGCCAATGCTTATATTGCATTTTTTGCCTTCACCTGGGGTCCCGTTATGTGGGTCATGCTTGGCGAAATGTTCCCAAACAAATTCAGGGGTGCAGCCCTTGCTGTAGCAGGATTAGTTCAGTGGGGCTCTAATTTTTTGATAACCATATCATTCCCTATTCTGTTGACATCTATTGGTTTGGGTATGTCATACGGGATTTATGCAGCTTTCGGGCTGATAGCATTCTGGGTCGTTAAAAAACATGTTACCGAAACCAAAGGCAGAACCCTTGAACAAATATCAATGGATCATGCAGGGTGAGAATACAAGTGAGTGTTTTGAAATTTAAATTTTTGATGTTCAGTTTTATGAGAATAAAGTTGATAAAAATAGTTTTATTTGCAGCAATGGTATCTTTTCCCGGTTCCTTTATTGTTTTAGGGCAGGATAACAGCCTCTACGAAAAAAGAATATTCATCAGCGGACAGGACAGCCTCCTGTACCGGGTCATGTTTCCCGAAGATTTTGATCCTTCCGGAAAATACCCTTTGATTTTCTTTCTTCACGGTGCCGGTGAGCGAGGCGATGATAATGAAAAACAGCTTATGCATGGCGGTTCGTTTTTTGCTTCTGAGTTTAACCGTAAAAACTATCCGGCAATTGTTATTTTTCCTCAGTGTAAAACTGATAATTACTGGGCTAATGTGGTGTTTTCGACCAATGATGACGGAAGCCGCAATTTTGATTTCAATCCAACAGAAGAAGCTAAGCCTCCTATGAGCTGTCTGCTGGAGCTTATTGATTCTTATCTTTCCGAACCCTATACCGATCTGCAACGTGTTTATATAGGAGGACTTTCAATGGGAGGTATGGCAACTTTTGAATTGCTTTACCGAAAACCTGAAATTTTTGCTGCAGCTTTTCCGGTTTGTGGGGGTGGAAATCCGGATTTTATAAATGCCGGTATCAGGAATGTGAAAATCAGGGCATTCCATGGCGAAGAAGATACAGTGGTAAAGCCTGTTTTATCAGTAAAAATGATTGAAGCTTTCAAAGTAGCGGGTGCTGATGCCAGCCTTACACTTTATCCTGGAGTCGGGCATAATGCATGGGATTATGTCTTTAAAGAAGAAGGATTGTTACCCTGGCTTTTCTCATGTTATAAATAGGCACTTTCAGAAAATAGAATAATTTCTACTTTTTGGGATTAAAAACAGCTTTCAACAATCTCTCTTTGGATAAAAATACCCAAAGGGAGATTTTTTTTATCCTAGAAATCATGTGTGGAAGAA
>JAAYJT010000082.1 GCA_012522795.1 Bacteroidales bacterium | reverse complement strand
CATACTGATAAGGCAATCTGTTCTTAACAAAGCTTACTGCCATAATGATTAGTGGTTAAGTTTATTATAACAGAGTACTGATTTGATTATTAACCGCCAAAAAAACAATACAATGAAAAAGATTACCAAATCATTATTTATCGTGGTTTTTGGTCTTTCAACCATTACCATGCAGTCGCAAACCTACGGAGAAAATATCTTTATTATCCATGATGCTGTTGGTAAACCGGATTCCACTGTTGTTATTTACCTTGAAATAGTTAATAAAGATGACGTATATTGCCTCATTACTGATCTTCCTTTACCTGTTGGTTCCTCATACGTTCCAGGCTTTGCCTGGCTTAACCCGTTGCGAAAAGGTAATTATTTTATTTATAAACAAAGTATATTACCGGGCACTAATACGCTCAGACTAATTTCACTATCAGTCGCAGGAGGACACATTCCTGGCAATAATGGTGTATTTGCAGGATTTAATTTAAACGCTCCAACAGAAACAGGAGAATACCTTATTTCGCCTGATTCATTAGTTTTTTGTGGCGGTATAAGTCAGGTTGTTGTTTCTGAAATCTTTGATGGAATCGTTTATATCACGCCCGAAGGCTCCGTTTCCGGGGATGCCAACTGCGACGGTGTGGTAAATGTGGTAGATGTGATAAAAACCATACAATACATCATGGGCATTATTGAGAAACCATTTTGCTTCGCCAACGCCGACCTCAACAGCGATATTCTTGTAAATATGGAGGATGTAGTGGGCACAATCAATATCATCCTGGACTTAAACTCTGGCTTTTTGAAATAATGGGCTGACAATCAGGCTTAAATCCTGTTTTGTTAATGAAGTTTATTGGAAAATAAAATCACTTCTCAAAAATCAGTGCTATTTTGCCTGTTTCTCAGTTTTTTGTATTATCTTAGCGCCTTGTATTTCAACTCATGTTACGCTGTTATACAGTAACTTCTACAATATATTTTACATCTATACAATTAAAGCTATTTTGTATGAGAAACTTTTTCCGCATTAGTTTAATTACAAATTACAGAAAAATGAACGTATTTTAATCTGAGTTTTAATTAAACTCATATAAACATGAAAACAACAAAATTCATATTAACAATAAACCTTACACTGTGCATTGCTTTTTCAATTATGGCACAAAGCGTTATAGTTATCACAGGTAATAAAACATGGAACAGTGATCTGAATATTGATTATGGTATTCTGATAGAATCTGGCGCAATACTTACAATAAAATCAACTGTACGGTTTGCTCCGGATGCTAACCTAATTATAAAAAGGGGCGGTAAGCTTATTATTGACGGTGGTACACTTACCAGCCATGATCCCAATAGTTTTTGGCCGGGTATCCAAATATGGGGCGACAACACAAAAAGCCAGTATCCTCATAACGGTATAATGCACCAAGGACAAGTAATTGTTAATAATGGTTCATTAATAGAAAATGCAAAAACAGCTATTTTTACCGGAAATAAAGAAAATGCCGGTATGACATATCATGGCGGCATTATCATGGCAAGTTCATCAGAATTCCGCAACAATAAAGTCAGTATTCATCTTACCCCTTACGAAAATTTTGACCCTGTGAATGAACAACCCAGAGATAACCTGAGCTATATCAAAAACTGCGATTTTATACTTGCAGATCCCTGCATGTCTGAATACGCACCTAAAATATTTATCAAAATAAACGATGTCAGAGGTATCAATCTTTCAGGAAACCATTTTTTAAATCAGTCTAATTGCGAATTTATACCTGATATTACTGGTATTCAAAGTCTGAATGCAGGCTTTACGGTTGATATAGACACTGTTTTTGCAAACCCATTTAATCCTGAAATACGCCTCAGCAGATTTGAAAATCTAAACTATGGGACCAAAGCACTGGGAGCAGCAACAGCAAAACGATTCAGTGTTGACACAAGTGTTTTTATCAATAACATAGCAGGGGTTTATGTAAATGGAGTGGATAACTTTTCTGTTATCAGATCCGACTTTATGGTTAGAAACCCTGATAATGCTGAAAATGAAATCCTTAGCGGAATTTATCTGGAAAATGAATCACAAGGCTATATCATTGAAGAAAACGTTTTTACAGGTCCAGGTAATCCTCCTGAACAGAACTTAAGCATAGGCATTACGCTTAACAACATCGGTCCTTACAATAATGAGTTGTATAACAATACCTTTAAAGATTTGTACATAGGTACACTGGCACAAAATGTAAACCGCGACAGAACAGGCACGGGTTTATGTATAAAATGCAATCACTACAGTGATAACGATTACGATATTGCAGTAACTTATGATAAGCAGTTATATGATCTTGCCGGCATAGCATCACCGCAAGGCTCTGCCGACCCATTCCCCGATGCACCTGCCGGCAACCGATTTAGCTGGGCAGGCGATGAGAATAATCCAACGGACATTAATAACGAGGCTGAACATATTACCTACTATTATCATAGAAATGCATCTACACAGTTCAAGTTAGAACCCCAATATTACACCGGTGTAACACCAATTGCTAACTTCGATGCTCCATGGAATGAACTTAGTTGTCCTTCAAATCTAAACCCTCCGGGAGGAGAACCGGATGAAGAAACGCTCAGGGGCATGATGGCAGACGCAGGACAGGAGGTTGAATCTACTCAACTACTCATAAATGCGCTGAAAGATGCCGGAGATACAGATGCCTTGTATTGGAACGTTAACATGAGCGCACCCTGGCAAAGCCTGGAGGTGTATAACGAGTTGATGTCGGTTGCGCCCTATGTGAGCGATACGGTACTGGAAGCGGCAATTGAAAAGGAAAACGTACTGGTGGATGCTATGATCCGCGATGTGCTGGTAGCAAATCCCCACAGCGCCAAAAACGAGACACTGATGAGAAAATTAGACCAACGCATTGAACCACTGCCCACTTATATGCTGGATGAGGTATTGCAAGGGCAAAGCTTAATTTCGGTATATGAAAAACTGCAATCCGGCATGGCTTATCACCGCCGTAAACAAGCCTTGTATCAGAAACAACTGATACAGCTTTATCTGAACGATAAAGCAAATATACAGGCTGCAACAGACAGCATCGTTAATCTGTTGCTTGGTTCAAATATTCCTGCAAATTGGTACCAGGCTGCCTTTATGCGCTATGAAAATGGCGATAAAACTGCATCAGCAAACATACTAAGCAGCATACCGTCTGTTTTCAGCTTCAATACCGAACAATTAACGAAACATGCCGATATACTTGCATTGCTTGAACAGGAAAATTCGCTGCGCATGCTGGATAAATCGTTGCTGATTCCCGACAGCCTGACAGAAGCCTGGCTGATAGATATGATGAACTATGGTAATGAGATTACAAACATTTATGCCCGCAACATTCTTCTGGCTCATAATATTGTTGAACACGATCCGCAATACCTGCTGCCCGACGGTACAAAATCGAAAAAGGAAAAACAGCGAAGAAGCCAAAGTGAAACCATAAATGAAATGCTGAAACTATTCCCAAATCCAGCACAAGATCATGTGATCATTGATTTTGACTTAGGCAACCCAAAAACCGCAAATGACAATGGAATATTAAAGATAAACAGCATTGAAGGAAAAGAGATTGAAACTATTGCATTGAATAAAAACAAGGATAAGGTTGTGTTTTCTGTAAAGAATTATAAACCCGGCACATATTTGTTCATACTGTATCATAATGAGCAAATGGTTGACAGCAAACAACTGATCATCAAATAAATTTTAGTTTCCGGCTTGTTCGTATGAATGTGCCCGAATTTTTTAACAAACTGGGTCATGGCAAACAAAATATATTTTACAGTATTTATTTGGTTGTTCTGTTTTTTTAACGCCAATGCACAGGTATGGCCTAAATATTACGGACAACAAAATTGCCGTGAATATGCAAGAAAAATAATTGAAACATACGATAATGGCTATTTAATATTGGGAGAATTTTTTAATACATCGTATAGTAAAAGATGGGCATGGATTATTAAAACCGATATTAACGGAAATATACTATGGGAAAAGATATTTGAAAATTCGCAATCATATACTAATCTTGGCTCAGTATTACAATCTAATGATGGCGGCTATTTTTTCTGTGGTACAGTTGCAGCTTTGAACGGAGTGAATCTGCCTGTGGTAGTTAAGCTTAATGCCTGCGGTGAAAAAGAATGGTGTAAAATTTTCGGCAGAAATCCCAACACTCTACCTTACATACAGGATATCAAAGAAACTGAATCAGGGGATATTGTTTTACTTGTTAATCAATTTGGTAGTATTCCGCAGGAAACAATTCATCTATTTAAACTCAATGCTGAGGGTGAAGTGATTTGGAAAAAGGCATATGCCACCATGTATAATTATCCTAATACTAATACTAAATTGGGAGAAAGCTTATTGATAACAAAGAACGGAAAATATTTAATTTCGGGAGGAGGATACTGGGAACAGCCCTGGAATCCCGGAGGACCAATGCCATTAACATCATTATTTATTATGTCTGACAGCGATGGAAATGAAGAATGGGTTTTGCCATTTGGATTAAAAGATACCATTATTGGTAAAACCAAGCAAACAATGAATATTACCGATGATGTTTTTCTTGGAACCGGTTTTAACTGGCCAAATACAGACCTAATTGAACCATGTTACATGGTGTTTAATAGCGCTGGTTATGAGTTGAATTACACGATTATAAAACCTGATAGCATTAATAGTTTGTTGCTGGAAGGTACTTTTGAAATTTCTCAATTAATAAATACCAGTGTTTTTTCTACTGGTAACTTTGCTCTTAAAAATGGTCAGAGGGAAACAATTGTGGATTGTATATTGAATTTCAACATGAACACCATGGAATTAAATCCTCTTAATAATTTAATATGTTTTAATGGTAGATATCCATACACAAACACAAAAAGCTTTGATAATAAATTATTAAGTAATTCATCCTATTATCGTTCTTCCACCGACTACGACATCTTCCTTGCCAAGCTCAACCTCAACCTGGAGTACGACACCGCTTATACAATTCCTATCACTTACGACAGCCTTTGCACTTCCGGGGCTCCCCAAAGCGGATTTATTTACCTGAACGATTGTCCCATTGATATGGATCTGCCCGGCGATTCCAACTGCGATGCAATTGTAAGCCTAAATGATATAGTAAGCTCGGTAGCTAAAATCTTAGGAGGTATCCCACAGCCTTTCTGCCCCCAAAACGCCGATGCTAATGGTGATGGAGTTTTAAACGTAGTAGATGTGGTAGAAACAGCAAACATTATTGTAGGCAGGATAGGAAGGTATTGAGCTAGAAATATACAATAAATCAAATAATTATGAAAACACTTATTAAATCATTACGCATTCTGCTTCCAACCATTTGCTCCCTTTTCTGGTTGAGCACGGCGCAGTCGCAAACCTACGGAGAAAACATCTTAATTATTCATGATGCTGTTGGTAAACCGGATTCCACTGTTGTTATTTATGCGGAGATTATCAATGATGAGGAATTTGCTTGTTATATGTTTGACCTTCCTATTCCAGAAGGTTTTACTTATGTTACAGGTTCTGCAGCAAACAATCCCGGACGTAATACTATCGGAATGATAAATCCATCAATACTTGATGGAACAAATACTCTCAGAATCATTGGTTTTCACTGGGTTAACGGACCATGGCCAGGAAATGATGGTGTTGTCTGTACCTTTGAATTGAACACACCGGATCAAACCGGTATTTACCAACTTGTACCGGATTCTGCATTTATTTTAAGTAGTAGCAATCTAACTGATAATATTGTTTCCGGAATCTTTGATGGAATCGTTTATATCACACCTGAAGGCTCCGTTTCCGGTGATGTCAACTGCGATGGAGTGGTAAATGTGGTTGATGTGATAAAAACCATACAATACATCATGGGCATTATTGAGAAACCATTTTGCTTCGCCAACGCCGACCTCAACAGCGATATTCTTGTAAATATGGCGGATGTAGTGGGCACAATCAATATCATCCTGGACTTAAACTCTGGCTTTTTGAAATAATGGGCTGACAATCAGGCTTAAATCCTGTTTTGTTAATGAAGTTTATTGGAAAATAAAATCACTTCTTAAAAATCGGGGATATTTTGCCTGTATTCTCAGTTTTTTGTATTATCTTAGTGCCTTGTATTTTATATTATAATAGCAGAATTGGCAGCGTTTATGTATCGGGTGTGCATACTGATAAGGCAATCTGTTCTTAACAAAGCTTACTGCCATAATGATTAGTGGTTAAGTTTATTATAACAGAGTACTGATT
>JAAYJT010000081.1 GCA_012522795.1 Bacteroidales bacterium | reverse complement strand
TAACTGCGTAACTGCGTAACTGCGTAACTGCGTAACTGCGTAACTGCGTAACTGCGTAACTGCGTAACTGCGTAACTGCGTAACTGCGTAACATAAGTTAAAATTTGGGTGCTAAGATAATACAAAAAAGTGAGAAACAGGCAAAACAACCCTGATTTTTTTCGTTACAATTTTTTTCCAATTTATAATTGCAGGTTTTAGTTTACCGCTGTTTCAATTATGCTTTTTTATAAAACCGGTTTTTTTTAAAATCAGTGATATTGAAATATTAATCCTTTGATTTGCTGATCAGGAGATTGGAATAATGAGGAATAAAATCATAGTTATTATCAGATTCAGGTGCTTCAAAATTGTCTGTCAGCTAAAAAAATCGTTTTTTTGCAAAAAATATAATGATTAATAAAAATGAAAGAATTAAAAAGAACCATTATCAAAGATCTGCTCCGACCCGCAGGTGAGCTGCCAATTGGGCAATTGGTAAATGTAAAGGGCTGGGTTAGAACCAAAAGGGGAAATAAAAAAGTTGCTTTTATAGCGTTGAATGATGGTTCAATCATTCATAATATACAGATTGTTGCTGATGTTGAGGATTTTGGCGAAGAAGCTCTAAAACCTGTTACTACCGGTTCATGTATCTCGGTTGACGGGATACTTGTAGAATCGTTGGGGCACGGTCAAAAGGTTGAAATTCAGGCAAGAAATATTCTTATTTACGGAAGCGCTGATCCTGAAACTTTTCCTTTGCAGAAAAAGAGTCATTCTATGGAGTTCTTACGCGAAATAGCCCATTTACGACCACGTACCAATACTTTTGGTGCAGTGCTTCGCTTGCGTCATGCCATGGCATTTGCAATTCATAAATATTTTAACGACAATGGTTTTTATTATATTCATTCACCTATAATTACCGGATCGGATGCTGAAGGTGCAGGAGATATGTTTAGGGTTTCAATTCTTGATCCCAAGAATCCTCCTTTAAGAGAAGATGGTTCAGTTGATTTCAGTAAAGATTTTTTTGGAAAACAAACAAACCTGACAGTATCCGGACAATTAGAAGCTGAGCTTGGCGCTATGGCGTTATCAAAAGTATATACTTTCGGTCCTACTTTCAGAGCTGAAAACTCAAATACACCACGTCATCTGGCTGAATTCTGGATGATAGAACCCGAAATAGCATTTTATGATATTCACGATGATATGGACCTGGCTGAGGATTTTCTTAAATATCTCATCCGTTATGCTCTTGATAATTGCATTGACGACCTTGAATTTCTTAACAATATGTACGACAAGGAATTGATTGAAAGGTTGAAATCAATAATTGAGCATGAATTTGAGCGGCTTACATATACTGAGGCAGTTGAAATTCTGATACAATCAGGGCAGAAATGGGAGTTCCCTGTTTCGTGGGGCAGCGACTTGCAGGCAGAACACGAACGTTATCTGGTAGAAAAGCATTTTAAAAAACCTGTAATCCTTACCGATTATCCTACAGAGATCAAAGCATTCTATATGAAACAAAATCCGGATGGCAAAACAGTACGGGCTATGGATGTTTTGTTTCCGAGAATTGGAGAGATCATTGGCGGATCGCAAAGAGAAGAAGACTTCGATAAACTTAACAGACGTATTAAAGAACTTCAGATCCCTGAAGAAGAGTTATGGTGGTATCTCGAAACCCGTAAATACGGAACAGCTCCGCATAGTGGCTTTGGACTGGGATTTGAACGTCTTATGCTTTTTGTTACAGGCATGGCCAATATTCGTGATGTTATTCCGTTTCCAAGAACTCCGCAAAATGCTGAATTTTGAGAAAATTTAACTGAATAAAAATAAAAAAAAGTAAAATATTTTGTATCTTGCACAATTGTTGTTTGACACCAATTGAAATTAACATAAACAAATTTTTGCAAACCCTGATCTATGCTTAACCAGAAGTTACAACAGAAGCTTTTACAGAAATTATCGCCACAGCAGATAATGCTGATGAAGCTTTTACAAATACCTACTATGGCTCTTGAGCAAAGGATCAAACAAGAAATAGAGGAAAACCCTGCCCTTGAAGATTTGTCTGAGAGTGGTGAAGATCTGTCAGATGAAGGAATTTCACAGAATATTAACGAAAATGAGGATGAGAGCCAGGAAGATAGTAACGATGCTGATGAAGAATTTGACCTGAGCGATTATTTTGATGAAGATGAATATATCCCTGCCTACAAAACTTCAGCAAATAATACCAGCAGAGACGATGATCAGGTACAGATGCCTTATGCTGCAGGTATATCGTTTCATGAATTTTTAAACTCTCAGCTTGGAATGCAAGATCTTGACGAACGTCAAATGATAATTGCACGGACAATAATCGGAAACCTTGATGATTCGGGATATCTGCAACGAGATGTTAATGCAATGATTGATGATTTTGCATTTTCACAGAATCTGATAACTGACAAAAAGGAAATTCTGGAGGTTTTAAAGGTGGTTCAGGAGCTTGATCCACCCGGAGTGGGAGCCCGCAACCTTAGAGAGTGCCTGTTACTACAGCTTGAACGACTTGAAAATACTGATCCAGTTAAGCTTGCCACAGAGGTTATTGAAAAATATTTCGATGAGTTTGTCAAAAAGCATTATGATAAAATTGTTAAAAGGGCAAAAATCACGGAAGAAGAACTTAAACTTGCTGTTGACGAGATCATCAGGCTTAATCCCAAGCCGGGCAACTCAGTGGGAGAAACTGAAAGAATAAGTCAGTATATAATCCCTGATTTCATTATTTACAATAAAAACGGCGAGCTTGAACTAAGCCTTAACAACCGAAACACCCCTGAATTACGTATTAATCGTACCTATCTGAATATGATGGAATCTTTTTCGGAAAACAAGCGAAACAGTACGCAGCAAAAAGAAGCCCTTTCGTTTATCAAACAAAAGATTGATTCAGCCCGTTGGTTTATTGATGCCATAAAACAAAGAGAAAATACTCTTTACGTAACCATGAAAGCCATTATGGATTATCAGCGCGATTATTTTCTTGAAGGAGACGAAATATTACTTAAACCAATGATCCTGAAAGATATCGCCGAAATAGTATCACTTGATATTTCAACAGTGTCGCGGGTGGCTAACAGCAAATATGTTCAAACTCCTTTTGGTACATTCTTATTAAAAAGCTTTTTCTCAGAATCAATGCAAACCGATAGTGGAGAAGAAGTTTCGACCCGCGAAATAAAAAGCGTATTATCTGATTGTATTGACTCAGAAAACAAGTCGAAACCATATACTGACGATCAGCTTACCGAAATTCTTAAAGAAAAAGGTTATAACATAGCGCGGCGAACAGTAGCCAAATATAGGGAACAATTGAATATTCCCGTTGCACGGTTAAGAAAAGAACTTTAACAACTGTAAAAGATGTTTAACCGTATCGAAACAAATATTGCCAAAGTTGTTTCAGTTGTATTGCATCCTTTGCTACTGCCTACATATACCATTGTCATACTCTTTAATTTACATGCTTATTTTTCGCTTATAATCCCAAACAAAGTAAAATGGTTTATAGGTTCTTTTGTGTTTTTAACCACAGGATTGCTGCCATTGCTTTTTACTTTTATAATGACCCGCACGGGGTTGATACGTAATCTTCTGATGAACCAGCGCGAAGAACGCCTATGGCCTTTCATGGTAACAGCATTATTTTATTATCTTGCCTATTATTTACTGGGTCAACTGGAAATTTCGGCTGTATATTCTCTTTTTATGCTGGGAGCATTTATTTCGCTGGTTATTGGTTTGATTGTTAGTTTCTTTTGGAAAATAAGTGCTCATATGATTGGTATGGGTGGTATAACCGGTGCATTTATCGGACTGTCGTTTACCATGATTATTGATATGCCAATGCTTATCATTATTCTTATCCTGATGAGTGGTGTTGCTGGATTTGCACGGTTAAAGCTTTCGGCACATAACCCCGCTCAGATATTTTTTGGTTATTTAACAGGATTTGGGGTTTTACTTGCTATACTCTTAAATGCCTGAACACTATAAAAGATTTAACTATGCAATTCTCAAAGATCATTGGGCAGCAAACAATTAAGAATAAACTTATCCAGACTGATAAAGATAACCGGATAAGCCATGCTCAGTTGTTCCTGGGACCTGAGGGTTGTGGTAAATTAGGTCTTGCCATTGCTTATGCCCAGTTTATAAATTGTACCGGACGTAACAGCGAAAGCGATGATTCATGTGGTGTTTGTGCTTCCTGCCGTAAATACCAGATACTCGCACACCCCGATCTGCATTTCATATATCCTACATCAACTACAAAAGAAGTTCCTGAAAAACCTTCGAGCAAAGACTTCATTGGCAAATGGCGTTCGCTTTTACTTGATAACGAGGGCGCTTATATAAAACTAATTCAGTGGTATAATACCATCGGAATTGAAAACAAGCAGGGAATTATCAATGTTAACGATTGTACTGATATAATAAAGACTTTAAGCTATAAGTCTTATGAGTCGAAATATAAAGTGGTGATTATCTGGATGGTAGAGAAACTTTTTCACTCTGCGGCACCTAAAATCCTGAAGATCCTTGAAGAACCACCTGATAATACTTTGTTTTTGCTTGTTGCTGAAGAATCAGGACAGATCATCAGCACTATTTTATCTCGTACTCAACTAGTAAAGATCAAACCGTTAAGCAATAATGACATCAGTATTGCTCTGATAAATAATTATGGCATTGAACCTTCAAGAGCCAATTTGGCTGCAAGAAACGCACGCGGAAATTTTATTGATGCTCTGGAATATGTCAATTCAGAAGGGAATGACAATTATTTTGAACACTTTATAGTATGGATGAGGCTATGTTTCAACATTAATATTGAGAATATCTCGGCATGGATTGGTGAAATAACAAAAATTGGCAGAGAAAAGCTAAAGATATTTCTTTCAACAGCCGTTGATATCCTGAGAGAGACAATGATAATAAAGATTCATGGCGATAAATTCCTGAATTATGAAGGTGATGAAAGAAAATTCATTTTAAATTTCTCAAATACCATTTCGGAAGAATTCATATCAGAGATCAGCCGGGAACTAAGCCGGGCTTCAATGCATATTGAAAGAAATGCCAATGTTTCCATCCTGTTTATGGATCTTTCACTGAAAATTAATAAGATGTTAAAATCCAGAGCAAGATCAATTAGTAAAGGCAGGTAAAAAATTGCCGGTAAAAATTGATTACTTTTGCAGGTTTAACAATAAAATACTGTTTTCGGCTCAGTTATAATTAGAGATGCCTGTAAACTTTAAAAACAATATTGCAACAATGGAATTACACAATAATATAAAACCAGAAAAGAATGATTTTTTAAGCCGCGGTTGTTCATCTAATCCCGATCCGTATAATAAAAACAAGAACGTATTTTGTCATGGTTGTGCAAAACTTGATGTTACTGACTGGCTTGTAGATATCCCGCTGCCCCCTGGTCAGCCTCCTTTTGATTGTATTGAGGTAAGACTGAAACACAACAGAAAGGATTTTTATCGTATGCCATACAGCATGGGATTACACACAGGTGATCTTGTAGCTGTTGAAGCTTTGCCCGGACATGATATCGGCATTGTAACTCTTACAGGAGAGCTTGTTCGTTTGCAGATGCGAAATAAAAAAGTGGATCCTGAACTGTCAGAAATTAAAAAAGTATATCGCAAAGCCAGACCTGCCGATATTGAAAAATGGGTTTTGGTAGTGGGGCAGGAAGATTATATTATGATGCGTACACGTCAGATTGCTTCACAGCTGAATTTAAAGATGAAAGTTAATGATGTTGAGTATCAGGCTGATGGCACTAAAGCTATTTTTTATTATACTGCTGAAGATAGGGTCGATTTTCGCGAACTCATTAAAATTCTTGCTGTGGAATTTCGTATCCGTATTGAAATGCGGCAGATAGGAGTAAGGCAGGAAGCAAGCCGCCTGGGAGGAATAGGTTCGTGCGGACGTGAATTATGTTGTTCAACGTGGCTTACTGCATTTCATTCGGTTTCTACCAATTCCGCACGTGTACAGCAATTATCGCCAAATCCGCAGAAACTTACAGGACAATGTGCAAAACTGAAATGTTGTTTGAATTATGAAAACGATGTTTATCTGGATGCATTGAAGCAGTTCCCTGATAATCAAATAAAACTGAAAACTAAAAAGGGTGAAGCAGTTTATCAGAAATCTGACGTGTTTAAAAATCTTATGTGGTATTCTTATGTTAGCGACCCTGCAAATCTTCTTGCTATTCCTGTTGAAAATGTAAAGCAAATAATTGAAAATAATAATAAAGGAATAATGCCAAACAAGCTTGAAGATTTTGCCAAAACAAAGGAAAGAAAGATTGAATATCCGGTTTCAGCAGGCCAGGACGACCTTACCCGGTTCGATAATAATTAATTCTTTAGTACTTCGTTATTCTTTTGTAAAACTCGTTTTATCCAGGTCATGAAGGACGGGAATACAGCATATAAAATTAAAACTGATATACTTATTTTGTTGTTCAAAACTGTATTGATTCAGCTTTTGCTTCTTTTTCTGCTTTCAGGGTGTGGCAAAAGTGTTTATTTTGAGAAATTCAGCACTGTGGAACAGGAAAACTGGGATATGAAAGATATCAAAGAGTTCAATTTCAGGATTGATGATATTTCCACAAGCTATAATATGATCTTTATAGTACGAAACACTACCGATTACCCTTATAGTAATTTGTTTATGTTTACAAACATGCATTTGCCTGATAATTCAAATGTAGGCGATACAATTGAATGCCTTGTTGCCGATAAATATGGATACTGGCTGGGAAAAGGTTTTGGCAAGATCAGGGAGAATCGTTTTTTGATAAAAGATTCATTTCGTTTTGCCGATACCGGGAATTATGTTTTAACTCTTGAGCAGGCAATGCGCGACACTATACTTTTTGGTATTGCAGATGTAGGACTTCGTATTGAGAAATTATCTTATTAAAACAGCAAAAATATTCTGATATGGCTAAAAAGGCCTCTACAAAAAGCAATTACGACAAATACATTAAAAGGTTCTGGATAATTTTTGCCAGCGTCATTGCTTTTCTGTTCTTACTTTTCTTTTTTATTTCTCAGGGATGGTTAGGGTTTATGCCCAGCTTCGAAGAACTTGAGAATCCTCAAAGTAATCTAGCTTCAGAAGTCATTTCTGCCGATCAGAAAGTTATCGGAAAATATTTTATTGAGAACCGGACTAATATTAATTTCTCCGAGCTGTCGCCTAATTTGATCAATGCACTGATAGCTACTGAAGATATAAGATTTACAAAACACTCAGGTGTTGACGTACAGGCATTTGTGCGAGTAGCTTATGGAGTACTTACAGGTCAGAGCCGTGGTGGTGGTTCCACAATTACTCAACAGTTAGCTAAAAATCTGTTTCCACGTGGGCAAAACCGTACCTTCATTGGAATGGTGCTGATAAAGTTCAAAGAATGGGTTGTTGCTGCTAAACTGGAACGGAACTACAGCAAGGAAGAAATCCTTGCCATGTATTTGAACACCGTTGATTTTGGAAGCCATTCATACGGTATAAAGAGTGCTGCACAGACTTTTTACAATAAAGAACCCAATGAGCTTACAGTTGATGAAGCTGCTGTTTTGATAGGAATTCTTAAAGCTCCGTCATGGTTTAGCCCTGTTAGAAATCCTGATCGTGCTCTGGCACGTAGAAATGTGGTACTTAACCAGATGCGGAAAAACAAATTTATAACCCAGGAAGAATATGATGAATACAGCCAGTTACCAATCAATACTTCAGAATATCAGATTCAGGATCATGTTGCGGGGTTGGCTCCTTATTTTAGGGAATACCTGCGCAAAATAATGAATGCCCGCGAGCCTGATGCTGAAAGATACAGTAACAGGGAAGTTTTTGTTGAAGATTCAACTCTTTGGGCTGATAATCCTCTTTATGGCTGGATTTATAAAAATCCAAAGCCTGATGATTCATACTATAACCTGTATAAAGACGGACTGAAGATTTATACCACTATTAACTCCACCATGCAGCAATATGCTGAAGAGGCTGTTACAGAGCATCTCTCACTTGATATTCAGCCGGCTTTTTATAAACATTGGGGTAATAATCGTTTTGCTCCTTTTGATTTTACATACGATATTGCTGGCAAGGAGATTGAGAAAATTATGGAGGCTTCAAAGCGCCGTTCTGACCGTTATCGGGAATTGAAGAAAAGCGGAATGCCTGCCGATTCCATTGATCTGAACTTCAATACACCGGTTCCGATGAGGATTTTTAGCTGGAATGGCGAAACAGATACTATTATGAGCCCAATGGATTCAATCCGGTATTATAAGTTTTTTATCCGTGCCGGGCTTTTATCAGTTGAATCTCAAACCGGTTTTGTAAGAGCTTATGTTGGTGGAATTAATTACAAACATTTTCAATACGATCAGGTTAGCATGGGACGAAGGCAGGTTGGATCCACTTTTAAACCTTTTGTTTATACCCTTGCCATGCAGGAAGGCGATTTTTCGCCGTGCAGTGGCGTACCCAATGTACAGCAAACTATTGAGCTTCCTACAGGAGAATACTGGGAGCCTAAAAACTCATCGAAATATAAAGAAAATGAAATTGTTACGCTTAAAGAAGCTCTTGCAAATTCAATTAACTGGGTTTCGGCATTTCTTATAAAGCGCTATCCTCCTCAGGCTGTTATTACCATGATACGTAAAATGGGTATAAAAGCACCTATTGATCCGGTTCCGGCAATTTGTCTGGGTACACCCGATATATCGCTTATGGAAATGACCGGCGCAATGAATACATATGCCAATAAAGGAGTTTACATAGAACCCATGTTTGTAACCCGAATTGAAGACAAACACGGTAATGTTATTGGTAGATTTTTGCCACGTACCCAAGAGGCTATGAGCGAGGAGACAGCTTTTTTGATGCTTGAGCTGATGAAAGGAGTTGTGGAAAGCGGAACCGGGGTCAGATTGAGATATAAATATGGGTTAACCAATCCAATAGCCGGCAAAACGGGCACTACACAAAGCAATTCTGACGGCTGGTTTATGGGAATTACTCCTGATCTGACCACAGGGGTCTGGGCTGGTGGTGAAGATCGTAGCGTGAGATTCCGTAGTATGGCACTGGGACAGGGTGCAAATCTGGCTCTTCCGATATGGGCGATGTATATGAAGAAAATTTATGCTGATACCAGTCTGCATATTAATACTGGCAATTTTGACCCTCCTTTACAGGAAATCAAGGTTGAACTGGATTGTAATGAATTTGAAAGGAAACAGGCAAAAAAGCAGAAATTTGATTTTTATGACCATTTTTAGCTGAATATCAACTAATTTACTAACCGTGCCAAAGTGAAAAAGATAGTTTTATACTTTAGTAAGAGGTTGTTTTTGATTATCCTGATTTTATTGGCATATTTTGTTGTTTATCAGGCTAATGCACAAAACATAACAATTAATGAATTAATGTCGTCCAATTCTTCAATCATTGCTGATGAAGATGGTGATTATGAAGACTGGATTGAAATTTACAATTTTGGAACAACAACTGTTGGTCTGGACGATTTTGGACTTTCCGATAAAGCCGGTCAGCCTTTTAAATGGGTTTTTCCTGATATTGTAATTCAGCCCGGTGAATATCTGATAGTATGGGCATCAGGAAAAAACCGCACTAACCCCGATGCTCCTTTACATACCAATTTTAGTATTAAGGCTGAGGGCGAACAGGTTATATTAACTAATCCTTCCGGTTCAGCAATAAGCATTATTCAGCCTGTTGCCCTGCAATCCGATATTTCGTACGGAAGATCACCTGATGGAACGGGTGCTTATTATTTTTTTGATGAACCAACACCAGGAACAGCAAATACCACACAAACATATAACGAAATTCTTGAGCCTCCCGCTTTTTCACATCACGGAGGATTTTATACCAACGGTTTTACACTTGGTTTAAGTCATCCCGATACAGCGGTTGTAATAGTTTATACCCTTGATGGTTCTATCCCTGATATTGACAACCTCGAAGGAACCATTTATACTTATAAAAACCAATATCCTGAGAATCCGGGAGACCCTTTTGGGGAACTGTTCGCCGGTTCATATCGGTCATTTTTGAATGATGAAACAATTACGATTACTGATCGCTCATCACACCCTGACAGCCTCACTCAGATTTCATCCACCTGGCATCAGTCTCCATATTATTTACCTGAAAATCCGGTTTTTAAAGGTACTGTAGTCAGGGCACGGGCATTGAAGCCCGGAGCATTATCGAGCAGGGTTCAAACAAATACCTATTTTATCACTGATGAAGCTCAGAATCGCTACAGTCTTCCGGTTATTTCTATCAGTATCCCCGAGCAGAAATTATTTGATTATGAAGATGGTATTTATGTTGCCGGAATTGATTATGATAACTGGAGGATAGCCAATCCTACAGTAAGCAATACATGGCATACAAAATGTAATTTTGATCGCAGAGGAGAGGAATGGGAGATTCCTTCTCATATTGAACTTTATGAACCGGGAAATCCTTTATCCCAAATTTCTCAGGAAATCGGAATACGTATCCATGGCAGCGAAGCCCGGCGCAGACCCATGAAATCATTAAGATTATACGCCCGTGGAAAATATGGGAAATCAGAACTTGAACATAAGTTTTTTACTAATCTTGATGATAATAGTTTCAAACGCTTGTTGTTGCGTAACTCTGGGCAGGATTTTCTTAGTACCATGCTTCGCGATGCAACTGTACAAACACTTGTAAAAGGCTTACACTTTGATATTCAAGAGTATGAACCTGTTATAGTCTTTATAAATGGTGAATACTGGGGAATTCATAATATCAGGGAACGCTACGACAAGCATTATTTTGAACGAGTTTACGGTGTTGATCCTGAAAATATTGACTTTCTTTCTGCCAACGAAATTAAAGAAGGCGATACTGTGCACTATCGTCAGACTATAAATTATATAGAAGCTAACGGACTGATTGAAGATGTTCATTATCAGTATATTAAAACAAGAATTGATGTTGATAACTTCACTGATTATCAGATCACAAATATATTTACCAATAATATTGACTGGCCTGGTGCTAACCTTGAGTATTGGAGGCTCAGAACTCAGGATTATATACCAGGCGCACCTATTGGACATGATGGAAGATGGCGATGGATGCTTTATGATATGGATTTTAGTTTCGGGTTGTCAAGTGGTAGTCAAAACGCAAGTTATAATATGCTTGATCATGCTACCTTGGTGGGAGGAACCTCTTATCCGAATCCTGATTGGTCAACATTTCTGTTAAGAAAATTTCTTGAGAATGAAGAGTTCAAAACCAGGTTCATCAATCGTTTTGCCGATTTAATGAATACTTACTTTTTGCCGGCAAGAGTTGTTGAATTTATTAATGAAAATAGCAACAGAATTGCGCCTGAAATACCGGAACATCTTATGCGCTGGAACACTTATCCTGATATTTCAACATGGAGGTGGTTCTTAGATGAAATGCGTGATTTTGCTATTTTAAGGCCTGATTTTCAACGTCAGCATATCAGAGAATATTTTGATATTAAGAGCGATATTGATATTACACTGGATATAAATAATTCAAATGCCGGTTACGTTCGTATAAACACAATAAATATTACAGATCAAACACCGAGTGTAGATTCAATTCCATATCCATGGACAGGAATATATTTTAAGGATATTCCAATTGAGATTGAGGCAGTTGCTTTGCCGGGATATACTTTTAGTCATTGGGAAGGATTACCAACTAATACTCCGGCTGTTGCAATTCTCATTCCTGAAGGAAATATAAGTGTAAAAGCTCATTTTATTAAAGCCGTTGAACCGCAGCTTTTATATTTCTGGGTTTTTGATACAACTCTTCCTAACGATTATCCTTTGGAAGTAGTAAATCCAAGATATCAGCTTCCGGGAAACGGAATAATCAGTTACCATTCTTCACTACAGGGTTATCCGTTTTATTCTGGTCATCCCAACTGGCGAAAAGCTTCGATGGAGCGTAGAAATGCTCCTACCGACATAAATTATAGTCCGGAGGGAAATAACGGGGTTCAGTATCCTGCTTCAAATATGAGGGGATTACAGATTAAGCAACCATTTACCGGTGATGCCGGCGAAAATATCATAACTTTCCATTTGCCCTCAGTGGGATATAAAAACCTGATTTTCCGATTTGCAGCTAAAGATGAAAATGCTGCAGATTATTTATTATCCGAATATTCAGTAAATTCAGGCGAACCTGAATGGTTTCCGCTCAATCCACCTTATGACACACTGATTTTAAGCACTTTGTATCAACTTTTTGAAATAAATTTAAGTGCTATTAGTTCTATAAATGATAATTCTGATTTTAAGATCCGTTTTCGTTTTGGTGGTTCAAATATGTCGGCTAATCTGGGTAATAGAGTTACGTTTAATAACTTTAGTTTGGATGGGACACCAATTCAAGCTCCTAATCTGCCCCCTGTAGTAGTTAACCCCGTTGAGTTTCAATCACTTATTGAAAATGGAGAATCTTTGCTAATTGATTTCAATCAGGTATTTGAAGATCCTGACAACGATTCTTTGATATTTATGGCTTCTACTGATAATGAGCAGTTTGTTAATCTTTTTTTAGAAAATAATAAACTCAATATAATACCTTTGCAATGTGGAGAAGCTATTATTACCCTTAGTGTATTTGATGGGTTTAACACTGTGGTTTCAAATACATTCAGAATTCTTATTTATCCGGAAGCCTTTAAGTACAGCCGTGGTAATTATACATTTACTTCATGGAACCCTGACGAACCAGAGTATTCATATCCTCCTCACATGATGTTTTTACAGAGCGATTCCCAGGATCCCGATCTGGATAGCCCATTATTATTTCCCTATTTCATCTCTCATGATGATTATCACCCTGATGATCAAGAAAATATCGGGTTCCCGTATAGAAATACTGCCGGAACACGAATAAACGGACTTGGCGATGATGGTATCTCATTCATCAATGCAGGTTGTAATTGTGATTTGGGTGGGGTTTTGTTTGCTGTTGATACAAGAGATATTACAACAGCTACTATAAGCTGGCTTGCCGGAACACTTGCTCAGGATCAGAAAATATATGCATTACGATTGCAATACCGGACAAATATTGAAGAACCTTTCAGCGATTTTATGTTAAATGGACAGCCTGTAGAGTATTTAGCTTCATATAACGGACATACAACACAATATGAAGATATTGCTTTTCCTGAAGAATTGCTTGACAAAGAATATGTTCAACTGCTCTGGAGGTATTATTTCATTAGCGGTGAATCAGGTTCGGCTCCTAAAATAAGGCTTGATGATATAAACTTTAATTTTATCAGTTTGGTTAAAGAGGATGAGCCTGAGATTATTTCTGTTTATTTATCCGGCAATTCGTTAATTGTTAAAATGCCTGATGGTACATCCGGGATTTTAAATATTTTTGATCTGACCGGCAGATTGATTTTGAACACTGATTTAAATAGTTCTTCTAATATTATTAATACTGATTTTAAGTCAGGTGTTTATTTTATATGGATCATCGGTGGAGAACATAGCTGTGTGAAGAAAATAATGTTAGGATTGCAGTAATTTTAATTCCACTCTGAATTATTCACAAATAAAAAATAATGCGGGTAAATACATTGTTATTCCATTGAATATTAGTGTGTTTACATTGCGATATTCCGTATTATGGACAAAGATAAAAAAAGCATGCTTTAATAATTTTAAGCAGGAAATTTCTCAACCCACACTTTTCAGCCTTTCTGACTTTGAGAATAAAAAGAGTGCAGTTCATAACCGAACCTGCTTTTGATTACTTTTGTCTCTACATTCATTTCTGACAGTTTTCAAGGGTGAAATTTCTTTTGTTTTTGCATTAAAAAATCAATTGTTTTGCCCTTTACTGTCAGATTAAGTCAAAACTATTTCAGATTATTTAAAAGTAGATATCGGATTAACCAATGAGTAAAATAAACTCTGAATCATTTTTTTAATGACAATAATGTCAAATCGGGTTTTATAATGGAAAGAGAATTCAAGAATATTAAGATGATAAAATGGTCAAAATGGACGATTCTGTTATTGGCAGTGATCGCTGTTTGGTATGGGAAAAATCTCGACACATGGGGGAGAAATAGAATAATTCAAAATGACGTAATCTCCTATTATGCATATCTTCCTGCAACATTCATTTTTCATGATCTTAGTTTTTCATTTGCTTATAATTTACCTGAAGATTTTGAAGGAACAATATGGTTACAAACTGCACCAAACGGAAAACCATATCTAAAGATGACAATGGGATTGGCAATTCTTTGGATCCCGTTTTTTTTGTTGGCACACCTATATGCCGGAGTGTCAGGTATTGAAGCATTAGGGTATTCTTGGCCATACAGTCTTTCTATTTTTATAGCAACAATATTCTACTTTATCGTAGGTCTTCACTTTTTAAGAAAATTGCTCCTTCGTTACTTTTCTGAAGCTGTTTCAGCCGTTACATTATTAATCATTGTAATGGCTACCAACATGTTATACTATGTAATATCAGAACCGGGGATGTCACATATCTACAATTTTACCCTGATTACCACTTTCCTTTATTACACTATCAAATGGACGGAGAACCCAAAGAATAATTATATTATTATCCTTGCCGTGCTTGCCGGAATTATTGTGCTTATCCGTCCCGTTAATGTATTTATACTGATATTCCCTGCTTTTATCGGGGTGAGTTCATTGAAAGAGTTTCTAAATAGATTGAGCTCTAACCGGAAATCAATCCTTTTCGCGGGAGTAGTTGCATTGTTGATTGTAATTCCTCAACTTATATACTGGAAAATTCAAACGGGTCACTGGATCTTCAATTCCTATGGCGAAGAGGGATTCTTCTTTTCCAATCCTCAAATTATAAACGGACTGTTCAGCTACAGGAAAGGTTGGTTTGTTTACACTCCTGTAATGTTTATTGCATTTTTGGGAGTGCCGTTGTTATACAAAAAGGTACCAGGTACTATTTTTCCAATAATTTTATTTATCAGCTTAAATATCTATGTCGTTTTCAGCTGGTGGTGCTGGTGGTACGGTGGTAGCTTTGGTGCACGACCGATGATTGATATGTACGGTGTTATGGCACTACCTCTGGCAGCTCTAATTAACGCCATTCGACAAAATAAATTTGTTATGATGTTTTCCATTCTCCTGTTAATTGGTTTTATATGGCTCAATCAGTTTCAAATGTCTCAATATCGAACATCATTACTGCATTGGGATAGCATGACAAAAGAGGCATATTTTGGTATTTTTGGTAAAAAACAGCGGCCGGAAGGTTATAATCAAATGATTCAAGCACCCGATTATGAAAAAGCACTTAAAGGAGAGAATGAATATTCGAAAAAATAATTTAGCTTCTTAATAATCCTTAATTCCGCAAGCTAATATTCATTTCAAATAAGCAAAGTGCTGATAAGAAATATCTTATCTAACGCCTGACTTGTACCCTTCAAAATTAGTGCGGTCATAAATCGTTGTTATCAAGCGATTTGTAATTTATTTTATCACTATTATCCGACTAATGAGAGAATTGGAAGATATTAGCTTCTAATGTCCTGCTAATCAGTTGTTATGGTAGTATCCATAAAAGTGTGTAATTTTTATTTATGAAGCAACCCACCACTAATACCGATTGGAAAAATATAATAGACCAATTTTCGCTCTGCTCGATTGTTCTATATATTTAAACCATCGGCATTTACGTTTGTAGATTTACAAAACAGTTTGGACTATTTTGTAAATACAAATCG
>JAAYJT010000080.1 GCA_012522795.1 Bacteroidales bacterium | reverse complement strand
GAATTGATAATATCCTCCCAACCATATTTACTTTGATTGGCAATAGTAGGGAATGTGGAAGATATTAATGAGTTGATTTTATTTGTTTTCAAAAAATCAAAAACAAAATTTATGCCTCCAAATGCGCTTAGTGCTCCTTTTTGTTGTACTTTCATCATCGTGTTTTTGTTACACACCAAATATGGTGAAAATACTTGAGTTGTAAAACATTTCTAATGAAAGTTTTACAACTCTTTTTGTTAATAACATGCGGATTCTAGGAGCCTTCGGGATTAGTCGCTTATAAGGCTCCTGCTACGCACCGCTTATGGGCTTTGTGCTTCATGCTCTTTTTTTACTTCGCTTAGGCTACGTAAAAACGCAATTCCGCACAATCCAAAGCTGTCGCTTGTGTTTTCTTTAAAGATGTGCGAATCCGGTCAAAGATACAATTTAAAAGCAATTCACAATCCTCCTTTAAGCATTTTGCCTTGTATTCATACGATGAGTTTGTTGAAAATTCGGGCACTGAGGTTCTCGAAGCGCCAGAATGAATTTATAAACTAATGATATAGTGTAGCTTATTCTTCGGGTTTTTCACTTCTTGCCATTGCAATTAGCAAACCTATCAGAACGCCTATTCCTGCTGTTAGTAGCAAGAGTACTATCATTGGCATTTCAAGGGTAGCAAATAATAGTTTTACTGAAACACGGGCTGTATTCTGTATAACCAGAATAAGGAAGATTATCACGAGAACAGCTATGGCAATGAGTTTTAGATTTTTCATATCTGAATTATGGTAAAATGTTTTGTTTACTGGTTTTGCAAATATCAAAATAAAATCGTAACCGCACTATGTGCCTTATTGTTTTTATCTTTACATGCAATATGAATTAACGAAACAGAACATATGAGAACGCTTTTAAAGTTCACAATTCTTCTATATATCATTTTATTTTTCGCTCCTTATGAAACTATTTCACAGGTTCATAAGCAGGTAATTGGCTATTATCCTAATTGGCAGTGGTATAACAGGAATCAGCTTGTAAACCCTGAATCAATCTTTTACGAAAAATACACCGTTCTTAACTATTCTTTTTTCCGTCCTTTGGCTGATGGTTCAATTGTGTCAACTGATACCTGGGCGGATGAGAATCTTCTTCTTGGTCCCATGATCTGGTGGCCAGTTCAGATGCATGATTCTACAAAAAGCCTTCCTTATCTGGCTCATCAGGCTGGTGTTAAATTACTGCCATCAATAGGCGGGTGGAGTGATTCGTATAATTTTCCCGGCATTGCTGCCAATCCTGCTAAACGCCAAACATTTGTTCAGTCGTGTATAAACCTCATTCAAACTTATAATTTTGATGGTATTGACCTGGATTGGGAATATCCGGGATATGAGGTTCATGGAGGTTCACCGGCTGATAAGCAAAATTTTACCCTGCTATTGCAGGATATTCGTTCTGCACTTGATGCTCTGCAGGTTCAAACGAATAAATATTATATTTTGACTTCCTGTTTTGGCACCTCACTTGAACGTATGCTGAGCATTGAATGGGATAATGTGCTGCCACTTTTGGATATGGTCAATCTGATGACTTACGATTTTCATGGCTCGTGGGATGAGCTCAGCAATCATCATACACCTCTTTATCCTCCTCTTGTTGGTGATCCGCTTTGGTGCACCGATGGCGCTTTTACCCTTCTGACCCAAACATTTAATGCTCCCGCAGATAAAATAAATATAGGTGTGGCTTTTTATGGAAAAGCACTGGCAAATTGCACTCAGCTTTATGGTCCACATACCGGTTATGACGGAGCTACTTTTGGTGAGGATCAAGGACAGCCCTTGTATTACAATATCTTAAATAAGATGAATATGTTTACGGCTCACTGGGACAGTCTAACGCTTTGTCCTTATTTGCTGGGCAATTCAATAAACACTTTTGTCACCTATGATAATGAGGAATCAGTATTGCTCAAAGGGCAGTATATCAGTAGCAAACAGGCAATGGGAGCTATCATCTGGGAAATAACAGGCGATTATATTGAAACTTCTCCCGGTTCTGGAGTCATTTCGGGAACACCACTGCTAGACGCTTTGCATCAGGGACTTAGCTCAACAATGTTAGGTGATACCAATTGTGACGGAATTGTAAATGTTCCGGATGTGATAACTCTGGCAGCCTATATTTCAGTGAATAATCCGTCACCTTTTTGTATTGAGAATGCAGATATCAACGGGGATGGGATAATTAACATCCTGGATGTGGTAGATCTGGTTCAGATAATTATCCAAAACCAAAAATAAAGCTACCTTTCTTCAAATTCGTATGCACCCGGGTCAGGTTCATTATTCGTGATACGGCTTATACCCCTGATATCGGTTTGTAAATTGAAAGGAGAATTGTTTACAACACTGATGTTTCCCCTGTTTATCACTGGCGAAAGAGTATCAGGAACCAGATTGTGAACAGATTTATCAATGAATTTTGGGTCTTCATTTATGATACACGAAACAAAATTTTCATCATTTGAAATATCTTTCTGGGTTCGAATGAAACAATGATCAAAATTATAGTTAAAAGTGCTGTTTTCAGCAGCATCAAAAAGCAGTTCGTTTTCAAGGTTCCCATATATGATACTGTTCCCGAAATATGCTTTTTTCAGATCCCGCACATAAATATTTCCATCGAAATAAAAATAATTATTGATTGAAACTGCAGAATTTGATCTTGCACTTTTATTCCAGTAATTTCCAATGGTCATATGACGGAAATCATATTCTCCCCCATAAAGAATTTCTATTGCACTCTCTCCACAATTGGCTATAACGGTGTTACCGGCTTCAATATGAGTTCCGCGGGCAAGCAGTCCCACCCCTGACATATTCTTGATCTCTGAATTATATATCTTTAAAGTAGGGTTTGAAGAGCTTCCAAGCGTATCAGCCTGAATTCCAACAACGCCGTTCTTGATGATTGCATGATGAATCTCGTTGTTTATACTTCCGGGATACAGGTAGATACAAACTCCGGCGCTGGCATGCCCCCATTGCCCGGGCAAATCCCTGTAATATGCTTCGGTACGGTTACCCTGGAAGACAACCGGTTCTTCAGGCGTACCTAATACTTTAAGTGTGGCATCGCGAAAGATAAGCATGAAAGAACCCCGGTGAAAATGCAGTTGTGTGCCCTGAGTTATAGTCAATGTGTATAATGAATCAACGGCAAGAACTCCATAGATGACATGAGGCTTATCGTTGCTAAGAGTGTAATCGCTGCCAACGATTGCATTTGTATAGAAATGAGCATCCTGACCCCAGGCTACAAGTTTTACATCCTGAATATTGCCGTTGGTTTTGAATAAAATAGAGTCAGTTACTATCAAAGGAGTATTCTGGTTTGAAGGATCAATATTTGCCCTGATAAAAATAAAAATGCTGTCTTTTGGAGTTATCTCAATATCTTTTGCCTGCAAAGCAGCCAATCCGTCAATATTCAGCCGGAACGAAGACGCATCGCCACCGGCAAGCCTGATCTCCGATATTTTTATGGTGCGGCTATAAGGATTATAAACCCTGAGGTTGCGGGTTGCTGTGCCTATACTTGTAAAAACGGTATCAAAAATGATAGTGTCGTTCGAAAACTGCACTTTGCTGTCAGGGCTTGTTTCATACAGATCGTCGGGATTGCAGGAAAACAAAAGAATAGAAACCGGGATCAAAAAAAATAATCCCTGAAGACAAGCTTTCAAATGCTTTTTAATTCTCATTGAATAAATATGATTACTGCCTAATATTACGCAATATGCAGGCTATTTATTGCAGATGTGCAAAAAAAGAAAGATTTTACAAAAACTTCAGGCTTTGACCAATATCAAAGCGGATGATGTTCGTGGAATTTCTTCAGGCGTACTTCAAGAGCGGGCAGTTGCGAGCGCTGTACCAGCGAAACACATGCACGCAATCCTTCAAGGCGTTCACTTCCGGTAATGGCAAGCGAGATTGCACTAATACCATAATAGAAAAACTCCTCGATAAGCTGTTCGCCGGTGAAGCCGGGATAGGATATAGTAAAATAAAAACCATCGGCAATAGGTTTGCCTTCGTCTTTATCATAAACAATACGAAATCCGTTATCAGTAAATAGCTTTTTCATGATCTTTGCTCTTTCGCCATATTCCTTCACTGATTCAATGAAATTGAATTCACCGCTGTTTACTGCTTTAAGCATGGCTGCAAGTGCGTACTGAGCTGAGTGTGAGGTGCCTGAGCTTAGTGCATATACCGTTCCAAATATCATAGCCCGTCCAAGCTGATCAGTTGGGTAGTAGCGTAAAAGATCGGGAGTTTTAAGCTCAAACATTTTATTACTCATTACCATCATGCCGATACGTTGCCCGGCATAACTGAATGCTTTTGAACTTGAGATCAGCAGAATATAATAGTCAGTATATTTTGCCACTGTAGGCTGGAACGGCGGAACACCCGGTTTTGAATAATCAACTCTGAAATCCATTCCAATATAAGCAAGGTCTTCAAGAACTATAACGCGGTATTTTGTAGCAAGTTCACCAATTATCTGTAATTCCTTTTCAGTAAAACAAATCCATGAGGGGTTGTTTGGGTTTGAATAAAGAATAGAGTGGATATGCCCTTTGCTCAGATACGATTCCAGTTTCTCGCGCAGTTTATCTCCGCGGTAGTTATACACATCAAAGCTTTCAAACTTCTGACCCAGGACTTTATGTTGTTGCTTATGAACCGGAAAACCAGGGTCAATGAACAAGGTGGTATCCCGTTCTTTATAAATGCGGTTTAAAGTCAGAAAGCAGGCAAAACTACCCTGCATGGAGCCTACTGTGGGAATACAACCTACAGGGTCAACATCAATATCAAGGAAATTTTTAACAAAGCGGCTAATCTCAGGTTTTAATTCGGGCACGCCGTCAATATCAGGATAAATGGCAGCAACGCCCCTTTCAAGAGCTTCAATTTCTCCCTGAACGCCTATTTGAGCAGGAGGCAAGCCCGGAACACCCATTTCCATACGGACGAATTTTATGTTTGTTGCCTCTTCAATGTTGTCAATTAACCGTTTGATTTCACGGATTGAAGCCTTACCAACGCTTGGCAGGTTCATTTCTTTGATCTTTTGGCTTACGATTTCGTAGTTGATAGGAGTATCTTTCATAGTTTGCTGATTTTATTGAGTATATAGAATTTTATCAGATCTCATGTGTTTAGCACTTCAAAGAAAAGAAAAAAATTGAAATTAAGCGTGTTTTTATCCCGAAAATTAATTGACAATGCTTTTAATTGCGTTCAAAAAATTTTAAAAAAACCGGATTATGCATTTAGAAATAATAGAAGAAAGCCAGCAATAGGCGTATGTTCCCAGTTTCTCCAGCATTTTGAACTCTTCCTTTGTTATCGGGAGTGCCATAGGCTGCAACAGTATATTCCAGTTCGGTACTTATCTGAACCTGGTTCGAAATGAAAGAAACAGAAGGCGCTATACGGTATAGATAGTCTATATCAAGATTCTCACCAGGAATAAAACCACGCGAATAATAAATGCCGATATTTTCATGCGAAGTACCGTAATTCTTGCTGTATCCTCCATAAAGGCTGAGGCGCACATTTTGTCCGTAGCTTAGAAAACTCCAGACCGACAAATTATTGGTAGGGGTATATGTTTCGGTCAAAGTGATAGGATCGCGCGAGCGTACTGCATAACCTCCCATCATGAGGTGCTCTGTAAGGTTCTGTCCATAAACGGCTTTACCGCTGCATAAAAAATCTTTGTTCACATATTTCAAATATGTCATAAATGCATAAGAACCAATGGTTTCAGTGGTTTTTATGTTTCTGAGAGGTGTTGCAATTCGTGGTTTCAGGATTTTGTAGTCAGCGGCAACACCCCATACATAATGCTTGTCTTTGTATTGCAATTGCAGGTGTGCATTTGGAACAAGGGCATTACGCATATAAATACCTGAAATTCCATCAGGACCGTTGTTTGCATTGTCGCGCTGTGAAATGAATGCCAGATTTAGATTGTAACGGTTAAAATACTGTGTAAAACTTATTTGAGGATTGCGGACAAAAGGCTGAAAAGGAGCTCCTGTGTTCAGTGAAATCACATTCGGAAAAACTTCGGGAACAAAGATCGGATGCCAGTACTGCCCAAACAACAATTCAGAATTTTCCCAGCGCAGTTTTCCGTATGCATGACGAAGTCTGAACCCATTAATATCGGCATTGGTAACTCCTGAAAAATCTGCTTCAATCACTCCTGAGGTCTTTGCACCAAAAGCATCAGGTCCTGTAATTACACCTGTAAGACGAGAAGTAATAGGACTAAAATTGAAGATAGGAGCAGCATTTATGTCTTTCCCGTTTATATCTTTTTGTTCATGCATAGGATAGATCAGGAATAGATCTTCGCGAACTCCGACAATCTGGCGGCTGTCAATCCAGTAATCACTTTTAACAAAACCTTTGAAATGAATGCCAAATTTCTTCTTTTCTTCCTGATTTTCAGTTTGGGCAACAAGCCCTGCAGTAATGATCAACAGTAATAATGTTAGTTTGAATTTCATAATCAGATATTTATGATAAAAAACATAATTAATTCTTTTATAACTTGCGGTGGAATATGGTCAGGTTTTCTTCACGTGTTCATATCTTTAGTTGCTTTATCTTTCGTCAAATACGGGTTGCACCAAACAAGTTTTTATTATCGTACATCCTTGAGTACTTCTTTTATAAAATGTTTGTAAAAAAATCCTCAGTTGATTCACAATCATTCAGCAGCACAGGTAAAGGAGTTTTCGGATTTGGACAAGACATTTCTGAATAATGCTTATTTACATTTCCTATCTTTACTTTCCGGCAACTGAGCTTATAAAACTGGCAACAGGATTAAGTACAACTGAAGTTATCATGCCAATGGTACCGGCCTCGGGTGAGGGCATACCTGTAAAATACAGGATCAGACAGGTTGCCAGTCCGCCAATTCCTGAAACTAATGCGCCAGTCAGGTTTGAACGCTTTGAAAATAATCCCCATACAAAGGGTCCAAGGAAGAAAGAACCAATTGCACCCCAACTGATACCGAGTATGGCTACTATGGAGTCGAAGTTCATATATGCCAGCACTACTGAAAGAAGTACAAAAAATGCACTCATAATGCGCATAAGCCTTGTGAGCGACTTGTCGCTAATATTTTTGTTAATAAACCCGGCATAAAAATCTTTGGCAAACGATGAGCTTGAAATAAGCACCAATGCAGCAAGAGTTGACATTGATGCTGACAGGATTAGCAGTAGAATCACTACTGAAAGCCCTTGCGGGATAACGTTTGTAAGAAGCTCGGGCATGAGGCGGTCAAATATTGGTTTCCCATTGCTGAAAGCATCCGGATTATTTTCTGGAGTAAGGAATACTCTGGTGGTTGCACCTATAAAGTAAGCAACTCCACCAATTAGAATAGCAAAAGCAGTGGATGCTACCATTCCGATTTTGACAGATCTCTGATCGCGGATCGCATAAAATTTCTGAACCAGTTGTGGCATTGCAAAAGGAGCCACACTTGTAAGGAAAACCAATGAGAACAAAGGCCACCAGCCGGGAGGTCCGACTGTTTTTGTAAGCTTAGGGTGAATATTGTTTAATGAAGATGTAATGTTTTTCAACCCCCCTCCTGTATTTATTGTGCTGGTTAACAGAATAATAACACCAATAATCATTATCAGTCCAAAAATCATATCAATTCGGGTCATTGATTTATAACCACCCAGCACCAGATAAAGCGCAGTAAATAAACCCATGAATAGAAGCGCATATTCGTAGGCTATACCAAAGTTAGAGGTGAAAAGATATGACAAACCCATAAAAACTGCGGCTGAATATGGGATCATAAAAATGAAGATGACAAAGGCAGACAACAATTTCAGTACTGGGCTCTGATAACGTTTTTCAAGAAATTCGCTGATAGTGCTTACACCATACTCTGACGACATTTTTTTGATACGCCAGCCCATTAATGCCCAAACAGCCAATACTCCAACAAAAGCATTAATAAATCCAACCCACAGACCGGAATATCCGAAATTCCAACCTATTGACCCTGCAAATCCAATGAATAATACAGCAGAAAAATATGCTGTGCCATAAGTAAAAGCAGTCATCCATGGACCCACATTGCCACCGCCAAGAAAATAATCGCTGAAAGATTTAGTTTTTCGCAATCCGATTATTCCTACAACAATGATCATGATTGCATACAGAACAACGATAGTAATTTTTAGAATCATAAAAAGTGAAAATTAATTGATGGGAAATTATTCAGACTGCAAATGTATAAGAAATGTGCTTTAATACTAAAGTATATGAAGTTTTGAAGCATTTAATTAGTGGATTAATAACATTAATACGGAATGGAGCAAGTTTCTGCTTTCTTTTTTTGTATTCATGCTGATTACAATATTCAATAATTCCAATTTAATGATTTCCATACATCTCAAATGTTTTGGTTTATGAATACTTCAAAGGTTTTGTATATTTTTGCCGCATGCAAAATGAAATAAAATTTGATTTATCCTCTGTAGAAGCTATTGTCTGGGATTGGAACGGAACCCTGCTTGACGATGTTGATATTTGTGTTGATTCGATCAATGAAATGCTTGTCCAGCGCAATATTCCATCTTTAAATTATGACTCATACCGAAGGATCTTTGGGTTTCCGGTGAAAGATTATTATACAGAAGCCGGCTTTGATTTCAATAGCGAACCTTTTGATGTTGTTGCAATCCAGTTTATTGACATTTACCGTAACCATCTGCCATCCTGCAACTTATTCCCTGACGTTGTTGGTATTCTGGATTTTTTTACGAAAAAGAAAATTTCGCAATATATTTTATCGGCGATGGAACAGGATATGCTTGAGCATTCGCTGCAGGAAAAAGAAATTTACGAGTATTTCGCGTTCGTGTCCGGAACCACTGACCATTATGCAAACAACAAGCTGGATGCTGCAAACCGTTTACAACAGATCATTAGCGTAGCACCTGAAAATATTTTAATGATTGGCGATACTGTACATGACCATGAGGTTGCCGGCGTAATGAACTGGAAGAACCTGCTCATTGCAAGTGGTCATCAATCGTTGCAAAGGCTATTGCCAACAGGTCGTATGGTGTTTGACAACTTAGCTTCGTTTATGAAATTTCTGAATGGTAATACTTAATTTGGTATTACTGAATATCAGTCGAAAAACATCCAGTTTACACCGAATTTAAAAGCTCTGTCAGCCATAGGATATGTGGGCACCATATAATATCTGTAGCCGATTAATCCGGAATTAGCATGCTGCAGAAGCAAGAAGATCCGTGCGCGTTTTATTCTCAGGTTCAGAAAAACATCCACGAAGGGATAATTGCCGGTTTTTGTTTGATCCTGCAGGTAAAAACTTCCTGATGCCGGCATATAAGCCGGAGCATACCAGGCAGTATTGTAAAAAACCTCAATACCTGTCATGGCATATATGGCTCCTTTGAATAAAGAACCTTCATACGAAATTGTTGCATTTGCCAAAAGTGAAGGTAATTTCAGAGCTTCGTCCTTTGAAATATGCTGATACATCAAAGAATAATCAAGAGTGAGATTTCCTAACTTTAAACGGCTTTCCGCATAAGGAGCAATGATATTGAATTTCTCGCCAAACCAGGCAGGATGCGCCAAAGAATCGAGATAAGCAAAGCCATTGATAGTATTAAATTTAATACCTGCCTTTATTTTTCCCCATGAGACATTGAGTTGCAGATCACTAATATTTTGTTTGTCAAAGGTATTATCCCATTTAAAATGATTGGATTCAAACAAATGAAAAAATAATGGCGGGGTGATCAGGGATTTTTTTACTGATGCCTCCAAAGCTAATGAATGATTTTTACCGAAACGATAAATACCGGCAAGTGAAAAAATTTGATCATTATTACGGTAGCTGCCTTTAACTATTTGATAATCAGCGCTTACATCCATATTGTTGCCAATTGACAAGCCGAATTTAAGCAAAGGCATCACCTGAGTATATTTTTTATTGATGGTATGCATACGGTAATGCATAAACTCATAACCGGCGCCGGCAGCGATATTGAATTTTATCCTGTCATTTTCGATCAAAGGAATAATGCAGCGTATATCGTTTAAAACAGTGTGAATTACCAGTGAATCGTAGGTCTGTAAGGAATCAATAAATATATCGGGATAAAAACCTGTCCCGGGGCTTTTATCGCTGTATACCATTGCCAAACGTTGATAATTAAAACTATGCATCAAAGCGGCAGGTTTCTTTGACATTATACTGTCAGAACTTTCTTTTTTTACAAAAGGTATCCTGAAATTTAGATATTGCTTAAAATTGACATTTGATTCCCTCCAGCTGCTTTCAGCATTATTCAGTTTTACTGATATACGGTCGCGTGTGGGCTCCTGGTTTTCTTCAAACAACGGGGCATTTGCAATCCCTCCGTTTTCCTGATGTATAAAACGATTATTTATAAAACTACCAGTTATACCGTATCTCTGGTTAAGGGTTTTATAATGGGTTTGAAATGCAATTGAAGCATTGTCAGATTTTTGCCTGATGTAAGCTCCGTTTGATTTTATCAGATTAAAATTAACTCCAAGCCCTAAATTACGATGTACCTGTTGATAATGTCTGCCATTGAAAAGCTGCTCCCGGTTGCTTCCGATAGTATAGGCAAGGGCGGTAAAGGGAGTGTTTAATTTGTAATAAGGTGTGTTTGAGGGAGTTAATCTGTATAAATCGTAAGCAGAGATGCCATAATGTGAATTAATTGAAATCACTGGCTTCCAATACATACCTGTATATACTAGTCCGGTATTCCCAAGCCAGGCATATTTGCGCCCATTGCCAAGCAATGGATGATAATGATGAAAATTATTCAGTGAAGTATCAATGGCTGTATAACGCGGAGAAATAATTTGTTCGGCACTGTCGAAATAATAAAAAACTTTCACACTGTCCGAAATATCTTTCCTGTGTTCTACAATTCCATGTCTAACTTCCTGATCCTGAGCATTTATTGACAAGGTGAAAAAAGTCAGAATTAAAAATGAAAACTTTTTTAATTTATGCATATTGCTTATGAAGTACAGAAAAATTTTAGCCAAAAGTATTAATAAATTGATTTAACGATAATATTGTTGCAAACAGTATGTTTTATATAATTGAAAATCAGATTAATCTAATTTTCAGAATGAGGTTCATATCATAATCCCTTGCTGTAAAGGTAGTTTGTACATAAAATTATGTTTGTTTTACACTGTTATCCGACTAAAATTCAAATTTGACATATAAACTGCGTAAGTGATTGGAAATCAATTACCGATTTTTATTTTTCAAAAGTCACCCCTAATTAAAAATCAAATTTCATTTGCAACTCCGATAAGGGTGATCCTCTGTTTTTCATGTATTCTCGCTTAGTACTACGAAGTAATTCAAAAACATCAAGTAAACTTATCAGATGTATACGCACTAATGAAGCAACTACTGAAAATGCTTTTTTTGTTTGAGCCATCTTTTGGACTACAGTCATCAGCAATTGCGCTATGAGCGTACACCAAACTTGTGTTCGGATAGCATTTTCGTTTTCGCCATAGAAATAATGCAATTGAAAATTCTGTTTCATCTTTTTGAATAGAATCTCTATTCCCCAGCGTTTTTTGTACAAAAAAGCTATTTCTTCAGCTGTACTATCCATACTATTGGATAAAAATTCATAGTAGCGATTCTTTTCATCCTGATAGCATACCTTTTTCAACTGTAATTTTTCCTTCATTTTAGTTTGTTTTTTGCCATTCTTGTCTTCAGGAAAGTATTCCAACTCAATAATCTCTTCTTTAAGAACCATTGCCTTCCCTTTGATTTTGCTATGCTGCTGAAGAGTTTTGGCTACTGTATAAACTGCATTTTTCTTTAATCTGGTTACAAAGTATACCGAATTGCTTGTCCAAACAGCAAACTGGTGATAATGATTGTATGCCTTGTCAAAAACAACCATACTGTGCGAAATAAGATTCAGTTCTTTCAAAAAGTTCTTATCGTGAACCTTGGCTTCGGTAATCTTAATAAACCGTCCAACCGATTGAACAGCATCAATAAGCATATGCACCTTTAATCCGCCTTTCTTTTTACCATCATTCTTTGGATTTCGACCTACACCTTTCAGAATATCGCTAAACAGCCTTATAGTGGTTGAATCTATCAACAATACCTCTTTAAACGTGAGTCCAAAAGTTCGGCTGTCCGACAAAAAACTCTGATAATGGTGCACCAAACTAAAATAAACAGATTCAAAGAACTTGTTATTACGATTGCGCATCCCATCGCATGCTGTGCTTTTTGCCGGAGCTTTTTCCAAACCCAAATGGTTTAGCTTCCCGCCCATTGCCCTTAATCCCTCACATATTTCAGTCATCGAGTCGCAGCGACTCAGAATGCCGAATAGAACTGTGATTAAGTGCGTTTTTGCCTTGAAAGATTTGTAGTAATAATCAGCATTGTACTTTTTAACCAGGCCTTTTATGTTTACCGCTTCTATCAAGTTTATTACTTGTTTGAAAATCGGCTGTCCGACAAAATTAATTTCCGTATTTTTGCGCATGTTGTTGTTTTTTTTTTCCAATGCAAACTTACAACATGGGGCGAAACTTTAAAGGAGTAGCCCCTTATTTTTATTTTAGTCGGACAGTAGTGTTTGTTTTACCAAAAAATTGTGTTTGATAAATTATTTGTTTTTGAAGTGTTCAGTCTTATAGTTCATCGTAATTAAAATAAATTTACTTTTGGCTCAATAAAAAAGCATTGCTCTCAAATTAACTAAACTATTTAAAATCATGGTATTACAGACAATTGACTGGATTTTTGTAGCGCTGTTTTTTCTTGTTTTACTCACAATAGGATTATTGGCAGCACGTGATGCAGGAAAAAACACTGCCAGTTTTTTCCTTTCAAGCCGTAATATGCCATGGTGGCTGCTAGGTGTTTCTATGGTAGCCACGACCTTCTCGGCTGATACGCCTAATTTGGTTACTGACATGGTACGAACCGGTGGAGTGGCTGCAAATTGGCTGTGGTGGGCTTTTTTGCTTACAGGTATGCTCACTGTATTCGTTTATGCCAAACTCTGGAATCGCTCGAAAGTTATGACAGACCTCGAGTTTTATGAGTTGCGTTACAGTGGTAAAATGGCTGCTTTCCTGCGTGGGTTCAGAGCAATTTATCTAGGTTTCTTTTTCAATGTAATGGTCATTGCAAGTGTTTCTCTTGCATTCATTAAAATAGCCGGTGTTATGCTTGGTCTGCAGCCTGCACCGGCACTTATCATAGCTGCTGTTGTGGTTGTGATATATAGCGGTCTGGGTGGGCTGAAGTCAATTTTATGGACTGATTTGTTTCAGTTTAGCTTTGCAATGGCTGGTGCTATTATAGCCGCTGTTTTTGTAGCTCGATCACCAGAGATAGGCGGGTTGACAGCCTTGTTTTCAAATCCTGCTGTTGCCGGTAAACTCAGATTAATACCAGAAATATCAAATCCGGAATTGTTTTTAAGCATATTTCTAATCCCTATAGCTGTTCAGTGGTGGGCAGCATGGTATCCGGGAGCCGAACCCGGTGGTGGTGGATATATTGCCCAGCGTATGCTGTCAGCAAAGAATGAAAGTCATGCTGTAGGAGCTACCTTGCTTTTCAATTTCTTTCATTATGCCTTACGTCCCTGGCCCTGGATCATTGTTGGTTTAGGTTCGCTCATTGTTTTTCCTGATATTCAGTCAATGGTAACTACTTTTCCTGATGTAGCCGAGCAGTATATTAAAAACGACTTTGCTTATCCTGCCATGCTACGCGAGTTTCTCCCTGCAGGAATACTTGGGCTGGTAGTAGCTTCGCTGATAGCAGCATTTATGTCAACAGTGGCATCGCAGTTAAACTGGGGCTCTTCATATCTGGTCAATGATTTTTACAGTAGGTTTTATAATCCCAAAGCCACTGAAAAACAAAAAGTTGCATTTGGCAGAATAAGCACTATCACATTAATGGTTTTTTCTGTGCTGCTTGCATTGGTTTTACAAAACGCCCTTCAGGCTTTTCAGTATTTATTGATGATTGGAGCCGGTACAGGCCTTATATATATTCTCAGATGGTTCTGGTGGCGAGTAAATTCATATTCTGAACTGTCAGCCATGATAGCTGCCGGATTTTTTTCGCTTGTTTTCATTCTTATTGAGAATTTTGCTCTGGTTCAATTGCCGGATGAAAAGGTTGAAGTTCTTGGAATTCTGACTACCGCAACTTATTGGGGAATGATCAAATTTGTGGGAGTGGTTATTTTAACCAGTATTTCATGGTTGCTGGTTACCTTTCTTACCCGCCCTGAAAATGATGAAACATTAAGAAGCTTTTACCGTAAGATTAGACCCGGAGGTCCGGGCTGGGAGGTTGTTGTTACAAAAGCACGTTCTCAGGGAATTGAGTTAATTAAGGATAAAGACCTGCGCTGGGACGTCCCTACAGGAATTGTTTGCATGATACTTGGCTGCATTATGATTTACAGCACATTGTTTGCAATTGGAAATTTCCTATATTCAAACAATACTCTTGCGTTCATTCTTGTTGGATTAGCAGTGGTTTCCGGATTCTTGCTGACAAGGTTCTGGAAAAAACTGAGAATAGCATAAAATAATTCAGAGCTCACAATTATTTTGGAAAACGAACCAAAAATTATTATGGATCCGATGGTTCAGAATATTAATAGTTGAGTGAGGAAATAAATTATGGATTGCAGAAAATGATAACTCATTATCTTTGCAACCAGATCACAGTAAAATTTAAGTTTATGATACAGCGAATTCAGTCCGTTTATTTATTTCTGGCAGCCATCGCAATTGCGGTGATGTTTTTCTTTCCGATCGCTAATTTTTATAGCGACACCTTTTATTTTTATCTTGGTTTAGATGGTATTTCAGACGATACTTTTATGACTATCAATACTATACCTTTAGTCATAATTGCTATTGTATTGATCCTGCTGGCAGTATTCAGCATTTTTATGTATAAGAACCGGCTGCTGCAAATGAGGGTCATACGGTTTGGAGTATTGCTCGACCTTGCCTTTATAATCGTTATTTATTTCGGCTATATTGATTCTATTTCTCAGAAGGCAAATGTAGAAGTGCAGTATAAAACAGGGATTTATTTCCCTCTTGCGGTGCTCGTATTTTTGATTCTGGCTATACGGGCAATTATGGCTGATGAAAAGAAAGTTCGTGCTGCCGACCGGTTAAGATAGGTTGTTGGTATTACTTCCATCTTGGCTTATCAAAAACTTCCAGATTGCCTGCCCTGGCATTTTCAACGGTAAACCTTATCATGGTTATCTGCCTGTGAAGTCCAAAATTTCCGGCAGCTCCCGGATTAATGTGCAGAAGATTATGTTTGTCGTCATACATAACTTTAAGAATATGAGAATGTCCGCAAACAAATAATCCGGGCTTATGTCTGAGTATCAGCGATCTGGCTTTTGGGTCATATTTATTTGGATAACCACCAATATGTATCAGTAACACCTTCAAACCTTCGCAATCAAACAACTGATATTCAGGAAATAAGCTTCTGATTTGTTGTTCATCAATATTACCGTAAACAGCTTTTAATGGTTTGAATGCTTCAAGCCGTTCAACTACCTTAATACTACCTAAATCGCCCGCATGCCATATTTCATCTACATCTTTGAAAAAGCTTTTAAATTCAGAAGGTAATGAGCTATGAGTATCGGATATTATACCAATTCTTTTCATGAGAATTTCTGTAAAATCAGTTGCTTTTTAAATAACAGTATTGATCCTCTATATTTTCAAGAAATATACAAGACTCTTTGGTGATCTAATCCATTTAGGCAATATTTTACAAATATAATTGATTTAGCTGAAGGGTTGATTTTTGTAAACAATCATTTGGTTATCAATTGCCACCGACTTAAACAGTCGATTATAGAAGCGAGGTCATCAAATTGGCTTTCACCAAACAGGTTAGATAGCTTGTTATACCGATTGGAAAAATATAATAGACCAATTTTACCGGTTGGCAAAATATAACAGACTAATTATTGCTCCGCTCAATTGTTCTGAATATTTGAACCATCGGCATTGACGATTGTTAATACAAATCGTATTATTTGTCGGTATTTAATATCAATAAATTTATGCTAAAGCCCATGATTTGAGGTAGCTTCATTTTAAAAACTTTTCGCAAGGCTGTTTCTTTACATCTTAAAATCACTGTATTACTTCATTCTTTCGTCCTTTTTCTTGATAAAAAGGACTAAAAATCAAGCATGAATAATCGGCCTCCCCACACACCCTTCCCGATGCTATTTTTGAAGTGTTTTTAAATTCATTTGTTATAGATAATTTGAATCTAAAAAGATAAATTCTCAATATTTACTAAATAGCATTAACGCAGTGAGTAGAATGCCACCAATACAAAGGATATCATTCTTGAGTTAGTTAGTAATTGGCTTAGGAGCTTATTCAAGCGACAGCTTTGGGCTGTGCGGAATTGCGTTTTTACGTAGCCTAAGCGAAGTAAAAAAAGAGCATGAAGCACAAAGCCCATAAGCGGTGCGTAGCAGGAGCCTTATAAGCGACTAATAAATTCTTTTTTTACTTCCTTTTTTTTGCAATTTGGCAAAAAAATGAAGTGGGTTGCAGGGCAAAGCCCTGCCAGAGATGTTATTTTTTTGATTAAATGTGGGTTATTTCAAAAAATAAAATTTACATGCAAAAAGCAAAGCAATTATGTTTCTTCGTCCTTTTTCTTGATAAAAAGGACCAAAAATCAAGCATGAATAATCGGTCTCCCCACACACAAAAAAATTGCGTAAATCTAAGCAAGGTTGCTACGGTTGCATGGAGTTAAAACCTGGGATTTTCTTAAAGTCAGTGGGATGAACTTGATTTTATAATATTTTCCGACCTCCATATAACCTAAAAACAGCACCCACCGAAAGCTTTCGGGGGTGCTGCCTTGCAAGATTTACATGCACTTTTGTGTTTTCAGGCGAGCGCTGCTCCGTATTCATGCTCCCTCCCCGCCAAACCCACGGTAAATTTGAAGTGTTTTTAGTTTGTTTGTGCAGTACAACCCAATTATCTCTCGATAGCTTCGGGATCAATTCTCTCCCGAGTCATTCGGGATCAATTGCCGCCGGCTTTAGCAAAAAAGGTTTAACATCAGTAAATTTGGGCTAAAGCCCATGATTTGCGGTAGCTTCATTTTAAAAACTTTTCGCAAGGCTATTTCTTTACATCTTAAAATCACTGTATTACTTCATTCTTTCGTCCTTTTTCTTGATAAAAAGGACCAAAAATCAAGCATGAATAATCGGCCTCCCCACGCACAAAAAAATTGCGTAAATCTAAGCAAGGTTGCTACGGTTGCATGGAGTTAAAACCTTGGATTTTCTTAAGGTCAGTGGGATGAACTTGATTTTATAATATTTTCCGACCTCCATACAACCTAAAAACAGCACCCACCGAAAGCTTTCGGAGGTACTGCCTTGCAAGATTTACATGCACTTTTTTGTGTTTTCAGGCGAGCGCTGCTCTGTATTCATGCTCCCTCCCCGCTAAACCCACGGTAAATTTGAAGTGTTTTTAGTTTGTTTGTGCAGTACAACCCAATT
>JAAYJT010000009.1 GCA_012522795.1 Bacteroidales bacterium | reverse complement strand
CAGATTCAACAATGGTAATTGATATACATATTCAAAGTGAAATTCAGTATTTTGTATTCCGATTTGATATTTCAATACCTGACGGCTTTTCATATGTGAATAATTCAATTAGTATAAATCCACCTGATTTTAGTATACATGCCGGTATTTTGCCCAACAGTACAATTTTGAGAGTGGAAGGTATACCACATACTGCCACAGTTCCTTTTTTGGTTAATATTTCTTTCATATTAAACACTCCTTCACAAGCCGGAATTTATCAATTAAACCTTTTAGATGCCATTTTAAGTACACTTGATGGTACGTTCCTTCCTTTGAATATTTTAAATGGCGTTATAACTTTATTGGATGAACCAGTGTTTTTACCCGGCGATGCAAACTGTGATGGTGAAGTAAACATTCAGGATGTAGTATGTATGTTAAGCTACATTCTTGGAAATATTCCTCATCCATTCTGCTTTGAAAATGCCGATTTAAACCAAGATGGAATTATTGATATTACTGATGGAGTTAACACGGTTAATATTATTTTGAACCGGAGATAGAAAAACTGAAATAACAGACTAATCTTAAATCCTGTTTTGTTAATGAAGTTTATTGGAAAATAAAATCACTTCTCAAAAATCGAGGATATTTTGCTTGCTTTTCACTTTTCTGTATTATCTTAATGGCATATATTTTAACTTATGTTACGCAGTAGCTTCCCCTATATATTTACCGTTCATACAAGTAAAACCATTTTGTATGAGAAACTGTTTCCTCCTTAGTGTAATTATAATTTACCGAAAGAATGGAAATATTTTAATTTAATTTAAACTCATACAAACATGAAAACAATCAAATACATATTAACAATAAACTTTATCCTGTGTATTGCTTTTACAATTATGGCACAGGGTATCGTAATTATTACAGGTAACGAAACATGGACCAGCAATCAGGATATTGATTATGGTATTCAAATAGAACCAGGTGCAGTACTTACAATTGAATCAACTGTAAGGTTTGCTCCGGATGCTAAGCTTATTGTTAAAAGAGGAGGAAAATTAACAGTAGATGGAGGTGTTTTAACAAATCTGAATTCAAATAGTTTATGGCCCGGTATAGAAGTATGGGGGCGTTCTGATAAAAGCCAATATTCATCACATCCTAGTGGGTATCTTTATCAGGGAAAAGCAAGCTTTACTAATGGTGCTTTGGTAATGAATGCTTTTATTGGAGTACTGGCAGGAAAAACAGATGATGAATTTGATTATAAAAATATTGACGGATTTCCAATTATTCCTATAGAACCCGGTTATACTGGTGGTATTATTATGGCACATTCCTCAGAGTTCCGTAATAATAAAATTGGTGTTTATCTTCCTGAGTACGAAAACTTTCATCCTGTTAACGATGAACCAAGGGATAATCTAAGCTACTTTAAGAACTGTAACTTTTATTTCACATCTACAATAATACCTGATATTGATCCTGAAGCGTTTATTAAATTAGTTGGCGTTAGCGGCATTCTTACTGAAGGAAACCATTTTATTAATACCTATCTTGATAGACAAATTACACCTGTATCAGGAATAATTAGCCTAAATTCAAGCTTCAAAGTTTTAGATTATTGTCTTGATTTATATCAGCCTTGTCAAAATGTCCGTATTAGTAAATTCGAAGATCTCGGTTATGGAATTATGGTCTTAGGTACTGAAACAAACAAATCTTTTCTTGTTGACTCAGCATATTTTAACGGTAATGTATATGGAATATATTCAAGTGGAATTAATGATTTTATTGTAATCAGAAATCAGTTTTTAGCTGGTTTTGTTGGCATACGGATAGATGATGATGCTGCCGGATTTAGAATTGAAGAAAACGTTTTTGATCAATTTTGGGCGGGAATCATATTTCTTGACACAGGCGAAGCAAGAAATACTCTTTACAAAAACTGGTTTGAAGATAATTATATATCGGTTCTATCACAAGGCAATAACAGAGATGCAAATTCCTCTAATGGTTTAACAATTCGTTGTAATGAATTTGATTATAATCAGCGGGACATTCTTGTACTTGCAAATGGTGCAAATAACTTAGGAATAGCACCTTACCAGGGTTCTCCAGCACCATTACCCGATGCTCCTGCCGGTAATATTTTTAGCTGGTATTCACCAAAAGATTCGGATATACGTAATTTATGTGAGCATATTTATTATTATTATCATGGTATTAAAAATGGAGAAGATAGGTTAGAACCAAAATACATATCAGGTGTAACGAAGGAAGAAAATAAAGATGCTGCATGGGGTGATGATAGTTGTCCTTCCAATATTAATCCGCCCGGCGGAGGATTCAACGAAGGACAATTAAGATTTTTGATAGCTGATGCCAAGCAACAGGCTGAAGCTGTTAACACTGTGATCAATGCGCTGAAAGATGCTGGCGATACCGAAGCATTATATTGGAATGTAAGCACGAGTGCACCCTGGCAAAGTTTGGAAGTCTACAATGAGCTAATGTCGAGTTCACCTTATATAAGCAACAAAGTATTAGCTTCAGCAATTGAAAAAGAAAACGTGCTTATTGATGCAATGATACGCAATATACTTGTTGCAAACCCCCACAGCGCCAAAAGCAATGAACTCTTAGATTTGCTTGAACAACGATTTCAAGCCTTACCTGATTATATGTGGGATGAAATACTTGAAGGTCGTGATATTGTTTCGGTTTTTGAAAATCTACAAGCTACTTTTTCATACTACAGAAACAAAGAAGCTGAGTATCAAAAACAATTGATACATTTGTACTTAAATTATAATACTGCATCCTCTAAGGATACTATTATTAACATTCTGCTTGCAGATAATTCATTGCATCAATGGTATCAGGCAGCCTTTATAAGGCAGGAGCAAGGCAATAATGTTGCTGCATTGGATATTCTAAACTCAATTCCTACTACGTTCAGTCTTGATTCAGAAAAACTTATAGCTCATAATGATATTATTACTTTCGTTTCTAAAACTGAGGCGCTCAGGCAACAGGGGAAAAGTATTTATTTGCCTGATAGCACCACAGTGGCATGGCTATTGGATATGATGGATAATGGCTCAAAGCCGGCAAGCAATTATGCACGCAATATTCTTGTTGCCCATAGCATTGTTGAATATGAACCTGAAATCCCCCTACCTGATTTTAATAAGTCTGACCTTGTAAAGCATAGAAAGCGTTCAAATGTTACACAGCAGGATGAGGTGATAATATTGCATCCCAATCCGGCAAAAGATTTCGTAATTATTAACTACGATTTACAAGGCTTTAATCTGATTAATGCTCAGGCATTTTTAACTGTAACCGGTATTGAGGGTAAAATCATTGAAACCATGTCTTTGCAAAAGAACAGAGATCAGGTTGTTTTCCCACTAAGCGATTATAAGCCCGGCACTTATATTATTAGTATTTACTACAGTAATCGTATTATTGAAACTAAGCGCTTAATTGTTCACTAATCATTAAACTCCCTGTGCTTGTTTTAACAAGCACAGGGAGTTTTTAATACATGAATTATGAAAAATAGTTATTTTTTTTCTTTATGTCTGATAATTCTATCATTGTCTTCGGTTGCTCAAATCTGGCCTAAGTTTTATGGATTACATAATATATATGTTCGTGCCTGTGATGTGATTGAAACTTATGATAAAGGTTATTTAATTTGTGGAAATTATCATCCTAATTATAATTATAATGAGAGATGGGGCTGGCTGATTAAAACAAATATTAATGGTGAAGTTTTGTGGGATAGAATACTCTCGCTTGGTTACATGGGTTATGTTACACCATATTCTATTGAACAATCACGTGATGGTGGTATTTTAGTTTGTGGCAGAATAGCTGGAAATGAAATTTCTGCAGCATTTGTATTGAAATTAAATGCTTGTGGAGAAAGTGAATGGTGTAAAAGTTTTGTAAGCCAATCTGAAATGAATCCTTCTGCCGAACACTTAAAAGAGCTTGATAACGGCGACATAGTAGTTCTTATTGATGACTTAGGGCAAAATCCATATGAAATCACACATCTTATTAAGCTCAATGCAAATGGCGAAATACTTTGGATAAAACCTTTTGTTAACATACTTGATTACCCGGAATCAGTTGAGAACAATCCAACAAATTTGATTATTACTTCTGATAATAAATACTTAATCAGCGGATATGGCTACTGGAAACATCCATGGGAACCAGATGGCGTTTATTGGGTAAGACCTTTTTTTGCTTTATCTGATAGTGATGGAAACGAAGAATGGGTACTTCCTT